>NZ_CALGNQ010000070.1 GCF_937958535.1 uncultured Georgenia sp. | reverse complement strand
GCTAGCCGCTCCGGCTCAGTCTGCCTCGCCGCGCAGCACGCGAAGGTGCCCGCGGCGGCCCACCTCCGGCTCGGGGAGCCGGTGGGTGACCGGCGCCGGCGCCGTGCTGGGGCGGTCGGCCGGGAGCGAGGGGCCCGGCCGTGCCTTGGAGGCCTCCCGCACCGCCTCGGCCAGCGCCTCGATGTCGTCCGGGCTGGGCGGGGCCGGCACGAACTCGGTGGCGAGACGGACCACCTCCCAGCCGCGCGGGGCGGTGAGCCGGTGGGCGTGCTCCTCGCACAGGTCGTAGGAGTGCGGCTCGGGGTGGGTGGCCAGCGGCCCGAGGACGGCGGTGGAGTCGGCGTACACGTAGGTGAGGGTCGCCACGGCCGGGTTGGCGCAGGCGGCACGCGTGCAGTGGCGGAAGACTCTCACGCCCCCGACCGTACAACGTCCCGCCGACGCACCCGGCCGGCCACGCCGGAGTCGGTGCCGCCCTGCCCTCCGGCGGCGGCAGCCCCACCGCGCCGTAGCATCGAGGGGTGGACGACCCTCTCCTCCCCGCGATCCCGGCCCGGCGCACCGCGCGACGCCGCGACCGCCGCGGGCGCGGCCTGCGCGGGCCGCTGCTCCCGCCCACCCTGCCGGGCTGGCGCACCCGCGCCGAGGCCTTCGACGACGCGGTCCTCGCCGCCGTCCAGCGGCTGGAGAAGCGGTGGGGGCGGCAGCTGTCGTCGGTCGAGTTCGCCGTCGAGGAGGTGCCCCCGTCGGACCCCAGCCCGTGGGAGCGGGACGCCATCGCGCTGGGCCGCTACTTCCCCGCGGACCCGGCGGCCGGGCTCGCCGACCGGATCGTCCTCTACCGCCGGCCCATCCAGTCGCGCTGCGAGAACTCCACCGAGCTGGCGATCGTCGTGGAGGAGGTGCTGCGCGAGCACGTCGCGCACATGCTCGGCCGCGACCCGGAGGACCTGTGACACCCGCCGCCGCGACACACGTAGAGTAGGGCGGTCGCCGAGCCGCCGCCGAAGGGAGCCTGCCCGGCATGGAGCCGCCCCGCACCCCGGACCCCGAGGTCTCGGTGATCGTGACCTGGTCCCCGGACACCAACCCCTCCTCGGCCGGGCCGACGCTCGGCTCCCTGGAGCGGCAGGACGTCGAGGGCCGCGTCGAGGTCCTCATCGTCCCGCCGCGCGACCACAGCGTCCCCGAGCCCCCGTCCGGTGCCACGGTGCTCCCGCCCCACGAGGGCACCGTCGCCGACGGGCGGAACGTCGGCCTGGCCGCGGCACGCGGGCAGCACGTGCTGTTCCTCGACCCGGGGACCGAGCTGCCCACCGACGCCCTGCGGAGGCTGCTGCAGCGGGCCGACGCCATCGACGTACCCGCGCTCGTCGGTGAGTCGGAGCGAGCCTCCCTCACCGACGGCCAGGGCGCCGACACCGTCCCCGTCCACCGCTCGGTGGCGGCCTGCCGCACGGTGTCCGGCAAGCTCTACCCGCGAGACTGGCTGACCGGGCTGCGCTTCGACCCGGACAGCCTCGACCCGGACCTGCTCTTCAACGTCCGGCTCCACACCCCGTTCGTCCGCCGCTTCTGCAGCTACCGCCTCGTGCCGGTCCCCGCCGACGGTCGCCCGGTCGCCGGGCCCGGCCCGGAGGACCACCCGCCGGAGCGCGTGGCGCGGGAGATCGCTCGCCTCACCTCCGGAACGCAGCGTCACCCGGGCGACCGGGCCCCGATCGTCCAGCTCGTGGTCGAGCACTACTCCGTGTTCCTCACGCCGCGGCAGGCGGCGGCCGCCGACCCGACCCGCTCCTCGGGCTATGCCCCCGCCTACCACGCGGGACCGGTGCGCCGCCGTCTCCTGCTGCTCGCCGGCAGCGCCCGGTCGCTCAACCTCCTGCGCCGGCAGGTGACCTTCCTCCGCTCGGCAGGGGTCCAGGTGAGCACCGTCTGGCACCACGGAACGCTCGGCCCCGCGTTCCGCAGGACGCAGAACCTCCAGCTGAGCACCGTCGCGGACCCGGTCGGCACCACCGCAAGGGCCCGAACCGGTGCCCTGCGCAAGCTCCAGCGCCTGCGGACCTCGGCCGTCCGTGCGGCGCAGGCCGCCGCGCCGCACCTGCGCCCGGCGGCCACCGCGATCCGCCTCGCAGCCACCCGGCAGCGCTCGGAGCTCGCCGCCCTGGCGGCCGGTGCCGACGTGGTCGCGGTCGACGCCGCCGGCACCGACATCGGCGGGCACGCCGGCCTCACCGTGCGCCCGACGGATGCCCTCCACGTGATGGTCCTCGAAGCGGCGGCTGCCTCGGCGGACCTCACCGGTCGACAGGCGGAGGCCGTGGCGACGTCGGCGCAGGAGCTGGCGACGGCGAGGGCGGCCGTCCCGTCGCACCTGTGGGTCCTCACCGCGTGGCGGCTCGTGCGCAAGGTGCACCTTGCCGAGGCCCGCACCGTCGTCGCGAGCGCCCGGCAGGCGGGGAACCCGTCCGCCGAGCTCGACCTCGTCGAGCACATCGCGCAGGCGATCGAGAGCGCGTCGCTCCGGCCCGAGGACGTCTCCGAGGTCGCCGGACAGGTCATGGACGCCGCCGACCGGGCCCTGGCCGAGGGGGACGTCGACCACGCCGCGTTCCTCGCCAGCGCGGTGCTCGAGCTCCTCCTCAACCCGGAGGCGACCACCAACGTGGCCGCGCCCCCGGTCCTCGCCGACCCCGAGGCCCTGTTCGCACCGCTGCGCCGCTCCCGCACCTGGCAGCTCCTCACCGGACCGGTGGAACACCCGGTGACCGACGCCCCGACCGGCCGCGCCGGTGCACGACCGCGGGTGCTGCTGCTGCCGGGTGCCTACCCCCGCTTCTGGCGGATCGTGGCGAACGCACTCGAGGGCCACGCCGACGTCGACGTCCTCCAGCTCGCGTCGATCCGCCCGGCCCTGGCGAGCACGGGCCCCGACCCGCGCATCGTGCGTGAGCGCCTGCAGGCGAGCCTCGGCACCCTGCCCGAGGCTCCGGCGGACGTGCGGGAGCAGCTCGCGGCCGCCGACGTCGTCTTCGCCGACTGGGCCGACAAGGGGGCGGTGCTCGCCAGCCTCTTCGTGCCCCCCACAGCGCGGCTCGTGGTGCGGCTCCACGGGGTGGACCTGCTCTCGCCCTGGCAGCACCTCCTCGACTGGAGCCGGGTCACCGACGCCATCTTCGTCAGCGAGCACATGCGCCGCGCGGCCCAGTCGGTGCTCGGCGAGCAGATCGCACACGTGCGCTGCCACGTCATCGGCAACGGCGTGGACTTCGACCGGTTCACCCCCGAGCACAAGGGGGCCACCGCCCACCGCACCCTCGGCCTCGTCGGGTGGGCGCAGAAGGTCAAGGACCCGATCTGGGCCCTGGAGGTGCTCGCCCTGCTCCGCCGGCACGACCCGCAGTGGCGGCTCAAGCTCATCGGCGCGGACTTCCCCGCCCGGCCGCGTCGACTGTCCGAGCACCGCTACGCCCAGGAGTTCCGTGCCCGGGCCCTGGAGCCCGACGTCGTGGGGGCGGTGAGCTACGTCGGCTACACGACGAACCTGCCCGCCCACCTCTCCGACGTGGGTTTCGCGCTGAGCAGCAGCCTGCGGGAGTCGTGGCACGTCGGAGCGGTGGAGATGGTGGCGGCCCAGGCCGTGCCCGTGTTCCGCAACTGGCCGGCCTTCCGGCACCTCGACGCCGTGGGTGAGCTGTTCGGGCCGGAGTGCGCCGTCGACACGCCGCAGGAGGCGGCCGAGCGCATCCTGGCGTCCGCTGACCGGGACGTCTGGGAGCGGGAGTCGGCGGCTGCCCGGGAGCGGTTCCGGCAGCGCTTCGACCCACGCACCCTGGAGGACTCCTACCGGGCCGTCGTCCTCGGCGAGGCCTAGGAGACGGGCACGGCAGCGGACTCGGACGTGGCGAGCTCGGCGAGCACCTGCTGGAGCGCCGACAAGTGCTCCACCGGCGACCGGAAACGGATGCCCTCCATCCGGCTCAGCGAGCTGCCCTCCTCCACGATCGCCCATACCGGGGTGGAGCTGCCGCGGTAGTCGCTCCACTTGGAGGGGAGGAACGGGTTGACGGTGCCGCCGGGCGGGGTGACGGCGTCGTTCACCAGGAGGACGTCCATGCGGTCGGCGAGGTTGAGGAACTCCAGGTAGGGCACGTACGGGTTGACGCGCACGACGTCGGCGAGCCCCGCGTCCCCGACCGACTCGGCGAGCTCATCGACCTTACTGGTGAACACGTGGACGAGCAGCCGGTCCCGCAGCCCGCGGGGCAGCCCGGCGAGCGCGTCGAGGAGCAGCCCGACCCCGCGGTTGGCGTAGAAGTTGCCGAAGTAGCCGATGTTCACCCGGTCCGGGTCCACGGCGTACTGGCTACGCACCAGCCCGTAGTAGGAGCGGGGGAGGGTGGGGTGGGGCGAGACGACCGACACCTCCGCTGCCCGCCGGGCGAGGCGCGGGTCGTGGCAGCGCTCGAGCATGAAGTCACGCTGGAGCTCGTTGGTGAAGATGATCCGGTCGGCGAGCGCGAAGGTCACCACCTCGCACCACTCGTTCATGTTCTCGTTGTCCGGCAGCGCGAAGCCCGCCGACTCGACCCAGGACGGCACCATCTCGGCCAGCCGGTCGTCCCCGACCGGGGCGACGCGGGCCGCGCCCAGGACGTCGTGGGAGAGCGGGTCGGAGAACTCGGCCACCCACGTTGTCTCGGGCCGGGCGTGCTTGTACCGGCCGGCGAGGAAGTGGGACGCGGCGAACTGGGCGCGGCTGTAGACGCGCTCGTAGCGCCCCTGCTCCGCCTCCCAGCGCAGTGCCACGTCGTAGCCGCGCTCGGCGTAGGTCGAGATCGACCGCCAGGAGGAGAACGCGGACGGGGTCCGCAGGGCGGTGAACCGCCGCACCAGGTCCCCGCCGATCTGTGTGAGCGAGCTGTCCTGCTGCCGGATGGAGTCCATCGCGTTGGCGATGACGTCGACCGGCTCGCCGCGCTCGCGTACCCGCTTCGCGGCGACGATGCCGGCGGTGTCGCTGTACGGGGGGAAGCAGTACGAGGCGACGAGCGTGCGGGCGTGGTCCTGTGCTGCCGGGTCTGGTTCGCTCACCGCCCCAGGTTACGTCGAGTCCACACGGCGCCGGCGGGCGAGGGCCAGGGCGCCCGCGGCCACCGCGGCGAGCAGCAGCACCCCGCCGCCGACGAGCAGACCCACCGGCGCGCCGTCGTCACCGGTCGGCTCCGGTGAGGGCGCGGGCGGGGCGGAGGTGGCGTCGGCGCCGGTGCGGCGGGCCAGCTGGTCGAGGTAGAGCGACCGGGGCTCGAGCCGGTCCCCGTCCCCGACGTGCTCCACCCAGTCGCGGGGCTCGGTGCCGGCCCCGCCCGGGTTCTCCACCCGCGCGCAGTCGCCGGTGCCGCTCGTCCCGATGACGTAGCCCCAGCCGTACTGCCTGCTGACCGCCAGCCGGCCCCGGGTGCAGTCCTCCCCGGAGACGTTCCACATGACGCTCTCCGTGGCGCTGTGGGCGTGGTTGCTCGCCCGGCGGTAGGTCATCTCCAGCGTGTCCCGCTCGACGGACAGGTTGTCGAAGAGGTTGGCCGCGCTGAGGTGACGGTGCAGCTCGGTGGCACGCTCACCGTCCACCGCCCGGCTTTCCAGGACGACGTTGCCGGTGGCCTGCACCCCCTGGACGAGGTAGTTGTGCCGGCCCCCCACGGCCACCGCGTCCCGCACCAGGGTGTCGCTGCCCATGAGGTGGACCAGGTACCCGTTGCCCCCGGCGCCCCGGTACTGCGGCCGCCGCAGGTCGACGTCACGCACGGTGATGTTCCGGGCGTCGCGCACGTAGATGCCGACCGAGAGCAGGTGGACGTCGTCCTCGTTCTCCGGCGGCCGGTAGGAGCGCACGCCCTGCACCCAGCCGTCGACGACGCCGTTGAACGTCACCGCGGTGGCCTGGTGCGCCTCGTGCCCGGCGGTGCCCCGCCGCTCGTGGTCCTCCTCCGGGTCCCGCTCGCCCCGCTCGGACTGCCGCATCCCGATGGCGAGGTCGGCCACCCCGCTGCCGACGAGCGGCTCGAGGACCGCGACGAGCCGCGCCTCGTCCCGGCGCAGCAGGGGCAGGCGGGTGGGGATGTCGATCTCCACCGTGTCGGCGGCGGTGTCGACCGCGGTCACCCGACGGTGGAGGACGAGGGCGTCGAGGGTGTCCTCGTCCCACCGCTGGTCCTCGGCGACCGGGTGCTCGGCCAGCCACTGCGCCGTCGTCTCGGCACGCACCACCACCCAGTCCCCCACCGCCAGGGACTCCGCGTCCGCGACGTGGAGGGTGCGGGTGGGGGTGCGGACGTCGCGCGTGAGCCGGAGGCCGGCCGCGGCGGTGTGCTCCTCGTGCCAGCTCACCCGGTCCCGGCGGTCGGGGGCGAGGAGGACGACGGCACGCTCACGCATGTCGCGCGCGGTGGCGTTGTACAGCCGCGTGGCCGCGGCCCCCGCACCGCGCAGCAGCACGCCGTCGTACCCGATGTGGAGCACCGCCCGCGAGTCGTCGGGCGGCTCGACCCGGTAGGTCCCCGCCGGCAGGTGCACGGTGCCGCCGCCGGCCGCGCCGACATCGTCGAGCGCGCGCTGGATCGCCGCGGTGGCGTCCTCCTCGCCGCTCGGGTCGGCTCCGTAGGGCGGGTCGGTGACGTCGACCACCGGACCGGGGACGTTCGCCGGCGGCTCCTGCCCGTACCGGTAGCCGGCGTAGGAGACGTCGGGCAGGAGGCGTCCGGCGTCGTCCGGCACCCCGGGCTGCCAGTCCTCGGGGTAGAGCTCACTGCGCAGCGGGGCGTGGGTGCCGACCGCCGCCGCGGACGTGAGCCCGGCGAGCAGGACCCACCCGAGCACAGCACGGGCCAGGCTGCCCGGTCTCCCCGCTCGCCCCATCGCGCCTCCGTCACCCGCGCTCCCTGGTCGCAGCGTACGGTCCGGCGCCGGTGACGGCACGCGGGTCAGCGCAGCGTACGCAGGGCGGGCGCCACGTCCACGGCGCGGGCCGAGTGCGGGTCCTCGGTGACGGGGACGACGGAGAGCAGGGTGCCGTCCGGTGCGGCTGCGCTGAGCGCCAGCGCGGCGTGGACCGGGCCGTCGGGGGCGCGTACCTCGACGGCGGCCACCGGCTGGTCGGCGAGCTCGCGGACCTGCTCGCGCAGGCTCGTCCCGGCGTCGAGCGTACGGGTGACCGCGGTGCCGCGGGTGCCGTCGGCCAGCACCGGGACGACCTCGACGGTGACGCTGTGGTCGGCCGGGTTCGCGACGACGAGAGAGACTCCCGAGACGAGCTCTGCCGGGACGGCGGCGACGCCCGCCGACAGCCCGGCGGTGGCCGGCGCCCAGGCGCGCTCGACCGGCGGGTGCTGCGGGTCGTCCGCCGCGCGGCCGACGGACGTCGACACGGCGGCCGCGGTGAGCGGACCGTCACCGCGGACGACGGCGGTCCATGCGCCTGGCGGCATCCCCGCCAGGGACACCTCCGCGACGGCACCGGGATCGACGACGAGGGCGTCCGCGCCGGGCACGGGCACGGGCCCGTCCTGCCCGAGCAGCTCGACCTGCGCCGTCACGGCGTCCTCGCCCGGGTTGACGATGCGGACGGCCGGTGCGTCCGGTCCCTCGCCGGAGGTCTCCCCGACGAAGACGCCGGGCATGACGACGGTCTCGGTGGGGGCGACGCTCGGGGTGAGGAGGTCGGTGCCGGCGGGGACGAGCCCGCGCAACCGGCTGTCCTGGACGACGGCCGTCACCTCACCGCCGCCGGCCTCGAGGTGGACGACGGGCCGGGGGTCGGCGGTGAGGGCCTCGAGCAGGACGACGCGCTGCTCGCCGGGCGGGACGAGGACCGCCCCCGCGGCCGACAGGTCGAGCGGGCCGGTGCTGCCCCAGCCGGTGAGGGTGACCGTCGCGGGCGTCGCGCCGGCGTTGGACAGGACGAGCTGGGCGCTGTGGCCCGGTTCGGTCGACCCGCCGACGATCCACGCCGACGCGGCCGGGGCGAGGCAGGGCGTGGCGGTGAGCCCGCGCAGGTCACCGGACTCGGTCACGGCGACGGCGGTCCCGCTGGCCAGGGCCACGACGTCGTCCTGCGGCTCGGCCGCGAGCCGGACGGCCTCGCGCATGGTGGCGTGCCCCAGCCGTGCCTCGCCGGTGCGGGACAGCTCCTCCCCCGCCGTCTCCCCGAGGCTCGGGTGCAGGGTGAGGACGCCGGGCTCGGCACCGTCCCGCGCGAGGGAGACGACGTCGAGCCCCGTGCGGGTGCCGGAGCCGGCGGGGTCGAACTCGTCGTAGCCCAGGTCCTGCCCGGCGAGCGCGGTGGCGAGCCGGGGCGGTCCCTGGCACACCTGGGTGACGGTCGTGGCGGCGACGGGGACGGCCGCGGGGCCCACGTCGACGGGGTCGGCCGGCCACGCCTCCCCCGCCACGGGCACGGCGACGGCCGCGGCGAGGAGGGCGCCTCCGGTCACGGCGGTGACCACCCGGCGGGTCCGGCGCCCGCGGCGGGCCGCGTCCCGCGCGGTCCGGCGGGAGCGGTGGGCGTCGCTCGTCTCGTTCATGCCATCGCCTCCCGTCGACGTCGTACCGGGACCGCGAGGAGCAGGGTGAGGCCCAGCCCGACGGCCTGCGCGACCCGCCACGGCAGCTGCCAGGCCGGCTCGTAGCCGATCTCGAGGTCGCCGGTGTGGGCCGGCAGCTCGAACGCCTGCCGCCAGCCGTCGGTGGTCGCGCGGAGCGGGTGCCCGTTGTACGTCGCTCGCCAGCCGCTGTCGGCACGCTCGGCGAGCACCACCCGGCGTCCCTCGGGACCGGCCGGCACCCGGGCGGCGACCGTGACGTCGTCCGCGGGCAGCGCCTCCAGGACCACCCCCTCGGCGTCGACCACGCGGACGCGTGCCACCGACTGGGCCGCGCCCGGCTGCCCCGCGGAACGGGAGGTCCGCCAGATCACCCCCGAGGCGTTCTCGGTGACCCGCTCCAGGCCCGCGGTGGCGTCGAGACGGGCGATGAGGTCCTGCCGCACGGGCGTCGACTCGGGGTCGGTGGAGGGCGGCACGAGGACGACACCGACCGCCAGCCGCCCGAGCTGCTCCCCCGCCTCGGGGGCGGTGCCGGTGGCGAGCTGGGCGACGAGCTCGGTGAGCTCCGCGGCGGCCGGGTCCTCGTCCGCGGGGGTGCCCGCGGCGGTCAGGCCGCCCGCGACGACGGCGGCCGCGGTGTCGGTGAGCTGGGTACCGGCCTGCCGCCACACCTCCGGTCGCACCGCCGCGCCGTCGACGTGCAACGCCAGGGTGCGCGCCCGGTCCGGCCCGGTCTGCAGCTCGCGGGCGACGGCCGGGACGGGCGGGTCCTCGCGTCCCGCGAGCGCCAGCAGGGCGGGGTCCGCGCCGCGGGTCTGGACGACGCCGGCGAGCCACGCGCCTGCGGTGGCGAGCGGTCCGAGCACCATGACCGCGGTGACGAGCCCGGCGCTGACCTGCCGCCAGCCGAAGCTGCGTTCGCGGAGCCACCGGCGCATCCCGTCACCGGCGGCGGTGGCCGCGACGAGCAGCCCGAGCAGGACCAGGGACGTCCCCGGACCGGCCCAGCCGTGGGCCAGTGCCGGCTCCCCGGTGAGGTCGGCGCCCACCGCGGTGGGGGTACGGGTGGAGAGGAGAGCGGTCGCCAGGCCGACGACCACGGTGAGCCACCCGGCCCGGACCGCGCGTGCCCGGCCGGTGCCGCGCAGGAGGGCGAGGACCGCGACGAGGAGGACCGCGGCGCCGCCGGCGAGGGCGAGGACGGTGGGCCAGGGGTCTCCCAGGTCGGTGAGCCGCGGCAGGGCGAGGGGCCAACCGAGGGCGGACAGCCACGCCGCACCCGGGTCGACGGCGAGCGGCACGCCCGGGTCCGCGACGAGCCGGCGCCACCTGCCGCCGGGCACGTCCGCCAGCGCCGCGGTGAGCAGCGGGCCCAGGACCAGGACGGGCGGCACCGCGATGAGCGCGAGCAGCCAGCGACGGCGGGGAGCGACGACCGTCAGGCCGAGGAGGAGGACGAGCGCCGCGGGCAGGAGGACCGGGGCGCCGGCGCAGGCCGCGGCCAGGGCGAGCCCGGAGCCCGCGGCCGCGGCGATGGACCCGCTCGTCGGGCGGGTGGGGCGGGTCTCCTCGGTGGTCGCGGGGACGGCCGTCGATGCCGCCGGCGCGATGGTGGCCGCGGTCTCGCCGGTCGCCCGCTCGGCGGCCTCGGCCGCTGCGCCGTCGTCGACCGGTGGGTCGTCGGCCGGGGTGCGGCGGGCGTCGGCGAGCCCGGAGCGGATGACGTCGCGCCGGTTGACCCCGACGGCCCGGGCCAGGCCGAGCGCGACCCACGGGAGGGCGACGTGGGCGAGGACCGCCCCGATCCGGCCCTCGCCGGTGCCGACGAGGAGGGCGGGGGCCAGTGCCCACACCGCCGCCGCCCACGCCCGCAGGAGCACTCCGCGGGTGGCGGCGCCGGCGGCGAACCAGGCACCGAGCCCAGCGAGCGGGACGGCGAGGAGGACCACCGCCGTCGTCAGGACGTTGCCGCTCGCACCGAGCGGGGCGAGCGGGAGCAGCGCGACGGCGAGGAGCGACAGCAGCGGGTCGGCAGGCCCCGGGTGCCCGAGGCCGGAGGCCACCCATGCCGACGTCGCCGCGTCCCACAGCTCGCGGGCGCCGGCGTCGAGGGTGGCGAGGGCGCCGCCGCGCAGCGCACCGGCCGTGAGGAGCGGGCCGAAGGCGACGAGCGAGATGGCGGTGAGGCCGAGGAGCAGGAGCCCGAGGGTGCCCCGGCGCCGGCGGGCGAGTGCGGCCCGCTCACGCATCTCCAGCTCGCTGGGGGCGGCGCGGTGGGCGCGCAGCGCGGCCTGGGAGCGGCGTTCGTCCCGTTTTGCGCGGGCGACGTCGCGCCAGGAGGCCCACAGCGGGCGCAGGTAGCGCAGCGGGACTGTCCGGGTGCGGCGGTGCCGGCGGCGGGCCCGCCAGATCGCTCCGGGCCGGACGAGCACCTCGGCGGCGGACCGCATCTCGGCCCCGACGAGCCCGATCTCCTTGGTGGTCAGGCGCCACAGCGCGCGCAGCGGCGCAAGGGCCAGGATGGTGAGGACGACGAACGGCACCCAGTACCACGGCGTCGTCGTGAGCCACACGAAGAGCTGGGAGCGGCGCCGGGCGGCAAAGGAGCGCCGCGGGTCGGGCGTGGTGGGGGCGACGGGGTGTGGGGAGGACAGGTCGCGCAGCCCCTGGTAGGAGGCCCGGGCGTGCTGGACCACCGCCGCGGGCACGAGGACCACCCGGTGCCCGGCCAGCCAGGCCCGCTGGCACAGGTCCAGGCCGTCCCCGAACGGTCCGAGCGACGGGTCGGGGCCGCCCAGCTCGTCCCAGACCGCGCGGCGGACGAGCGCGCCGGCGGTGCCGACCGCGAGCACGTCCTCCCGTGCGTCGTGCTGCCCCTGGTCGAGCTCGCCGTCCTCGATGTCGGGGACCCGGCGGCCCGTGGAGGTGGCGCGGACGCCCGCCTCGAGGAGGATGTCCGGGCGTGCCCAGTCGCGCTGCTTGGGGCCGGCGACGGCGATCGAGGGCCCGGAGTCACCGGCCCGGAGGAGCTCGGCGTGCGCGCGCCGGTCGGGTGCGGAGTCGTCGTGGAGGAGCCACAGCCACGGCTCGGGAGCCGGCGGCGGCAACTCGCGCCGGCGGGCCTGCTCGGCGCGGTAGGCCTCGTGGTCGGCGAGGGCCGCCCGGACGGCCGCACCGAAGGTCCGTGGGGCTGGGATGCGCAGCACCCGCACGGTGGAGACCTCGCGCAGGCCGGCGGCGTCGATCGCGTCGTGGACGGGCACGCCCGTACCGACCTCGCGGCCGGGTGCGCTGGTGTCGACGACGAGGACGGTGCCGACCGGGCGGGTCTGCTCCGCGAGGCCGCGCAGGGTGCGCGGGAGGTAGGGCGAGACCCCGGGGCTCACCACGACGGCCAGCGTCGTGGGCCCGCCGGCCTCAGCGTCCGCCATCAAGCATCAGACAGCCCGGCGCTTGAGCTTGCGGCGCTCCCGTTCCGACAGGCCGCCCCAGATCCCGAACCGCTCGTCGTTGGCGAGCGCGTACTCCAGGCACTCGACGCGCACCTCGCACGCGGTGCACACCCGCTTGGCCTCCCGCGTGGAGCCACCCTTCTCCGGGAAGAAGGCCTCCGGGTCGGTCTGGGCGCACAGCGCCCGCTCCTGCCAGCCGAGGACGCCCTCGTCGGGGAGGGCGTCCAGGGCGTACAGTCCCACCTGCGGCGCCTCTGCGGGAACTCCAGTGTTCAGCGGGCCATCACCGAGAATGTTCCACACTGCTCTTCCCCTCTTCGCCGGACGTCTACCTGAATTACACGCGTGTCATCCTCCCCAGTCAAGCGGAACGGTGCTATGAGGGGAGGTTCCCCACACGTGTTGTCACATACGCCACACGCGTCACGCCCCGCGGGCGCTCCGGCGGACAGGGTCGGGGCCCTGCACCCGGTGTGGTGCAGGGCCCCGACCGTGTTGCTCAGATGGGCTGGGGTCAGCCCTCCTGGGCGGCGGCCACGGTGGCCGGGGTACGGCGCACCCCGACGGTGTCGGTGCCGTTGCCGTCCCAGTCACCGATGTAGACCTCATCGGTCGCCCGCCCGTAGAGCATGACCACATCGGCCGGACCGCCACGCAGGCTGTTCTTCACGTGGTACTCCTTGCCCCGGCGCACCAGGAACGAGTCACGCCCGTTGCCGTCCCAGTCACCGGCGTAGACCAGGTCACCGGCCTTGCCGTACATGAACACCACATCGGCATCCCCACCACGCAGGCTGTTCTTCACGTGGTAGGTCTTGCCCCGACGCACCGCGAAGGTGTCCCGGCCGTCACCGTTCCAGTCACCGACCAGGATGTCGTCCTCCGCCCGGCCGTAGTGGATCACCCGGTCGGCATCCCCACCACGCAGGCTGTTCTTCACGTGGTAGGTCTTGCCCCGACGCACCGCCAGAGTGTCGACGCCGTCACCGTCCCAGTCACCGACCAGCACCACGTCATCGGCACGCCCGTACATGAACACCGACTCCGCCGGCCCACCACGCGGATGGTTGTTCACGAAGTACGTCTTGCCCCGACGCACCGTGATCGAATCCCTCCCATCACCATTCCAGTCACCGACCAACACCTCATCGGTGTGCCGCCCATACATGAACGCATAGTCAGCATCCCCACCACCCCAACTGTTCGTCAGGAAGAACCCGAACCGCTGCGGCGGCGCCGGCGGCGCAGGGATCTGGACGTCGGTCTCGAGCGGGGTGCTGGCGGACGAGCCACCCACGTGCACCGTGTAGGTGCCCTCCGGGGTCACCCACTCCCCGGCCGCCCACTGCGTGATGTCGTCCGGGTTCTCCGGCGCGAAGTAGGAGAGCGGGTGGTTCGCGGCGCCGGCGTCGAGGGTCACGGTGACCGTCTCGCTCGCGCCGGGCTCGAGGTACGGCTTGTCGAAGCCCACGAGCCTCTTGGAGGGCTCGTCGGCTTCCTCCGGCAGTGTGAGGTAGACCTGGGCCGCCTCCGCGCCGGCCATGTCCCCGGTGTTGGTCACCGTGAAGGAGACCTCGAGCACGGGCTCACCGCCGTCGTTCACTGCGACGCTCACGGCGAGGTCGGAGTACTCGAACGTCGTGTAGGACAGGCCGTGGCCGAACGGGAACTGCGGGGCGATGTTGTGCGCCTCGAACCAGCGATCCCCCATCTCCAGGCCCTCGATGTAGCGCGCGACCCGCTGGTCGAAGACGTGGTCCTCGGGGTCGAAGCCGGGACCACCGGGCAGCCCGGTGTCCTCCCGCCCTCCCGGCCACTGGGTCTGCCGGGTGTAGGCGGCCTCGCGGGGAGCTTTGCCCCACGTCACGGGCGTCTTGCCCGAGGGGTTGACCCGCCCGTAGAGGATGTTGGCGACGGCGAGACCGTCCTCCTGGCCCGGGTACCAGGCCGCGACGATGGCGGGCACCCGGTTCACC
Source organism: uncultured Georgenia sp. (assembly GCF_937958535.1). Taxonomy (GTDB): domain Bacteria; phylum Actinomycetota; class Actinomycetes; order Actinomycetales; family Actinomycetaceae; genus Oceanitalea. The sequence goes on along the minus strand of NZ_CALGNQ010000070.1, from coordinate 33,896 downwards.
CAGGGCAGGAGCGCCATGCCCGAGGTCTTGAGCACGACGATGGTGTTGTCGTTCTGCCCGATGACGGCGTCGATGAGCTCCTCCTGGTCGACGCGCTCGGACGGGGAGTCGTCCGTGCCGGGCTCGGGGACCACCGGGAAGCCGAGCGTGGTCTTGTCCGCGGTCTCGCGCGGGTCGTCGCCGACCATGAGGATGACGACGTCGGCGTCGGCGGCGGCGTCGGCCGCCTCCTCCAGGTCCGTGCCGTCGTAGTAGGTGACGTTCGAGTCGCCCCCCAGCTCGTCGATGACGGTCTCCAGCCCCTCCTGCGGGCTGATCGTGTACTGGGTGAAGACGTGGGCGTTCTCCGAGCGGCTGGAGCGGGGTGCCATCTTGGCGTCGGCGGTGTACCACTCGTGCCCGATGAGGGCGATCTCGCCCTCGTCGCCGTCCAGCGGGAGGATGTTCTCCGTGTCGTCGCCGGCGGGCTCGTTGCGCAGCAGCGTGATGCCGGCCTCGGCGATCCGCCGGGCCACCTCACCGTTCTCGCGGTAGAAGGCCTCGTCGCCGAGGAGGATGCCGCCGGCCTCCTGACCCTCCTCACCCGGGAGCACCTCGACGAACTCGTCGAAGGGCTCGTCCATCAGCCCGAACTCGAACATCTTCGTGTACCGGGGGTGGAGGAGCGCGTCGATGTCCGACTCGTCGATCTCACCGGCGTCGAGCGCCTCGCCGATGAGCTCCTCGGTGTACCACTCCGGGCCGAAGTCGAGCTCCACGCCGTTGCCGGCGAGGATGGCCTCGGCCGTGCTGTGGGTGGCGCGCCGGTCGCTCATGATCCAGCCGTCGAAGCCCCATTCGTCGTACAGCGTGTCCCGCAGGAGCTGGTCGTTCTCGCAGGCCCAGTCCCCGTTGAGGTGGGGGAAGGCGCACATGATGGAGGCGACGTCGCCGTCCTTGATGGCCATCTCGAAGGGGAGCAGGTAGAGCTCGTGCATCGCCCGGGAGGGGATGCGCGAGGCGGTGGTCCACCGCTCGGTCTCCTGCTCGTTGCGGGCGAAGTGCTTGAGCTGGACGTGGACGCCCTGGTCCTGGGCCCCCCGGATCTGCTCCACGGCGAGCGCCCCGGAGAGGAACGGGTCCTCGCTGAAGTACTCGTAGTTGCGGCCGCCGTACGGGTGGCGGACGAGGTTCGTCGCCGGGCCGAGGAGCACCTGGTGGGCGAAGAGCCGCGCCTCCTCACCGAGGATGGTGCCGTACTCGTAGTTGAGCTCGCGGTCGAAGGTCGCGGCGGCCGCCGTGGTCGACGGGACACCGGTGGCCAGCGGGTTCTGGCAGGAGCCGCCGCGGATGCCGGTGCCGCCGTTGGTCATCCGGAAGGTCGGGATGCCGAGCTCCGGGATCCCGACGATGGTGCGCTGGGCGAACTCCAGGACGCACTCCTCGAGCTCCGGGTCCTCCTCGATCTCGCGGATCGCGATCTGCTGGATCTTCTGCTCGAGACTCATCACCTCGAGCAGCATCGTCGCCCGCTGCTCGGGCGGCAGGTCCGGGTCGTGCCACGGCAGGTGGTCGGCGGCGGCCGGTGCCGCCAGCATCCCGACGCCCAGCGTGACCGCCAGCGCGGGGTACAGGGTCCACCTGAGCCCTTTGTGCTTTGTCATCATCGACTCCATCGGTTGGTCACGCGGAACGTGTCTCACGCTCCGTGGTCATGGCGCGGACAGATCCCCTTCCGGTCCGGAGGCGACGCCGAGGCGCCCGGGGGGGTGCCGCGTGCCGTCGTCGGCGGCGGCTCCAGGCGTCGCGAACCTCCCCGTGTGACACAGGTCACGAGTTCCCCCCACGCCGGTGGCAGTACCGCCGCACGCAGTGCGCGCAAGACGGGGGCGAGCGCACCGACTCCCGCGCCGGCGCCGGGTCCGACTACGCTCGTGCCCATGAGCATCGCGACCAGGGTGCTCGACCTCCTCACCGGGGACGAGCCCAACCAGCCCCGCCTGACCTGGTACGGCCCAGCGGACGAGCGCGTCGAGCTCTCCGGGCGGGTCCTGGCGAACTGGGTCACCAAGGCCACCAACCTCCTGGTCGAGGAGGGCGAGGTGGAGCCGGGGACCCGCGTCCTCCTCGACATCCCGGTGCACTGGCGCGCCCTGGTCTGGGCGATGGCGACGTGGTGTGCCGGCGGCGAGCTCGTGCTGCCCGAGGAGGACTCCTTCGACGAGGACGCCGCCCTCGACGACGACCCCTACGAGCCGGACGCCGTCGACGACGTCGACGACGGCGACGAGGCCGAGGAGCTCGAGGAGGAGGACGAGGGCTCGAGCTTCATCGCCGACGAGACCGCCGAGGAGCCCGACATCGCGGTGACGTCGCGCCCGGCCGGTGCCCCGAGCGCCGGCCTCGTGCTCGTCGTCGCCCTGCCGGCGCTCGCCACCCAGGTCGACGAGCCGATCCCGGAGGGGGCGCTCGACGCAGCCGCGGCGCTGCTGGGCCACGGGGACCACCTCGGCTTCGTCCAGGAGCCGGCCGACACCGACGCCGCACTGTCCGGGCCCGAGGTGGCCGGCTCGGCCGGCGGCCCGGTGACCTACGGCGAGCTCGCCCAGTGGTGCCGGGACCAGACCCCTGCCTCCCACCGCGACGAGCCGCAGCCGCGGGTGCTCTGCTGCCCCCGCAACCACGTGGAGATGCTCGCGCACGCAGTCGCCGCCTGGCGCAGCGGCGGCTCGCTCGTCCTGCTCGGTGAGGACGTCGACGCCGGCCGCTTCGACGAGATCGAGGCGGCCGAGCGGGCCGTCGTCCGGTGCTGACCCGCCCGGGCGCGGGAGCGGACGGCACGCCCCTCGTCTCGGTCATCATGCCCATGCACGACGCGGAGCCCTTCGTGGCGGCGTCGATCCGCTCGGTCCAGGCACAGACCGTGCCCGACTGGGAGCTGCTCGTCGTGGACGACTCCTCCACCGACGCGTCGGTGACGGTCGCCCGCGGTGCCGCGGAGGCGGACAGCCGGATCCGGGTGCTGTGCAACGACGGCGCCCGCGGGGCGGGACCCACCCGCAACGTCGGCATCGCCGCGGCCCGCGGCCGGTACATCGCCTTCCTCGACAGCGACGACCTGTGGCTGCCGACCAAGCTGGAGCGGCAGCTGGCGCTGTTCGAGGTGACCGGGGCACCGCTGGTCTACAGCGCCTACTACAAGATCGACCCCGACTTCGCCGGGGACGCGGTGGACTTCGTGCCCAACGGGCGAGTGGTCCGGGCCCCGGACCGGCTGACCTATCGCGACATGCTGCGCCAGGACTACATCGGCTTCCTCACCGCCGTCTACGACACGGCGGTGCTCGGCAAGCGGACCCTGCCGTCCATCCAGCGGCGGCAGGACTACGCGATGAAGCTCGCCATCCTGCGTGAGGGGTACGTCGCGCGGGGACTCTCCGAGCCGCTGGCCCTCTACCGGGCGGGCCGGCCCGGCTCGCTCTCCGCCAACAAGCTCGTCGTGGCGCGGTACAACTGGCACATCTACCGGCACGTCGAGGCGCTCCCGCTGCCCCGGGCGGTGTGGGCCTTCGCGAACTACGCGGTGCGGTCGGGCCTGAAGTTCCTCATCTAGCGGCGACGGTGTCGTCGTCCGCGACGGCGTCGTCGTCGGCCGGGGCGTCGTCCATCGCGCCGTCGTCCGTAGCGGCGGCGTCGCGGGCCGAGACGGCGGCGGCGACGGCCGCGTCGATCCGCGCCTGGACGCGTGCGGCCGCCCGGCGGCGGGCCCGGACGACGAGGACCGCCGTGGCGACGAGGAGCGCGAGCAGGAGGAGCTGCGGCCACGGCACGGTCCACACCTGGAAGGTCACCGTGCTCGGGAGGAGTGCGGCGTCAACGTCGTCCTCGCCGACCACGCCGGGGCTGGCGACGAGCTCACCCGCGGCGCGGAAGAGCGGCCAGACCTCGGTGATGTGTACGGTGCCGGAGGCGGCCTGGCCGGGGAGCACCTCGCGGTGCTCGCCGGTCGCGCTGCCTCCCCCGGCGCCGAACGGACCGGTGACAGTGGCGGCCACGTCCGCGCCCACGCGGACGTTGCCCGTGTTCTCCACGGTGTAGTCGACGGTGACGGTGCCGGGTGCGAAGGGGTTCCACGACGGGGACCAGCGGGCCTCGACGGTGGGGCTGAGCTCGGCGACGACATCGCCGGCCACCCGCAGGTGCAGCCGGACCCCGACCCGCGAGCTCACCTGCAGGCTCGCCGCACCGCCCTGGACGAGCTCGGCGACGACACCGGCCGGGTGGTCGCCCGGAGTGGCGTCGGCGGGCACGGTGATCTCCAGGGGGACACGCGTGCTCGAGGACGCGGGGACCTCCACGACGATCCCGCCGCCCGGGCGGGGCGTGGCGCCCTCGACCTCGCCGATCTCCACCCAGGCGCCGCCGTCCGACGGTGCGGTCTCGGCGGGCAGGATGTCGAAGTTCCCCTCGTCGTCGACGAGGCCGTCGCCGGCGTACACGGCGAAGGTGGCGTCGTGGGCGCTGAGGTTGGACACGACGACGGCGTCGGAGACCGACTCCCCGGGCTCGATCTCGTGGCGGATGGAGACGCGTCCCGCCGCGTCGTCGTCGGTGGCGGGCTCCAGCGCCCAGGTCGTGCCGGCGGCGACATCCTCGCCGCCGGTGGTGGCCAGGGCCGCGGACGCGGGCAGGGCGCCGACCACGAACGCGGCGGCGACCAGAAGACGGAGAAGGCGGAGCACGGGCATCCTCGCAGCGTTCCAGGGAGCGGGAGGCAGGCGGGTGGGCCGGAGCCCACCCGCCTGCCGACGGTCGGTCCTGCTGTGCCGGTGTCAGTCCACCGGGAACAGCGAGACGGTCACCCGTGCACTGTAGTCACCCTCGGCGGTCCCCACGGGGGCGTCGAGGACGAGCTTGGCGTCCAGCTCCGTCGTACCGCGCCGTCCGTCCGCGTCGGCCGCGGCCAGGCGGGACGGCGTGGACAGGCCGGTGCCGCCGTCGAGCGCGGTGACCGAGGCGTCCCCGGCGCTGACACCGGCGCGCGGGGTCAGGACCCGCGGGACCCAGCCGAGGTGGTCGGCCGTGATCTCGCCGGCGTCGGAGGCGAAGTCGGAGGACTGGCCGGAGACGGCCCAGCCACCGTTCCCGGCCTGGTGGACGTTGCGCGAGTCCGTGACGGTCAGCGTCGGCAGGTCGCCGCTGTAGCGCCAGCGGTCCGGCCGGTCGCCGTCCTGGGTGAGCTCGACGCCGTCGCCGTAGTCCCCGACGGTCAGGGTGAGGACCCCCGGCTTGTCCACGATGGAGACCTCCACCGGGATGCCGTCGGCGTCGCTCGGGCCACCGCTGTCGGACAGCTCGCGCTGCCAGACGATGAGGTCGCCGATCTTGCCCTCGAGGCCGTCGACGCCGAGGTCGGCGGCGCGGGTGCGGGCCTGGAGCAGCGCGGCCACCGCGCCGTCATGGTCACCGTTGTCCGCCGCCTGCTGGGCGTCGGTCAGCAGAGCCGACACGGCCGCCTTGGCGGCACCGTCGGGAGCGTCGTCGAGGATGCCCCGGACCTCGGGGAAGGTGACACAGTCACCGCCGCCGGAGACGAGCCCGGCGGTCCACTCGATGCCGGCCAGCACGTGGGCGAGCCACAGCGGGTCGGACCAGGAGACGTCGGTGTGGCCGGCGCCGCTGTACCACGAGCGTCCACCCTCGAAGTTGTGGCACCACGCGATGGGGTGGTCCTCCCCCATCCGCCCGTTGCCCGGGTTGTAGGTGGACTCGTCCAGCGTCATGAGGACGTGGACGTCCGGGCGCGGGTTGACGGTGTAGTTGTACCACTCGTCGAAGCGCGACCACTCGGCGGGGAGCATCGCCGTCGAGGGGTGGGCGCCGTTCTCCACGCGCATCGTGGCCTGCTGCTGCGCCGGGTGGTTGCGGAAGCGGGCACCGCCACCGGTGAGCTGGCTGTACCAGGGCACGGCGTGCATCGTGTCGGTGGCGGCGTGCAGCCCGACGAAGCCACCGCCCGAGCGGATGTAGCCCTGGAGGGCGGCGAGCTCGGTGTCGTCGAGCAGCCTGGGCCGGGCCGGGTCCATGTTGTTGGTGCCGTCGACCGGCGAGTTGAAGATGATCGTAGCGTACTTCGAGAGGTCCTCGGCCGACGTGAACGGGGTGGACTCCAGCGTGAGGGCGGGCTGCTGGGGGTCCCAGACGTCGACCTCGAACCCGTGCTGCTCGCCGAGCTCGATGATGGCGTTGGTCGTGTGGGGGATGTGGGAGTGGCGGAAGCCGAGGGTCTTCCCGACGATCAGGACGTGGTAGTCGTCGGCCTCGTCCGCCGCTGCAGAGGGAGCGAGCACGCCCGCTCCCAGGGCGACGGCAGCGGCCAGGACCGCTGCCCGTACTCGTGTGACTTGCTTCATCGCAGGCCTTCCATGACGGAGGGGATGCCGTGGCACGAGGCACATCATTATGTTTCGCGCTACGACATATTGCGCTTGTCACGATACTGACGGCGCACTTGACGTGTCAATGGATTGCGGCGGGGTTGCGCGCGCCCGGCGGCGCGGGCCTGACGGGTACGCGACATGCCGTGACGCGTCGCCGCGGCAAGGCCACAGGCTTGCGGTGCGCCGGACCGGCGTCAGCTCAGGTCTGGGCGGGGTCCCGGCCCGCCGGGCCGGGACAGGTCAGCGGGCGGCGACGGCGTCGAGCGCGGCGACGAAGTCGCCGCTGACGGTCGTCCAGTCGTACCGCTCGCGCGCGGCGCGGTGGCCGGCCGCACCGAGGGCGGCGGCGCGTTCGGGGTCGCGGCGCAGGTCGAGCACGGCGTCGGCCGCGGCGCCGGCGTCCTCGAACGGGACGACGACGCCGGAGCCCGCGCTGGTGACGACGTCCCGGGCCAGGGGCAGCGGGGTGGTCACGACGGGCACGCCGTGGGCCATGTACTCCAGCACCTTGGTGGGCATGCTGTGGCGGTAGTTGGGCAGGTCCCGCAGGAGGGACAGGCCGGCCAGGGCGCCGGTGAGCATCTCCCGGGCACGGTCGTTGGGCACGAAGCCGTGCCAGTGCAGGTCGCCCCGCTCGTGGGCCGCCCGCACCACCGGCTCGGCGGGACCGTGGGCGGGCCCGAGGACGTGGGTGGTGAGGGCGCCGTCCGTGCGCTCGCGCAGCAGGCGGGCGGTGGCGGCGATCTCCTCCGCGCCGCGCTCGAGGGTGATGCTGCCGAGGTAGACCACCCGGTCGGGCGCGGGCGGGGCGACGGTCGCGGGCACCGGCACGGTGTTGGGGACGACGACGTGCTCCCGGGCGAACCGGTCCCGGTAGCCGTACTCGGCGAGGAGGAGGGTGAGGTGGCGCTCCGCCCAGCCCTCGGCCCGGCGGACGACCGCCGCGGCGGTCCGCTGCGCCGGCGCGGGCAGCCACGGTTTGGCCAGCACGGCTGCGGCGGTGTCCTCGTGCACGTCCCACACGGTGTGCCCGCGGAGCCGCCGGGGCACGGCGAGGAGCAGCTCGGGGTCGTGGAGGAGGACGACGTCGTGCCGCGGCCCGAGCCTGCCCAGCACCTGCCGGGCCGCGAGGAGGGCACGCCCCCGGCGCCGGCCCCGTGCCCGCGGCACGTCGGTGCACCGCAGCCGGCCGGCGCCGGTGCGGAGCGGAGCGGGCACGGTGAGCCCGTACCCGGTGAACGGGGCGGCGTAGGTGACGTCCCACCCGGCCTCGAGCAGCGCCGGGACCTGCCGGTGACGGATGCGGGCGTCCTGCGGGTGGTGGACGACGGTGACCACCAGGACCGACCGGCGCGTCATCGCGGCGCGTTCTCCCGGGGCTTGGTGTCGCGGCCGCCGGCCGGCGGCTCCCCGTCGGGCGGGGTGGTGGTGGGCTGCGCTGCGGACGGGGGCTCCGCCGCAGGAGCGTTCCGGCCCGCGGGCTGCGGCCTCGTCGGGTCGGCAGGCTCGGGGTCAGCGGCACGTGCGGGCTGCTCCGCCGGCGTGGGCTCGGCGGCGGGAGCGGACGTCTCCGCCGGGGTGGAGTCGCCCCCGGACGCCGGTGCGGGAGCCGGTGCGGGCTTGGGGGCCGGCTTCTTCGCCGCGGGCTTCTTGGCCGCCGGCTTCTTCTTCGTCGACGACTTGCGGGCGCGCTGGTAGGCGTCGCAGACCTCGTCGGCCGGGCCGTCCATGACCAGCCGCCCGCCCTCGAGCCAGAGCGCCCGGTCGCACATGGCGCGGATGGTGGCGTCGCTGTGGCTGACGAGGAACACCGTGCCGGCGGCCTCGCGGATCTCGGCCACCCGCTGCTTGCTGCGCGCCTGGAACTCGGCGTCGCCGGTGGCCAGCGCCTCGTCGATCATGAGGATGTCGGGTACCGCCGCGGTGGAGATGGCGAACCGCAGGCGCGCGGCCATGCCGGAGGAGTACGCCTTCATGGGCAGGTCGATGTAGTCCTCGACCCCGGCGAAGGAGACGATCTCGTCCATCTTCTCGCGCACCTGCCTGGGGGTGAGCCCCAGCGCCTGGCCGCCGATCATGACGTTGCGCTCACCGCTCAGCTCGCTCATGAGCACGGCGTTGACGCCGAGCAGCGCCGGGCGGCCCGCGGTGTACACCTCGCCGCGCGTGGGCGGGATGAGGCCGGCGAGGGCACGCAGCAGGGTGCTCTTGCCCGAGCCGTTGCGTCCGACGATGCCGATCGACTCGCCGTGGTAGGCGACGAAGGAGACGTCCTTGACGGCGTGCACCTCCCGGACACCGCCGATCGCGCCCTTGCCGCGCAGCAGCCGGCCGAGCCGCGCGTTGCCGGGGGCGCCGCTGACGGTGCCCACCTTCTTCGCGCCGTAGACGCGGTAGACGACGTCGACGTGCGAGGCGATGAGCGAGGGGCGGCGCTCGTCAGTTGCGGCCATAGGTCGCCTCTGCCTGCCAGAAGAAGAGTGTCCCGAACACCGGCAGGATGATCGCCCATCCGAGCGCGACAAGCCAGGCGGTGGGGTTGTACGCCGTCTCCGCGAGCAGCGCCTGCCGGGCGATGTCGAGGACGAGCGCGAACGGCTGGTAGAGCATGAGCGTTCCCAGGACGCCCTGGCCGGCGTAGGCGGCGATGCTGAAGAACACCCCGGAGACGTACCGCAGCAGCCGGACCGCGAGCGGGACGAGGTTGCGCAGGTCGCGCGAGCTGTGGACCACCCGCGCGACGATCATCGCGATGCCGGCGTTGATGAGGAAGGTCAGCACCATGGCGACCGGGAAGAGCAGCCACCGCACGGTGATGGGCTCCCCGGTGACCAGGACGAGGACGAGGATGACCGCGATCGTCGGCAGGAAGGCGATGAGCTCGGTGAGCGCCACCGACAGGGGCAGCACGATGCGCGGGAACCGCAGCGACCGGACGAGGCTGAGGTTCCCGGAGATCGCCTTGGAGGCCGAGGTCATGGTGCCGGCGCTGTACATGAACAGCAGCAGCCCGATGACGAGGAACGCGGCGTAGTTGGTCGTCCCCCGGTCGGTGCCGAGGAGCAGACCGAAGATGACGTAGTAGGCGGCCGCGAGCAGCAGCGGGTTGAGCACGGCCCACAGCTGGCCGAGGTAGTTGTCCTGGTGGCGCGCGTAGGACTGCGCCGAGGACAGCGTCCACATGAACCGGCGCTGCTGCCAGGTCTCCCTGAGGTACCTGCCCAGCGGCGGACGGACCCCGCTGCGCTCGAGCCCGTACTTCGCGGCGAGCCGCGCCGCCTCCTCCGGCGACATCGGGGAGTCACCCCCCTGAGCCGCAGCGGGAGCAGTCACAGACGCTGCACCGTCGGGCTGTCGCTCGCCACACCCCGCGTGTCGAAGAACCGCCTGGCCCCCTTGGCCAGCTCGTCGACGTCGTACTCGCGGTGGTGCTGCAGGAGGATGACGAGGTCGGCGTCGGCCACGGCCTGCGCGAGGTCGGCAACCCGCTCCTGGGAGCTGCCGTTGGTCTGCCAGGTCTGCACGTGCGGGTCGTGGAAGAGGACCTCGGCGCCCTTGTCGCGCAGGTGCTTGGCCACCGGCACGGCCGGCGACTCACGCTGGTCGGCGATGTTCGGCTTGTAGGTCACCCCGAGCAGCAGCACGGTGGCGCCCTTGAGGGACTTGCCGTCCTCGTTGAGGATGTCCTGCGCCCGGTGCACCACGTAGGCGGGCATCGTCGCGTTGATCTCCTGGGCCAGCTCGACGAACCGGAACGGGTAGCCCAGCCGTGCACGCACGTTGTAGGACAGGTAGTTCGGGTCGATCGGGATGCAGTGCCCGCCCACGCCCGGGCCGGGGTAGAAGGCCTGGAAGCCGAAGGGCTTGGTCCGGGCGGCGGCGATGACGTCCCACAGGTCGATGTCCAGCTCGTGGCAGAACCGGGCCATCTCGTTGACCAGCGCGATGTTGATGTGCCGGTAGGTGTTCTCCAGCAGCTTGGCCATCTCCGCCTCGCGCGGGCCCTTGGTCCGCACGACGGTGTCGACCACCTTGCCGTAGAACGCGGCGGCGGCCTCGGTGGACTCCGGCGTCACGCCGCCGACGACCTTGGGGGTGTTCTTCGCCCCGAAGACCTCGTTGCCCGGGTCGATCCGCTCCGGGGAGAACGCCAGGTGGAAGTCCTTCCCCGCCTTCAGGCCACCGGACTCCAGGATCGGCTGGACGACCTCCTCGGTGGTGCCCGGGTAGGTGGTGGACTCCAGCACCACGAGCTGACCGGGGCGCAGGTGACGGGAGATGTCGGTGACCGCGGCGCGCACGGCCCCCAGGTCCGGTCCACCGTCCTCCGCCAGCGGCGTGGGCACACAGATGACGATGGTCTCGGCCTCGCCGAGCACCGAGGAGTCGGTGGTGGCGCGGAACCCGCGCTCGACGAGCTCGGCCACCTGGGCGTCGGAGAGGTCGTCGATGTGCGAGACACCGCTGTTGAGGCCCTCGACCACGCGCTCGCTCACGTCGTACCCGCGCACGGACATCCCGGCGTGGACGGCCTCGTACACCAGCGGCAGGCCCACATAGCCCAACCCGACCACGGCAAGGTCCACGGTCATGTACAACTCCCAGTCGTCTCGTGCGTCGTCCGGAGCGAACCCGCCGCCCGCACCGCGGCACATCGGGGGTCCCCTGTGCCGATCTGCGCAAGCATCGTACACGCGCGGCATCGCCCGGCGCGGGCGCCCTGGGCGCCGGGGCCGTGGTTGTCGTCACGTCGGTGGGCCCCGGTCGGTGGCCCACCGGCAGGTGCTCAGAGCGTGGCGGCGACGACGTCCGCGATGCGCTCGCCGGCCCGGCCGTCCCACAGCGGGGGCACCGGCCAGGTCTCCAGCGGCCCCCGGGCGAGGGTCTGCGCGACCTCGGCTGCCAGGTTCTCCCGGGTGACGAGCCGGTTCGTGCCGTGGGTGATGGTCACCGGCCGCTCGGTGTTGGGCCGCAGGGTGAGGCACGGGATCCCGAGGATGGTCGTCTCCTCCTGGACGCCTCCGGAGTCGGTGACGACGGCGCGGGCCCCGCGGACCAGCCCCATGAACTCGATGTACCCGAGCGGGTCGACGACGTGGATGGCGCGGTGGTCGACGAGCCCGGCGGCGTAGAGCCGCTCCCTGCCCCGCGGGTGGAGCGGGATGACCACGGGGACCTGGTCCGCGACCCGGTGCATGGCCTGGACGAGCTCGACGACGTCCGACTGCCGGTCGACGTTGCCCGGCCGGTGGAGCGTGGCCACGACGTACGCCCCGTCGAGACCGAGCTCCTCGGGCAGCGCCGTGGCGAACTTGTCCATGGTGCCCAGCAGCGTGTCGATCATCGGGTTGCCGACGAGGTGGATCTTGCGCGGGTCCACCCCCTCGTTGCCGAGGTGGGCGACGGCGTCGGCGCTCGTGGCGAAGAGCAGGTCGGAGAGGCGGTCGGTGACGAGGCGGTTGATCTCCTCGGGCATCGACATGTCGAAGCTGCGCAGCCCCGCCTCGACGTGGGCGACGCGGATGCCGAGCTTGCTGGCGACGAGCGCGGCGGCGACGGTGGAGTTGACGTCGCCGTAGACGACGACGAGCGCGGGCCGCCGCTCCTCGAAGAGCGGCTCGAGCGCGGTCATGATCGCGGCCGTCTGGGCGCCGTGGCTGCCCGAGCCGACGCCGAGGTCGACGTCCGGCTCCGGGATGCCGAGCTGGCGGAAGAAGATCTCCGACATCTTCTCGTCGTAGTGCTGGCCGGTGTGGACGAGCAGCTGGGGGACCTCGCGGTCGGCGAGGGCGGCGAGCACCGGCGCGCACTTGGGGAAGTTCGGGCGGGCGCCGGTGACGTGCAGGACCAGCGGACTCATGGGACACCCTTCGTGAGACTCCGTGCGCAGCGGGCCGGACGGCAGCCCGTACCCGCGCCAGGGTATCCTCACGACCCATGGCCTCTGCTCCGGCACCCGGCGAGGACGCCGCCCGCCCGGTGGCAGGGGCGGACGTCCTGGTCGAGGGCGCGCTGCGCCAGCTGCGCGACCTGCACCGCCGCCTGGAACGGGAGACGCTGCGCAGCGAGCGCCGCCGCCCGTTCTCCGTGAAGCTGCGACGTGGGTGGCGTCGGGCCCGGCGCGAGGGAGGCAGGCTCCACCGCTACCCGCGGGCCTTCCTGCGCGGCTACCGCGCCGTCCGCCGCAACCAGGTGGTCGACGCCGACCGGCGGCTCGTGCAAGAGCTCGTGGGCACGCGACGCTACGCCGAGGCAGCCGCCCTGGGCGCCGCGCTGCTGCCCCAGATGGCGGGCGACGTCGAGTTCATGACACCCGTGCGGGAGGCGTTCTCCAAGACCGGGTCCCTCAGCTGGCTGCTCGCCGCGGTCCGGGCACAGCGGGAGGTCGCCGACACCCCCGCACTGGAACGGCAGGAGGGACGGCTCGTCGGGCGGCTGCGCGAGCTGGACCGGACCTGGCTGCCCGTCCTGCCGGCCCAGGCCCCGGTGGCCCCCGAGCCGGGCCGGGTGCTGCACCTGCTCAAGGCCTCGATGCCCTACCGTCAGAGCGGCTACACCATGCGCAGCCAGTATGTCATCGAGAGCCAGCGGGCCGTCGGGCTGGACCCGGTGGCGGTCACCGCGCTCGGGTTCCCGGAGGACGAGACGCCGCCGCGCACGGAGGTGGTGGACGGCACCACCTACCACCGGCTGCCCGCGCCGCAGGACGTCCTCACCGGCCGCCCCGACGTCTACCTGGAGCGCTACGCCGCCGCCGTCGCCGAGCGGATGGGTGAGATCCGCCCGTCGGTCATCCACGCGCACTCCGGTCACCGCGGGTACGAGCCCGCCGTCGTCGCGCTGGCCCTGCGGCAGGCCTTCGGGACCCCGGTGGTGTACGAGGTCCGCGGCTTCTTCGAGTCGCTGTGGACGGCCGACCGGCGGTGGGACGAGCGGGGGGAGGTGTACGCCCGGCGCACCGCCCGTGAGACGTGGTGCATGCTCCAGGCGGACGCTGTCGTCACGCTCTCCGAGTCGATGAAGGCGGACATCGTCGCGCGCGGGGTCCCCGCCGAGAAGGTCCGGGTCATCCCGAACGGCGTCAACACCGAGTACTTCCACCCCCGGGAGCGCTCCGCCGCGCTCGTCGACCGATGGGGCCTGGGTGACCGGTTCGTCTTCGGGTACGTGAGCAACCTCGACCACCGCCGCGAGGGCCAGGAGCTCCTCATCGACGCGGCCCTGGGGCTGCGGGCGCGCGGCATCCCCGCCGTGGCGATGGTCATCGGCGACGGCCGGCGCCGGCGAGCGCTCGAGCAGCTCGCGCAGACCAAGGGCGCCGGCGATGCGGTGATCTTCACCGGCAAGGTGCCGCACGCGGAGGTCCTGGACTACTACCGGCTCCTCGACGTCTTCGTCGTCCCCCGCTTCGACGAGCGCGCCGCGCGCCTCGTCACCCCGCTCAAGCCCTTCGAGGCGATGGCCGCGCAGGTGCCCGTCGTCGTCTCCGACCTGCCGGCGCTGCAGGAGATCACCGGCGACGGCGCCCGCGGCCGCTCCTTCCGCACCGGTGACGCCGAGGCGTTGACGGACGTGCTGACCGACCTCCACGCCGACCCGGCCGCACGGGCCGAGCTCGGTCGCCGGGGCCGGGAGTGGGTGGTGGCCGAACGCCAGTGGCGGCACAACGGGGAGCGGTACGCCGAGCTCTACACCCGGCTCGCGGCGACCGCGCGCCGCTGAGGCGGCCACCGCGCAGCGGCCGAGCCCGCCCGACGCAGCGGCACCTGGACCCCCGCCGGGTACAGTCGTGCCGACCGTCTGCCACCACCTGTCCTGCCCGGAGGTCCGTACGTGCGGCTGAAGAGCCTGGTCCGCCGAATCCCACCGATCGCCCGGCGCGACGCCCAGCTGGTGGAGCTCAGACGGCAGAACCGGGCGCTGCAGCGGGAGGTGTCCCGGCTCGGCGGACGTGTGCCGAAGGCCGGCAACCCGGCACCGGACGACACCGACTACGGCCGCCTCGCCGACCAGGTCGCGCTGGTGCGTGCGAGCGGGCTGTTCGACGAGGCCTGGTACCGCGAGCAGGTGCCCGACGCCGCCGACCCGCTGACCCACTACCTCACCACCGGGCACCGCGAGGGCCGCTCCCCGCACCCGTGCTTCGACGCCGACTGGTACGTCGGTCAGCCGCGGACGCCGGACACCCTGCGCGGACCGGCCCTGGTGCACTACCTCCGGGCCGGGGCCGCCGACCGGGTCTCCCCCCACCCGGGGTTCCGGGCGGACCACTACGCCAAGGAGCACCCGGAGAGCCTGCGCCACCCCGGCGGCCCGCTCGGGCACTTCCTCGCCGGCCACGAGGCCCCGCCCGCCGCCGTCCACAACCTCGCCCACCTCACCTCCCCCGCCACCTTCCTCGCGGCGGCCCGGAAGACGTCCCGCAGCATCCTCGCCACCCGCGGGTACGAGCACCTGCCCCGGGAGCGTCCCGACCACGACGCCGAGGCGGAGCGTGCCCTCAAGGCCGAGCTCCGGCAGGTCCCGCTCGGCGACGAGCCGCTCGTCAGCGTCGTCCTGCCGACGAAGGACCGGGCCGCCGTGCTGCCCGACGCCGTCCGCTCGGTGCTCGCCCAGACCTACCGGCGGTGGGAGCTCATCGTCGTGGACGACGGGAGCCGGGACGAGACACCGGAGGTGCTCGCCCGGTTCACCGACGACCCGCGCGTGCGGGTCGTCACCCACGAGACGAACCGCGGGGTCGCCGCGGCGCGCAACTCCGGCCTGGCGGCGGCGACCGGGGAGTACGTCGCCTACCTCGACTCCGACAACACGTGGGAGCCGGACTTCCTCGAGCTCATGGTGCGCTTCGTCCGCCGCGGGGGGCACCGGGTCGCCTACGCCATGTCCGCGCTGGAGGAGCAGGGCGGGCAGGGCCGCCGCCGCTACCGCGGGATGCCGTACTCGCGGGAGGCGCTGCTCGAGCGCAACTACATCGACTGCATCGTCGTCCTCCACGAGCGCGCCCTGCTCACCGAGGTCGGCGGGTTCGACGAGTCGCTGCGGCGCAACGTCGACTGGGACTTCCTCATCCGCCTCTCCGCCGTCACCGACTTCGCCTACGCCCCGTTCATCGCCACCCGCTACGACCTGTGGGAGACCGGCACCGACCGGATCACCACCGACGAGCTCGCCAGCTACCGCTACCTCATCCGCCAGCGCAGCCTCGTGGACTGGGAGCGTGCCCGTCAGGAGCCGCGCGAGGAGGGGCTGACCTCCGTGGTCCTCGTCGCCAACTCCGACGTCGCGACCGTCGTCGGGACGGTGCGGCGGCTGCTGCGCACCGCCACCGGCCGGGTGGAGGTACTCGTGGTCGACAGCCGGCTGGAGGCCGGTGAGGCCACCCGGCTGCAGCTCACGCTGTGGTCCGAGCCTCGCGCCCGGGTGCTGCGACTGAGCCAGGAGCTGCCGATGGAGGTGGCCCGGAACGTCGGTGCCTGCGCCACCCGGGGCGAGAGCCTCGTCTTCCTCCCCGACGCACTCTCCCCGGAGCCCGGCTGGGACGCCCCGCTCGTGGCGGCGCTGACGGAGTACGGCGCGGTGCAGCCGCTCGTCCTGCGCCGCGACGGCACGGTCTGGTCGGCCGGTGTCATGCGCACCCGCGACGGCTTCGCGGTGCCGCTCCACGCCGGCCTGCCCGGCGACGCCCCCGAGGTGCGGGCGACCCGTGCGGTCCCCGGGGCCGCTGCGCTGGCGCTGGCGGTGCGTGCCTCCGACCACCTCGCCGTCGCGGGCTTCGACCCGCTCGTCGTCCAGGACCACCTCGGCCCCGAGCTGTCGCTGCGTCTGGCCGCGCACACCGGGCGCCCCAGCGGCGTCGTCGGGCAGAGCGTCGTCGCCCTCATGACCGACGACCTGCCCACCACCCGCGGCTCGAAGTGGGTCTCCACCGCGGACAACGAGCACCGCCTGGCCCAGCTGTGGACCACCGCGCCGGAGCCCGACCTCGCCGGCTTCGCGATCGCCGGGTTCACCCGCGGCCCCGACGAGCGGCTCCGCGCCCTGCTCGTGCACGAGCGCCGCGAACGGCCGCTGCGCTGGGCGATCAAGATCGGCGCGCCGGACGCCCCGCGCCGCGGCCGCTGGGGCGACTGGCACTTCGCCGTGGCGCTGCGTGACTCCCTCGAACGGCTCGGGCACGAGGTCACCATCGACTGCCGCGACGCGTGGTACCGCGACACCGCCCACCTCGACGACGTCACCCTCGTCCTGCGCGGCCGCGGCCCGTACCGGGTGAACCCCGCCCACGTCAACGTCATCTGGGTGATCAGCCACCCGGACGAGGTCACCGTCTCCGAGCTGCGCGAGTACGACGCCGTCTTCGGGGCCTCGCCGCGCTGGTGCGAGCGGGTGAGCCGCCGCCTCGACGAGCCGGCCGCCCCCCTCCTCCAGTGCACCGACCACCGCCGCTTCCGGCCCGGGCCGCCCGACCCGGACCGGGCGCACGAGGTCCTCGCCGTGGCCAACGCCCGCGGGGTGCGCCCCGCCGTCGCCGCCGCGCTCGAGGGCGGGATCGTCCCGGCCGTCTACGGCTACCGCTGGAAGGGGCTGCTCCCACCCGGCGCGTGGAAGGGGGAGAACATCCCCAACGACGAGCTGCCCGCCGTCTACCGTGCGGCCGGCGTGGTCCTCAACGACCACTGGGAGGACATGCGCCGCGACGGCCTGCTGTCCAACCGGCTCTTCGACCTGGCCGCCTGCGAGGCCCGCATGGTCAGCGACCACCTGCCCGAGATCGCCGAGGTCTTCGGGGACGCCGTCCCCACCTACCGCGACCCCGCCGAGCTGCCGGACCTCGTCCGCGAGGTCCTCGCCGACACCCCCGAGCGGCAGGAGGCCCGCCGCAGGCTCGGCGAGCTCGTGCGCCGCGAGCACACCTTCGACGCCCGGGCCCGCCAGATCTCCGAGCGGGTGACCGCGCTGGTGCGTCAGGAGCAGCCGGCATGAGGCAGCACACCGTCCCCGGCCAGCGGTGGCCCGACCTGCCCGTCCCCGCGCTCGGGGAGTGGGAGCCGCAGCTGCGCCTGTGCGTCGTCATCCCGGCACGGGACTGCCAGCCCGAGCTCGACCGGACGCTGGCCGCACTGAGCCGGCAGACCTACCCGTCCGAGCTCACCGAGGTGGTCGTCGTCGACGACGCCTCCGCCGTACCGCTCACCGTCCCCCCGACGGCCCCGCCCAACACCCGGGTGCTGCGGGTGGAGGAGGCCCAGGAGCACGGCTCGGGCCGGGCCCGGGACCGCGGTGCCCGCAGCACCGACGCCCCGGTGGTGCTCTTCCTCGACGCCGACATGGTGGTGAGCGCCACGCACCTGGAGGCGCACGCCCGCTGGCACCACGTGACCCCGCACGCCGTGGTGCTGGGCCGCAAGCGCTTCGTGGACTTCGACGGCATCACGCCCGACGACGTCGCCCGCGCCGTCGCCGAGGACGCACTGCCCCGCCTGCTCGAGGGCCGCCGCAGCCGGCGGCACAGCTGGCAGGAGGAGTTCATCCGCCTGCAGCAGCGGCTGACCACCGACACCGACGACACGTTCATCGCCGTCGTCGGTGCCGACGTCTCGGTGGGGCGCGAGCTCTACCTGCGCTCCGGCGGCTTCGCCTCCCTCGGGCTGCGCGGCATCGTCGACACCGAGTTCGGCTACCGGGCGTTCACCTCGGGCGGGCTCATCATCCCGGACTGGGACACCGACGCCTACCACCAGGGGGCACGGAACTTCGCCGTCCGCGGCGACGAGATCAAGCGCGAGCGCACCGGGCTGGCCGCCAACCTCCTGCCCATCCCGATCTTCCGGCCGCAGAACGTGGGGCGGCAGTGGACGGTCCCCGAGGTCCAGGTGCTCCTGGAGACCGACGGCGCCGACCCCGAGGAGGTCCAGGTCACCATCGACAGCGTCCTCGCCTCGCAGCACACCGACCTGGCGGTCACGGTGCCCGGTGCCGAGAGCCTGCCGCGGTGGCTGCGGGACTACGTCGGCTCCGACGCCCGCGTGCGCCTCGTGGAGGAGCTTCCGGCCTCCGGCTTCCCCTCACCGGTGACCGTGCGGCTGAGCGCGGGCGTGGTGCTGGAGCGGGCCACGCTGGGCCGGGTGCTCACCCACCTGCGGGAGGGCGGGGGCGTGCGCACCGACGTCGCGCCGGGCCGCTCGCTCGTCGCGCAGACCACCCGGGCGATCCTGCGGCGCCGGCACGCCACCGACCCCGGAGCGCTGCCCGAGCCGACCCCGGTGCCCGCGGGGGCGCTCGGCGTCACCCCGGCGGTCTACCACGTCACCCGGCAGGGCATGATCGCGCTCGGCGAGGCCCCGCCCCGGCCCGCGAAGCAGCGCCCGGCCCCCAAGCCGGTGCCGTGGCGCACGCGGGTGCGCCGGCTCCTCGGGCGCGTGAAGCGTCGCGTGCTCCGGCTCAGCGGGCGCTGAGCGGACGCGCGGCCTGGGGTGTGCTCTCCCCCGCGCGCCAGACGAGCACGGTCCCGACGGGGTCGCCGCCGCGCCTCAGCACCGCCCGCCTCTCCCCGACCTCGGCGTGCACCCCGGGCGCGATGACGAGGCACAGTCGGCTGGTCGTCCCGACCGCGACCGCCCAGGTGCGCGTCGCGCGGGCCAGCCAGCGCTCCGCGGCGACCTCCCAGGGTTCCTCGCCCACCGCCCAGGCATCGGCGAGCTCCCGGATGCGTGCAGCATCCTCCTCCGCGCCACCGGCGTGGACGAGCCACAGCCGTGCGCCGCGCTCCCCGTCCGCCCGCTCCCGCAGGGGCCAGCCGTCGGCGACGAGGTCACCGCTCACGGTGAGCCCGTCGGTGACCACGACCTCGCCGGTGGCGTCGGCGGGGCCGGGTGACGGCGGCTCGGCGGCCGGGGCCGGCGGCCAGTCCTCGGTCCAGCGCGGCCGGGTGCCCAGCAACCGCTCCACGTAAACCTCGACCGACTCGCGAGCGTACTCACCGGCCGTCTCCGCGGCGGGGTCCCGCACGAGGGCGACGTCGTCGACGGTGAGCCGCACGTCGACCAGCGGCGGGAACTGCCCGACCCGCGGGTCGGCGACGACGACGAGACGGGCGCGGCGGTCGTCGTCGAGGTAGACCCGCTCCACGTCGCCCGCGTGGACGAGGTCGCGCACCGGCCGGGCCAGCGGCAGCTCCCGGCCCGGTGGGTCGACGAGCGTCTCGAGGTGGACCAGGCCCACCCGGCGGCCCTCCCGCACGAGGTCGCGCAACCGGTCCACGGTGCGCCCACGCACCCACCCCTCGCGCCAGTCGGCGACGACGACGACGTCGAGCGGCGGGCCCTGCGGCCCGTCCTGCGGGTGGCGCTCCCAGCGCCGGGGCGCCGGGAAGGGACGCGGCCCGTGCGGCAGGAGGAACATCGGCGCCGCGCGCCACTGCACTCTGCGGTGCCACTCGGAGTAGGACTCGACGTACTCCGAGCGCGCGGGGTGGCGCCAGCCGGGTGAGTAGTCCGACGCCGAGAGCGAGGAGGCGTCGGCCAGGAGGATGGTCAGCGCATGGTTGGAGACGTCGACGACCTTGCCGTCGAAGGCCGCCTCCACCCGCAGCGCGTACTCGTTGTCGGCGGCCTTGCGCACCGGGTCGAAGAACCCGACCCGGTTGACCACCGGGAAGGTACGGACCATGAGCGAGGAGGCGGCCTTGAACCGGCCGGCGTACCCCACCCGGCTGATCTCCATCTCCTCGGTGGCGCGCACCCCCATGCTGCGGGTGGCGACGAGCGTGGGGTCCGCGAGCATCGGACGCACCCCGAGCTCCAGCCGCTGCGGGTGGGCCCAGTCGTCGGAGTCGAGGCAGGTGAAGAAGTCGCCGGTGGCGAGCCGCAGCGCCGTGTTGCGCGCGCGGTACGTGCCGCCGTTGACCGCCTTGCGGATCACCCGCACCCGCGGGTCCATCCGCTCGACCTCCTCCAGGACGCCGGGCAGCGGCGCCGGGGAGGCGTCGTCGACGACGAAGAGCTCGAAGTTCTGCCAGGTCTGCTCGACCACCGACCGCACCGCGGTGAGGAGGTGGCGGTCGGGGTTGTAGCAGGAGATGACCACGGTGATGCGGTGCTCGTCGGTGACACGGTGGTCCCCGCTCGTGGTGAGCCGGTCGAAGGGGGTCTCGCCCTGCGGCAGCAGCCCGGCCTGGACGACGTCGGGACCGAACAGCCCGGTGTTGAGAGCGGCGAGCCAGCGCTGCTCGTCGCCCGCGTCCGGGCGGATCCACGGGTTGGCGAGGTCGGCGGCGGCCACCTTGGACACCCGTCCCGACACGGGGAGGGTCGCTGCGACGCGGTCGGCGAGGGGGAAGTCGCGCGCCTTGATCGCCAGCTGGAGGAGGAGGTTGGCATCGCCCGGCTGGACCTGCCCCGGGTGCTCCTCCAGCACCCAGCGCAGGAGGCCGAGAGCGGCCGCGCGGTCGGCCGGGTCCGCCGTCTGCAGCGCGACCACGCGGGCGTAGTCCATGACGCCCCGGGGGTCGAGCCGGGTGCCGGGTGCCTCGCCGCGGGCGTACCGGCGGCCGAGCTCCTCGAGCTCCTCCGCCCCGGCACGCCCTTCGCTCACCAGCGCCGCGAGCACGTCGCGCCCGCTGCGGGACTTCGTCCGGAGCAGCGCCCGGACGAGCTCGTCCTGCTGCTCCGCGGCCGCCGCCGCGTACGCGGCGACCACGTCGGGGAGAGGAGCCACCCCGCTCACTCCGCGCGCGCGGTGCCGGTGACGGCCCGCAGCGCCGCGGCGGCCTGCTCCAGCTCGGCCTGCGCGCGGTCGAGCCGGCCGACGTACTGCTCCTGCAGCAGCTTGACGGTGCCGAGGACGTCGTCCTGGGTGGCCGCCTCGACACGCGCGCCGCGCCGCAACAGCTCGTCCTCGACGGCCGCCAACCGCTCCTGGGCGCTCTTCTGCCACCGCACGACCTGCCGGTGCTGCTGCCGCACCCGCTGGTTGGCGTCCAGGGCGCTCAGCGCCGCCAGCCCGGCGACGAGGCCGAGCAGGACGACAGTGAGCGCACCGACGTCGTAGGCGTACGCGACGGCGGCACCTGCGACGAGGACGAGGACGCCCACCGCCGCCAGCACGAGCTTCTTGGACACGTTCAACCCCCTCGGGACGACCGGCCCCAGAGTACACAGCCGGCCCTCCGGGGCCGGTGCGGCCGGCCTCACGCCGGTCGCCCTGCGCGAGCCCGTCGCCGTCGGCCTGCGCGAACCCCTCGCCGTCGGACAGGATGCTCGCCATGACGTTCCTCACGCCACGACAGCGGGGTCTGGCCCTGGTCATCGGTACCCTGGCCGTCGTCTCGGCGGCCGTGGCCGCGAGCGGGCGCCCCGGCTGGAGCCTCGCCGTCCTCTCCGTCCTCCTCGGGCTCGTCGGGGCGCTGGTGCTCGACGTGCGGGGGCGGCAGCAGGTCGCCGCCCGTGGCCGACGGCGGCTGGAGGAGACGGTCGCGGCGCTGCAGGTGTCGGTGGGGCGGGAGATGACGGCGCTCACCGCCGAGGTACGGCGCGCCGCCGACCGGCTGTCCGCGCTCGAGGGGGTGGTCCGCGGCGAGGCCCACGCGGCCGCCGGACGGCACGAGGAGACGCTGCAGCGGCTCGCCGCGCTCGACCACGAGCCCGTCACCGAGGTCCAGGCGCTGCTCCAGCTGGTGCCGAAGGTGCCCGACGCCCCGCCTCTCCCGGCGGTGGGCGGCTGGGCGCTGAGCGCGGGCTCGCTGCTCGGCCTGTGGCGCGTCGTCGAGCAGGACCGCCCGGCCACCGTCGTCGAGTGCGGGAGCGGCAGCTCGACCCTGTGGCTGGCGTACGCCACGCGCGCCGCGGGTGGGGCACAGATCGTCGCGCTGGAGCACCGGATGCTCTTCCTCAACCGCACCCGGGCCCTGCTCGCCGAGCACGGGATGGCCGACGCCGCGGAGATCCGCTACGCCCCACTCACCGAGGTGCGGGTCGGGGAGGAGACCGTGCGGTGGTACGACCCGACCTGCGTCGCCGACCTCACCGGTATCGACCTCCTGCTCGTCGACGGCCCACCGAAGAGCACCGGCCCGCTGGCCCGCCTCCCGGCGGTGCCACTGCTGTGGGACCGGCTCTCGCCCGGCGCGGCTATCGTCGTCGACGACGCCCACCGCCCGGACGAGCGCGCGGCGCTGGAGCGCTGGACCGCCGAGTACGACGTCCGCCTCGAACGGCCGCTGAGCAGGGACGCGGTCCTGCTGCGCCGCGGCGCACCCGCGGACTGAGAGACTCGGGGGTATGGTCCTTCGCCCCCAGCTGCGCCGGCTGCCTCCGCTCGCCCGCCGCGACGCCCAGATCCAGGAGCTCCGCCGCGAGATCAGGCGGCTGGAGCGCCGGCTCGAGGCGCGGCAGCGTCAGGTCGACAGGTTGCGGGCCGCGCCGCCACCCCCTCCCCCGTACCCGCCCCGCAAGCCCTCGTGGCACGTGCGCGTCATGGAGCAGCAGCGGGTGCAGCGCGCCATCGGGACCGACCCGGGCTACGCCGACCACCCGCGCCACAACCTCTTCCTCAAGCTGCACAACTACGAGGTGGCCCGCAGCCACGGGGTCAGCACGCCCCAGGTGCTGGGCGTGTGGCCCTCGCCGGCCGAGATCGACTGGGCCGCGCTGCCCGAGGAGTTCGTGCTCAAGAGCAACGGTGGCTCGACCAGCCGCGGCGTCCTGCCGCTGCGCCGCACGGCGACCGGCTTCGAGATGCTCGACGGCACCCGGCACTTCACCGCCGACGAGATCGTCGAGCACTACGCCACCGCACGGCGGGTACGGGCCCCGTTCTTCGCCGAGACCCTGCTCCCCGGGTCGCACGAGCAGCTGCCCGACGACATCAAGATCTACACCTACTACGGCGAGGTCGCCTTCGCGTTGCTGCGCCGCATGCCGGTGCACGGCGACACCTCCCGGTCGCGGGTGCGCTTCCTCGGCGCCGACGGCACCGACCTCGGCGAGCTGCGGCACAACCGCGCCCCGGACGACTCGGTGGCCGCGCCACGGCACTACGCCCTGATGACCGGCATCGCCTCGGTCCTGTCCCTCGCCGTGCCGCTGCCGTTCATCCGCGTCGACCTCTACGACACCCCGGGCGGGGTGGTGCTCGGGGAGCTGACCCCGCTGCCGGGCGACTCGGACACCTTCCTGCCGCAGTGGGACCGGCGGCTCGGGCAGCTCTACGACCGGGCGGAGGCGCGTCTCCAGCTGGACCTGGCCCGCGGGCGTCCGTTCCGGGTGCTGCACGGGCCGCACGACCGGTCCCCGCAGCGGCCGATGCCGGCCACGACCGTCGTGCCCGACCTACCGGCCGGCCTGCCCCGCCGGTGACCCCGGCCCGAGCACGCCGGGACGTCACGGTGGGCGCGCGGCGGCCGAATGCCGGCGGGCCTCAGTGAGCCGACCGGTCGACCTGCGACGGGTGCCGGGCGGCGAGGCGGTCCCGGGTCCGGCTCGCCACGGACATGAGTGCCGCGTAGCCGGCGGCCGCCGCGACCAGGACGACGGTGGGGAGGACGAAACCGGTCCACGAGAGCCAGCCCGCCGCCGCGGCGAAGAGCACGACGAGGGCGATACCGAGCAGGCGTGCACGGTTCGGCGTCATCCATCCTCCACGTGGTCGTCGGCAGGTCCCCGCATTCTCCCACGGGCCGTCGTTCAGCCCGCGCGCCCCATGCTCGCCAGGATGTCCAGGCCGAGGCCGTCGGGCTCGGTGAGCTCGACGAGGGCGACGGCGCCGTAGTGCTGCCGCATGCTGCGCAGCCGCTCGCGGAAGTAGTCCCGCCACGGCACCTGCGGGTCGGTCCACGCGGCCTCGGGGACGAGGAAGTCGACCGGGTAGCCGTACTGGCGCACCTCGGCGAAGTGGTCGGAGTCGAGGAGGACGACGGGCCGGAAGCCGCCGGTGAGCACCTGCTCCTGGGCGACACGCTCGAGGATCGTGGGGATGTCGCCGTCGGGCGCACCGACGAGGCTGACGAGCACGACGGGCAGGTTGTCGGTGCCGTGCCCGGCGACGAGCCGCCCGGCGGAGAGGAACACCGAACCACCCACCCCGGTGACGTCGAGGTCGAAGACGCGCGAGACGACCTCCCGCGCGGTGCGGCTGTCGCGCAGGCGCCCGGTCACCCGGCCGGCGAGCCGCTCGGCGGTGGCGTTGCCTCGGACCCGGCGGGCGACGGTCGCGGCCAGCCGGGCCGCCCGGCCGGTGGGTGGGGTGCTCATCGGGGGTCTCCCTTCGCCAGGGCGAGGAGCAGCCGTGCCGCCTCCACGGCGCCGTTGCCCGGGTCGGCCGCCTGCGCCCGCGCCGCCATCTCCGCGCCCCTGGCGAGGAGGTCGGCGAGGAGCGGGGCGGCGGTCTCCGGCGTGAGCCGGGGCAAGGTGTGCGCCCAGCCGCGGTCGGCGGCGAAGCGGGCACGGGCCTCCTGGTCGTCGAGGGCGGTCGCCGCGTTGGGGACGAAGAGCGCCGGCAGACCGAGCCGCAGCAGCTCGTGGAAGGAGTTGTAGCCGGCGGCGCTGATGACGAGGTCGAAGGCCCGGTACCGGCGCGAGAGCGGGTAGTCGCGCACGAGGTGGATGTCGCCGGCCGCCCGCGTGCCGGCGGCGGCGATCTCCGGAACCGTGACGCACACCCCGACGCCGAGCTCGGCGAGCGCGGCGGCCGCGGCCCCGAGGTCGCCGGAGGTGTCGTTGATGTTCCCGGCACCGAGCGACACGAGCGCGAGCGGCCCCTCCTGGGGCAGGTCGAGCGCGGCGCGGGCCTCTTCGCGGCTCTCCAGGTCCGCGACGTCGAGCAGGGTGACCGGACCGACCCGGTGCGCGGGCAGCCCGACGGTGGCGCCGGCGTCGTACTCGGCGGCGAGGTCCCCCGGTTCGAGGACCTCGTCGAACCAGGCGGCCTTGTCGACCTGCTCGGCGTTGCGGCCCGCGCGCCACATGCCGCGGCGGGACCACACCCAGCGCGGCCCGGGGTTCCGCTCGCGGATCTCGTCGGTGCCCTGGTAGGGCCACGTCCCGTCGAAGACGACGACGTCGGGACGCACCCGGCGGATGGTCTCCCCCACCCGCTCGACGTACATCCCGCGCCAGCGCCCGGGCGGCATCCCCAGCGCCCGGGCCGAGGGCAGGTACTCGTACGGGTGTCCCAGCCGGGCGGCGACGGGCACCGCCTGCGACATCGACAGGAAGTAGGCCGCCGCCTCGTCCCCCAGCCGCCGGGCGTAGGAGAACAGGCGGGTGAGGTGGCCCATGCCGGCGCCGTTGCTGGACATGAGCAGGACGCGCGGCCGGTCGTCGCCGGCGTCGGTGACCAGCGGGGTGCCCCGGCCCGGCTCGGGCGTCACCGAGGGGGCGCCGATGAGCGCCTCGACACGGCGCACGTGGGTCTGGTGGCTGAACCGCTCGCGGGCGACCTCGGCCGCGCGGCGGGCGTGCGCCTCGTAGGCCTCCCGGTCGGCGCGCAGCCGCTCGACCACCGCCCGGACCTCGTGGGGCTCGGCGTAGAGGGCGGCGTCGCCGAAGAGCGCCCGGAAGTGCGGCGGCAGGACGGCGGGCACCCCGGTCGCGAGCGCCTCGAGGATGGTGCGGCCGAAGGCCTCCACCCAGCGCGGGTCGTGGTAGTAGACGAAGAAGTCGAGGCCGGCGAGGAAGTCCTGCGGGCTCATCGCCCCGAACTCCAGCACCTCCCACGTGCGCGGCACCCGGCCGAGCACCTTGGCGACGGGGTCGGCGCCGCCGAGCACGCGCACGGTCCACGAGCCGTCCACCGGGTAGACGGCCTTGAGGGTCTCGGGGTCGCTCGGCCACTTCTGCGGGGAGGGGCGGCTGTGCCGGCCGACCACCGGGCGGTCCCCCGCCCAGCCGGTGCGTGGCCGCGCCCACGCCGCGACGTCGATGACGTTGACCCAGTCCTCGGCCATGAGCCGCTCGGCGGGCACGAGGTCGGCGATCTCCTGCCGCACGAGCGGGCCGATCGGGGCCCACAGCGGCTCGCGGCCGAGCCGCTCCCGGGCGGCCCGGTCCGCCGCGGCGACGTCGTAGACGAC
This sequence comes from uncultured Georgenia sp., assembly GCF_937958535.1. Lineage (GTDB taxonomy): Bacteria > Actinomycetota > Actinomycetes > Actinomycetales > Actinomycetaceae > Oceanitalea. The sequence continues at coordinate 7,406 of NZ_CALGNQ010000070.1, read as the reverse complement.
CGTGCCGTCGGTGTCCCGCGGGCCCGCATTGGCCAGGACGACGACCTGGTCGGCGTGGACCGGCGGCAGCTGGTCGGCGGCGGCCTGCAGCACGCCGGGGTGGCGGACCACCGCGAGCCGGGTGCGGACCGGGCGCGGACCGACGAGCAGCCGTGCCCGTCCCTCCCGGACGAGCGCCGCGATCGCCGGGTTGACGCCGCGGACCTTGCGCACGAGCGGGCCGTTGAGCTGGAGCAGCCCGGTGGTGTAGCCGGCCGCGTGCTGCGCCTCGATCTCCGTGGCGATGCTGTGGGAGGTGCCACCGGGGAAGCGGAGGTCGGAGATGATGAGGACGTCGACCTCGCGGCTGGTGGTGCTCATGGTGCCCACATCCTGCCACGGGTCCGGACGTGCCCCCCGGGCGCCCCGGCGTCGCGGTCGAGGCCCGCAGATAGGCTGACCAGCGTGTGCCTTCCACGCGTCCAAGGAGTGAGATGAAGCGGGCGGTCCGGTCTCGAGCGGGGCGTCTGCTCACCGTGCTCATGCTGGCGAGTGCCGCCGCCTTCGTGCTCTCACCCGAGCGGGGACCAGCCGCGAGCGCCGCGGTGACCCTCCATCACGCCGCCTTCACCCTCATCGGGCTCAGCATCATCGCCGCACGCCGAGAGCGCAGGGAGCTGCAGCACACACCTACCCACACGCTGGACAGCGCGCGCAGACCAGTCAGCGAGCGTCACGGAGACCGTGTAGCACGCAGCGGCGGACGACGGCAGCGCAGCCGGCGCCGTCCGGACCCACGGGCACCACAGCTGGCCGGGGGCCGATGGGACCAGGTAGCGGTGAACCGCCGGCGCCTCACATCCGGGCGAACGCGCTCGTTACGAGGTTCGTGGCCGAGCACCTCGCGGCACGTACGTTCAACACGTTCCCGGACGCCCCCGGCCACCGCGACTACGTCATCGCTGCCGCGCGGGCCCGCGGGCTCGAGGTCGTCAAGGTCGCCGACGGCCACTACTTCTACCGGGGCGGGAACCCGGTCGGTGGGATCAGGCGCATGGTCACCACCCTTGTCGGCCACCAGGCAGTGCTCATCTGCGGCGCGAAGCACCTGACGCGGGGGCTCCTGACGGCGGCGGGTGTCCCGGTCCCCCGCGGGGCCGACTTCGCTCCGGGCGAGCTCGAGCAGGCCCGGGCCTTCGTCCGCAGCCTCGGTGCACCCGCCGTCGTCAAGCCTTCGCGGGGGCGTGGAGGAGGCGGTGTCACCGTCGCCGTGACCACCGAGACCGGGCTCGAAGCGGCATGGGCACGGGCCCGCGCCACCGGCGAACGCGGTGACCGCATCCTGGTGGAGCAGCAGATGGAGGGCGTCGACGTCACCGACCTGCTCGCCAAACCCGTGAAGGAGCTCGCCGTGCGCGCAGTCCGTGCGATACCGGGTCTCGGCGTCGCCGGCGTCGATCTCATGGTGAGGTCGCTGGACGACACAGCCGGCGCGGTGGTGCTCGAGGCGAACACCAGCGCGAACATCTCGGTCCACCACCGCCCCGCCTACGGGCGGGCCATCGACGTGGGCGCGGCGATCGTGGACGCGATGCTCGAACGGCACACCCTCCAGCCGGACCGCACTCCCCCCGGGGCCGCCTCGGCCCGCGCAGGAGACTGAGCGTGCCCTACCCGCACGCCTCGATGCGGTAGACGGCGGCGTCCCCGGCGGCGTCGACACGCGTGAACCCGGTGGTGACGTCGACGTCACGCATGCCGGCGGTGCGGTCGTCCACCTTGGCGCCGTCGTCGGCGGTGGCGGTGTCCTGGTAGAGGTGGGTGGCCCCCACCTCTGCCAGGGCCTCGCACACCGCCGGGTCGTCGTGGACGGCGGCGAGACGCTCCTGCAGCAGCCGGTGGGCGGGGGCGAGCCCGCTGGCGCCCAGCTGGGGGAAGACGACGTCCACGCCGGCCACCGCGGGCAGCAGCGCCGAGCCGTTGAACGGGTCGCCGACGACGACGGCGTCCGGCGGCAGCGTGTCGGCCAGCCGTCCCATCATGGCGAGCTCGTCGGACGTCGCCATGGTCCCCCAGGCCAGCTCGCCGGGGACGTAGGCGCTGGCGACGACGCGCGCCTGCAGCGGCAGCCGGGCCGCCGCGGTGCCGAGGGGGACGGCGAGCACCGCGGCGAGCGCCGCCGCGCCGGCCACCCGGCCGGGGACGTTCAGGCGCACCCGGTCGGCGAGGCCGGTCAGGGCGTAGCCGGCCAGGAGCACCGCCGGGACCACGGCGACCGGTGCGATGCGGCCGGCCTGGGTGTACCAGAAGCTCGCCAGCCACCGCAGCGGGTGGTCCACCGGGCCGGCGGCGAGCGCGGCGAGGCCGACCCCGAGGAGGAAGGACACGGCGAGCCAACGGTGCCGGCGGTGCACCACGGTGAGCGCCACACCGGCGAGCGTGGCGGCGGTGACGGCCAGGTGGCCACGCCCGTCGCCGGGGTAGGAGTGGACGAGGGTCTGGTCGAGCAGCACCTCGCGCAGGGCGGCGACGTGGGTGCGGCCGCTGGCGCGCTGGAAGCCGACCACCGAGGCGAGCGCGTCGAGGTTCGCCAGCACCACCGGCGTCCCCAGCACCACCGCCGCGAGCGCGAGCAGGGTCCCGACACCCGCCGCCCGCCGTCCGGCCCGGACGAGACGCACCGCCCACCTGCCGAGCGCGGCGACGACGACGGGCCCGGCGAGGACGGCCAGGGAGAAGAGGCCGCTCGCGTGCGCGACGACGACGCCGGCGGTCCCGGCGGCCGCCGCGAGCACGCTGCCGAGCACCGGCGCGACACCGGCCCGGGCGCCGACGGTGCGGACCGCGCGGAGCACGAGGAGCAGGGCACCGGGCAGCAGCGCGGTGGACAGCCCGTTGGCGAGCTGGGCGAGGACGGTGAGCTGGACGACGGGGAAGGCGACGAAACCGGCCGCGAGGAGCGGCGCGAGCACGGCGGGCAGGACCCGGGCGGGGAGCACCTCGCGGGCCAGGCCGGCCAGGCCCACCACCCACACCCCGGTGCCGAGCACGAGCAGGGCGACATTGGTCGCGGCCGGGACCGAGGCCCCGGGAGCCGCCGCGACGAGGGCGTGCCACCCCGTCGGGTAGTACGGGGCGAGAGTGCCGTCGCCGTAGAGGGGGGCGAGCCCGCCGAGCGGGGTGACGACGCCGGTCTCCCGGACGGCGACGACGGCATTGAGGTGGAAGACGGCGTCCCACTGCTGGAGCGGCGCGTCGGGCGCCGGCAGCGTGGCGACGACCGGCGCGGCGAGGAGGAGGAACCCGGCGACGACCGCTGCCGCGACCGGGATCGCTCCCCGGCGGCCGAGCGGCGCGGGCCGCCGGCCGGGGACATCCGGCCGGTCCTCCACGGGCCGGCGGCGGGTGACGGCCCACGCACCGGCGGCGAGGAGGGCGAGCAGCGCCGTGAGCCCGCCGAGCACGGCCGGCAGCCGCCACGGCACCCCCAGGGGCGCCAGCACGACGCTGAGCACGCCGACGCCGGCCACGCTCACGGGTGGCGCGGCGGCGAGCGCCGCCAGGCCGCGCACACCGAGGAGACGCAGCGCCACGGCGCCGGGGACGCCGACGAGGAACGCGATCACGAGCGCGTCCGGCAGCACGTCCCACCAGGTCATGGGTCGGCGTCAGCCGCCGGAGCCGATGGCGATGCGCGGGGTGCCGGCCCACGCGGCCGGGTCGGTGACCTGGCGCCCGTCGACCAGCAGCCGCACCCCGGGCAGGTCGGCCGGGGTGAGATCGCGGTAGGCGGCGTGGTCGGCCTGCACCACCGCCAGGTCCACCGCCTCCCCGAGGTGGTAGGGCTCCCAACCGAAGGCGGCCAGCTCGGCGTCCTGGTACATCGGGTCGTGCACCGCCACCCGCGCCCCGCGCTCCCGCAGCGCCTCCACCGTGGCGAACACCCCGGAGAACGCCGTCTCCTTCACCCCACCGCGGTAGGAGGCCCCCAGCACCACCGCCCGCAGCCCCGCCAGGTCCCCCAGCAGCTCCGCCGCCCGCCCCACCGCGTAGTGCGGCATCGCGGCGTTGTGCTGCCGCGCCGTGCGCACGATCGATGCCTCCGGGTCCCCCGACAGGTACAGCCGCGGGTAGACCGGGATGCAGTGCCCACCCACCGCGATCCCCGGACGGTGGATGTGGGAGTAGGGCTGGGAGTTGCACGCCTCGATCACCGCGTACACGTCGATCCCCACCCGGTCGGCGAACACCGCGAACTGGTTGGCCAACCCGATGTTCACGTCCCGGTAGGTGGTCTCGGCCAGCTTGGCCATCTCCGCCGCCTCCGCACTGCCCATGTCCCACACCCCGTTGGGACGCGACAGGTCGGGCCGCTCGTCGAACTCCAGCACCGCCTCGTAGAACTCCCGCGCCAGCCGCGCCCCCTGCCGCCCCAGCGCCCCGATGAGCTTGGGGTAGCGGCGCAGGTCGGCGAACACCCGCCCGGTCAGCACCCGCTCCGGGGAGAACACCAGGTGGAAGTCCCGGCCCTCCTGCAGGCCCGAGACTTCCTCGATCATCGGCTTCCACCGCCCGCGCGTGGTCCCCACCGGCAGCGTCGTCTCGTACGACACGAGCGTGCCCGGCGTCACGTGCTCGGCCAGCGACCGCGTCGCCGCGTCCATCCACCCGAAGTCCGGCTCCCACGTCGCGTCGTCCACGAACAGCGGGACCACCACGACGACCGCGTCCGCCCCCGGCACCGCCGCCCCGTAGTCCGTCGTGGCCCGCAACCGCCCCGCCGGCACCACCTGCGCCAGCTTCTCCTGCAGGTGCGCCTCACCCGGGAACGGCTCCCGCGCCGCGTTGACCAGGTTCACCACCGACTCCTGGACATCCACCCCGGCCACCTCGTGCCCGGCGTCGGCGAACTGCACCGCCAGGGGAAGCCCGATCTTCCCCAGACCCACCACCGCGATGCGCATGGCCCTCCTCCCGTGCCCGGACGGCCCGGACGTCCGCAGTCACGATATCCGTGCAGCCCCTCGCCTGGCCGGACCACCGCGACCGGGTGTGTGGAGTGGCACACCGAGGGGCGGTGAACTGCCGGTTAACATCCGGGGATGGCCCGCCGCACGCCGGGGCGCACCCGCTCCGACGCCGTCCGCTCCCTGGAGTGGACGGCGGCGATCGAGCGTGCCGGCCGTGCGCTCCCCCGGCGCCGCGGGCTCGGTCGGCTCCGGCGCCGCCAGTACGCGGTCGACCGGCGGGTGGCCACCGCCGTCGGCTTCCCCGGGTCCCCCCTGTTCACCGACCCCGCGACCGGCCGTTCCCTCCTCGTCGACCCCGGCTCCGCGCCGCAGGTGCGGTCGACCGCGACGCCCGACGTCGTGGTCGCCGGCGCCATGCGCACCGCGAGCCGGCTGCGGTACCGCGCGTTCTACCTCGGTGCCGCCCGCTCGCTCGCCGTCCAGCAGCGTCACCGGGACACCCCGACCCCCCTGGTGGGCGGCACCCGGGTGCAGCGCACGCTCGCCGGACGCACCCCGTTCGTCGTGCCCCGCGTACTGGACGCGGGGTACTACGCGGCGCAGCGGGCCGACTGGGTGGTCGAGGAGGCCCTCGACGGCGCCCCCGTCGTGCGGGAGGAGGCGGAACGGACGGCCGAGGAGGTCCTCTCGCTGCTGCCCGAGATGTGGCAGCGCCTCGGCACCGCACCCGCCAGGCTCGACGAGCGGCAGTGCGCCCGCGCCCTCACCGCGTTCACCGCGCTCGCCGAGGACCCGCCCGACGGCATCTGGCCCGGTGACGTCGACCGCGGGGCCACCGCCCGGCGGGTGCGCGAGCTGCTGACCGACGAGCGCCCCCTCACCGTGGGCCTCAGCCACGGCGACCCGGGCCTGGGCAACGTGCTGCGGCTGACCGACGGCCGGCTCGCCCTGGTCGACTGGGAGGACGCCGGGCACCGGCCGGTCGCGCACGACGTCGTCAAGGTGGTCATGTCCACCCCCGACCCGGTCGGTCTGGCCGGACGCCTCGCGCCTCCGCCGTCGGCCGTCGTGGGCTCCACCGCCGTCATGCCCTGGTCTCGGCAGGTCGCCGCGGCCCTCGGCCTGTTCCTCGGCGGGTGGCGCTACCGGCACTCACGCGCCGTCAAGCGGGGCAGCACCGTCGCCAGCCGGCGACGGATGCACGCCATGATCCGCACCCTGGACGTCCTGCTCGAGAGGTGAGCCGGGAGCCACCCGGCCCGTCCGTCGTCGTCCGTCTACGATACGGAGGGCGCGCGCCGCGCCACCTGACAGCTGCACACGCTTCCTGGGAGGACAGTTGGTCGACATGGGGGGTCTGCGCCGGCTCGTACGGAAGGTCGTCCGCCGCAAGGCCGCGGTGCCCGACCCGCAGACCCGCCGGCAGCAGCGGATCGCCGACGCCATCCGCGCCAGCGGCCTGTTCGACGCCGAGTGGTACCGCGAGCAGCTCAGCGCCCCACTGCCGCCCGGCACCGACCCGGTGGAACACTACGTCACCGTCGGCAGCACCACGGACATCTCACCGAACCCGTGCTTCGACACGGAGTGGTACCGCCAGAGCCCCCTGACGCCGCAGCGGCTCGACGTCGCCCCCTTCATCCACTACGTCAACCGGGGCGCGGCGCGGAACCTGCCGCCGCACCCGATGTTCGACCCCGAGTACTACCTCGAGCAGCACCCCGAGGCCGCCGAGCACCCGGGCGGCGCGCTGGGCCACTACCTCCAGGAGGGGTGGCGGACCGGGGCGCTGCCGAGCGCCGACTTCGACCTCGCCAGCTACCGACGCGTCTACGGCCAGGAGACGGCGCCGCCGCTCGCCGACTTCATCAAGCGCACCCGCCGTCTCATGGAGGAGACCCGCGGCTGGGAACACCTGCCCCGCACCTCGGAGAGCTTCGACCACGCGGCCGCCGAGGAGTTCAAGGCCCGTGTGCTGACGGAGTACGCGGCCCTGGACGAGGAGCCCCCGCTCGTCACCGTCGTCATCCCGACCAAGGACCGGCGCGAGGGTGTCCTCACCGCGGTCCGGTCCGTGCTGGACCAGACGTGGACCACCTGGCAGCTCGTCATCGTCGACGACGGCAGCACCGACGGCACGGCCGAGGCCCTCGCGCCGTTCCTCAGCGACCCGCGGATCGAGCTCGTCCGCCGGGAGCGCGCCGGCGGGGTGTCGGTGGCCCGCAACACCGGGCTGGCCCGCGCCCGCGGCGACTACGTCGCCTACCTCGACTCCGACAACACGTGGGTGCCGGAGTTCCTCGAGGTCATGGTCGCCTTCATGCGCACCCGCGGGCTGCGCTTCGGCTACGCCGTCTCCGAGCTCGTGGAGGAGAAGGAGGGCGGCCGGCGCGGCTACCGCGCCCTGCCCTTCAACCGGGAGGCGCTGCGCGAGCGCAACTACATCGACTGCATCGT
>NZ_CALGNQ010000069.1 GCF_937958535.1 uncultured Georgenia sp. | reverse complement strand
AGCTTCACCCGGACCTCGCTGCTCAACCCCGGCCGCAACGAGTGGGTCGGGCTCGACAACTACGCGGCGATCTTCGACGACCCGCAGTTCCTGCGGACGCTGACGACGACGCTCATCTACGTCGTCGTCTGCGTCGTCGGCGCCGTCGGGGCGGGTCTCGGGTGCGCGCTCCTGCTCAACTCCAGCTTCCGCGGCCGCGGCGTCGCCCGGGCCCTGCTCACCGTGCCATGGGCGGCCCCCGGCGTCGCCGTCGCGCTCATCGCCACGTGGATGCTCAACCCGCAGTACGGCGTGGTCAACCGGGTGCTCTCCGCCGTCGGCCTGGCCGTGCCCGACGGCCAGATCCTCACGAACCCCGACCTCGCGCTCCCCGCGATCCTGCTCACCACGCTGTGGCAGCTCTTCCCCTTCCCGGCGATCGTGCTGCTCGCCGCGCTCCAGGCCGTCCCGCGGGAGCTGGTGGAGGCGGCCTCGGTGGACGGGGCGAGCCGGTGGTGGGCCTTCCGGGTCGTGACCTGGCCGACCATCCGGCCCACGGTCGCGCTCCTCGCCCTGCTCATGGGCATCTGGTCGATTCGCCGGTTCGAGCTCATCTGGCTGATGACCCGCGGGGGACCGGAAGGAGCGACGAGGACGATCGTCATCGACCTCTACTCGCGCGCCTTCGAGGCCCAGGACCTCGGCATGGCGGCGGCGATCGGCATGGTGGGGGTCTGCATCTCCCTCGTGCTCGTCGCGACGAACCTCGTCCTGGCCCGACGCGCTGACAGGGAGGCCATCTGATGAAGCCGACACGGTTCGCGATGAACGCCCGCATCCTCGGCGTGCTCATCGCGCTGGGCATCGCGGTGTTCCCGCTCTACTGGATGTTCACCACCGCGCTCACCTCGCAGGGTGAGCTGTTCGGCGACTCCGTCCGGCTCGTCCCCGACCTGTCCCGGATCGGGGTCTTCGGCGAGGCGCTGTCCGGTGACGCCGCGACGACCTGGCTCACCAACAGCTTCCTCATCTCGGCGGGCACGACCATCGTCGCGGTCCTCCTCGCCGTGCCGCTGGGCTACGCGCTGTCCCGGTTCACCTTCCGCGGACGGCTGCTCGTCGCGCTCGGGCTGCTCATGACCCAGATGCTGCCCGAGGCACTGCTCGTCGTCCCGCTCTTCTCGATCTTCCAGGACTTCGGGCTGCTCAACTCCCGGATCGGGCTGGTGCTGGCGAACTCCGCCTTCGTGATGCCGATCTGTGCGCTTATCCTCAAGGGGGCTATCGACGGGATACCGCGGGAGATCGAGGAGGCGGCACGAGTGGACGGATGTCGCCCACTGACGATCCTCACGAGGATCAACCTCCCGCTCATCCTGCCGTCGCTCTCGGCGGCGGCGGTCATCTCGTTCTTCCACGCGTGGAACGAGTACGTCTTCGCGGTGACCTTCACCTTCGACCTGGCCAAGCGCCCGGCGTCGGTGGGGCTGGCCGGGTTCATCGGTGAGCTGGGCACCCCGCTGCCCACGATCATGGCCGTGGCCTTCATGTTCACCCTGCCGGCGGTGGCGTTCTACCTCTTCGCCCAGCGGTACGTCGTCGCCGGGATGACGGCAGGAGCGGTCAAGGGATGACGCCGCACCGGCCGGCTCCGCCGCAGCTGCTCACGCGCCGCGCGCTGGCGGACCAGGTCTACGACCGGCTCATCGCCGACCTCGTCGACGGGCGGATCGAGCCCGACTCCGCGATCAGCATCGACGGCCTCGCCCGCAGCCTCGGGGTGTCGCAGACCCCGATCCGGGAGGCGCTGGGCCGGCTGGAGGCCACCGGCCTGGTGACCCGGTTGCCGTTCAAGGGCTACCGGGCCGCGCCGCCGCTGAGCCTGGAGGACCTGCGCCAGCTCTCGGAGGCACGCCGTGTCATCGAGCCGGCCAACGCCCGGCTCGCCGCGGCCGCGGCCACCGCGGAGCTGTGCGAGGCGCTCGAGGGCGACGTCGCCGACCTGGAACGGGCCCCGCGCGGACCGTCGTTCGCCGACTTCCGGGAGTACTGGGAGGCCGACGAACGGTTCCACCGGCGCATCGCCGAGCACACCGGGAACACCTACCTGTACCGGGCGTACCGCGCCCTGGGGGGCCAGCTGCAGCGCTACCGGCTCTTCAAGGGGCGCGGGGTCACCGACTTCGCCCCGACACTGCACGAGCACCAGCGGATCCTCGACGCGATCCGCCGGGGCGACGCCGACGAGGCGGCCGAGGCGATGGCGACCCACATCGCCAACGTGTGGGAGCGCTCGGTGGAGGACAGCAAGAACGTCAGCTAGCGCTTCCGCGTGCGACGCAGCACGGGAGCGGTGGAGGGGGGACCGTGAGGATCACGAAGGTCGTGCCGTGGCTCGTGCGCGCGCCCGGGACCTACTGGGGGGAGTTCTTCTTCGTCGAGGTGCGGACCGACGAGGGCGTGAGCGGGTGGGGTGAGGTCACCACGACCACCCCCAGCGCGAACCGCGCGGTCGCGCACATGGTGCGGCAGGTCGACGACCTCGTCGCCGGGGCGGACCCGGCCCGCATCGAGGACCTCTGGCACACGGTCTTCCGGGCGTTCACCTACATGGGCAGCCGTGGGGCGGCGTGCCAGGTGGTGAGCGCGATCGACATCGCGCTGTGGGACATCCGCGGGAAGGTGCTCGGCGTCCCGGTCCACGACCTGCTCGGGGGACGCGTGCGGGAGGACCTGCTCATCTACACCCACCCCGACGAGCGGCACTTCTCGGCGGAGGAGGACGTCGTGCGGCAGGTGCGCGAGATCGTCGAGTCGGGCCACACGGCGCTGAAGTTCGACCCCTTCCCCAGCGGCTCGGGTCCCTCCCAGCCCGACGACCGCTACCTCGACGGGCAGCTCACCCGGGCGAACGAGCGCGCGGCCGCCCGCGTGGCCGCCCTCGTGCGGGAGACCGCCGGCCCCGACGTCGAGGTGCTCATCGACGCGCACGGCCGGTTCGACGTCCCCACCGCGGTGCGCCTGGCCCGCACGCTCCAGGACGCCGCCGACATCGACTGGTTCGAGGAGCCCGTCCCGCCGGAGAGCTACCGGGCCCTGGAGCAGGTGCGGGACCAGGTCACGGTGCCCATCGCCGTCGGGGAGCGCCTGCACACCCGGTGGTCCTTCGTCGAGGTCTTCGAGCGGCGCCTGGCCGACTTCGTCATGCCGGACGTCACGTGGGCCGGCGGGATCAGCGAGCTGAAGAAGATCGCGACGATGGCCGAGGCCTACTACCTGCCGGTGAGCCCGCACGACGCCGCGGGGCCGGTCAACCTCGTCGCGGGCGGCCACGTCATGGTCACGACGCCGAACTTCTACCGCATCGAGACCAGCCGGTACGAGCTGTCGGCCTACAACCAGGTGCTGCAGGAGCCGCTCGACAACTCCGGTGGCCGCCTGCGGCTGCCCGCCGGGCCGGGGCTCGGGCTCCGCTTCGACCTGGACGTCATGCGGGGCAACGTCCTCGACGGCTTCGGCGGCTGAGCGCGCCGGTGGAGGTCGGCGCAGCCCGGTGCCGGTGGACGGCCGCGGGTGCGTCGGCCCGCCGTCGTACCCTGGCCGGGTGGCAGACACGTGGGACGGGCCGGAGCCCGGGTGGGACGAGCCGCCGCCGGAGGCGCTGAGCGAGTGGGACCTGCACGACCCCGAGGTGAGCGCCGCCTTCGCGGCCGGCCCGGCGGCGGCGGTGGCACCGCTGCGGACGGCGCGTGCCGCGGCGTCGCAGGCCTCCTCCCCGCTCGAGGCGCTCACCCGGGTGTGGGGCTACGACGCCTTCCGCGGGCAGCAGGCGGAGATCATCGAGACGGTCACCCGCGGTGAGGACGCCCTCGTCCTCATGCCCACCGGCGGCGGCAAGAGCCTGTGCTACCAGATCCCGGCGCTGGTCCGGGAGGGCACCGGCATCGTCATCAGCCCGCTCATCGCGCTCATGCACGACCAGGTCGACGCGCTGGAGCAGCTCGGGGTGCGGGCCGCCTACCTCAACTCCACGCAGTCCTTCGAGGAGCGCCGCGACGTGGAGCGCCGGCTGCTCAACGGCGAGCTCGACCTGCTCTACCTGGCCCCCGAGCGCCTGCCGGTGGCCACCGAGCTGCTCGACCACGTGCCCATCTCGCTCTTCGCCATCGACGAGGCGCACTGCGTGGCGCAGTGGGGCCACGACTTCCGGCCCGACTACCTGGGCCTGACGGTGCTGCACGCGCGCTGGCCCGACGTCCCGCGCATCGCGCTCACCGCCACGGCCACCCAGGAGACCCGCCGGGAGATCATCGACAACCTCCGGCTGGAGGATGCGCAGGTCTTCGTCTCGAGCTTCGACCGGCCGAACATCCAGTACCGCATCGAGCCCAAGCAGGAGCCCCGCCGCCAGCTGCTCCGCCTCATCCGGGAGGAGCACCCCGGTGAGGCGGGCATCGTCTACTGCCTGTCCCGCGCGTCGGTGGAGAAGACGGCCGAGTGGCTCACCACCCAGGGGGTCACCGCGCTGCCGTACCACGCCGGGCTGCCCGCCGAGGTCCGCGCGGCGCACCAGGCCCGGTTCCTCCGCGAGGAGGGCGTGGTCATGGTCGCGACCATCGCCTTCGGGATGGGAATCGACAAGCCGGACGTGCGCTTCGTCGCCCACCTCGACCTGCCGAAGAGCATCGAGGGCTACTACCAGGAGACCGGCCGGGCCGGGCGCGACGGCCTGCCCTCGACGGCGTGGCTCGCCTACGGGCTGCAGGACGTGGTGCAGCAGCGGCGGATGATCGACGACGGCGAGGGGGACTGGCAGCGCAAGCGCGCCCAGACCCTCCACCTGGACGCGATGCTCGCGCTGTGCGAGACGGTGCACTGCCGCCGCCAGCAGCTGCTGCGCTACTTCGGGGAGGAGAGCGGGCCCTGCGGGAACTGCGACACCTGCCTCAACCCGCCCGAGGCTTTCGACGGCACCGTCCCGGCGCAGAAGCTCATGTCGACGATCGTGCGGCTGGAGCGCGAGCGCGGGCAGCGGTACGGCGCGGGGCACCTCGTGGACATCCTCCTCGGCAAGGAGACCGAGCGGACGGTGCGGCTCCGGCACACCGAGCTGACCACCTTCGGCATCGGCACCGAGCTGAGCGAGCCGGAGTGGCGCGGCGTGGTGCGTCAGCTGCTCGCCCAGGGGCTGCTCGCCGTCACCGGGGAGTACGGGGTGCTCACGCTCACCGACGCCGCGGCCGAGGTGCTGCGCGGGGAGCGGCAGGTGCGGCTGCGCCGCGAGCCGGAGCGGGTGCGCACGCCGCGGCGGGCGAAGTCCAAGGCGGCCCCGCTCGACCTCGACGAGCCGCAGCAGGAGCTGTTCCAGCGGCTGCGGGCCTGGCGCTCCACGGTGGCCAAGGAGCAGGGAGTGCCGGCCTACGTCGTCTTCACCGACGCGACGCTGGCCGCGATCGCCCAGACCCGCCCGCAGGACCGCTCCGAGCTCAGCGGCATCTCCGGCGTCGGGGCGGCCAAGCTCGAGCGCTACGGCGAGGCCGTGCTCGCCGTCGTCGCGGACCAGTGACGGCGGACGCCCGCGGCGCTGGTGCACCGCGGGCGTCCGGAGCCCACGAGGTGGGCGGGCGGCTCAGTAGGCCGCGAAGTTCTGCGTGCCGTAGGGGGCGCCGCCGTCGTCGTAGGCGATGCCGATCCCGATGTGGGTGTAGTCGGGGTTGAACATGTTGGCGTAGTGGCCGGGGGAGTCGTACCAGCCCTGGTACATCTCCTCGGGCGTGGGGTAGCCGTAGGCGACGTTCTCCCCGCCCAGCGTGGGGCTGCCGGGGTACTGGTCGAAGAAGTCGAGGTTGTGGTACATCCGCCCCTCGTCTGCCTGCCGGTCCGACCACGCCTGGGCGACGTCGTCGAGGCCGTCGTGGCGCTCGAGCGGCCGCAGGCCCTTGTCCTCACGGTCGTCGTTGAGCAGCTCGAGGATGCGGTCCTCGAAGGTGGCGGCGCTGGTCTCGACCTGCTGCTGCGCGGCCGGGGCGGTCTCGGCGGCGGAGACCGGGGCGGCGGTGAGGCCGACGGCGAGCAGAGCGGCAGCGGCGAGGGAGGCGGTGGTGCGGGCCAGACGGGCGGTGAGGCGGGTGCGAACCTGCAAAAGCATTGTGCTTCCGAGTCGGTGCGTTCGTCTTCGAGTGTGGGGGAAGTGGGCGGGGCGGTGGAAGAGGGTGTGAGGCATCCCTCCATCGGTCCGCCTCAGCTTCCGGCGCGGCCGGCCGAGCGTCTGCCGCGCGACGGCGGGCCTCAGGCCACCGGGTCGGCCGCGGTGAGCGAGCGGGCGTGGGTGTGCCGCATCACCCGCGGACTCACCCCGTAGCGGGCGACGAAGGCCTGGCGCAGGCTCTCCGCCGAGGCGAAGCCGCAGCGGCGGGCGATCTGGGCCATGGTGAGGTCGCTGGAGGCGGCGAGGCGGGCGGCGAGCTCGAGCCGGATGCGGCGCACCGCGGCGGCGGGCGGGCCGTGCAGGTGCTGCCGGAACAGCCGGGTGAGCTGGCGAGGGCTGACCCCGGCGACCTCGGCGAGCGTGGTGGTGCGCAGGTCGCCGTCGGGATGGGCGACGCCGTGGTCC
>NZ_CALGNQ010000068.1 GCF_937958535.1 uncultured Georgenia sp. | reverse complement strand
GAGCCGGACGACGTTCGCCTTGCCGACGACGGCGACGCCGACGGCGGAGACGATCTTCTCGAAGGTGTCGGCGAACCAGGCCGCCTGTTCGGGGGTCATCGTCGTCTGCTGCTCGGTCATGGTCATGCGTCTGCTCCGTGTGAGGTGGGGAGTGTGGCAGGTCCTACCACGTGAGGGTGTCGGTGAGGTCGAGCCCGTTGCCCCGCACCCGGACGGTCACCCGTTCGCCCGGGAACCCGCGCCACGTGTTCGACTCCCAGCGGCCGGAGCCGGAGAGCTGGACGTTGGAGTAGGAGCGCCACGGGTTGGTGGGCTCTGTCGAGGCGTCGAAGGAGATCGTGTACCGGCCTGACGGCAGGTTCTCGTAGTCCACGGCGAGCAGGCGGCACTCCGAACGACACCCGCCGTCGACACGCGAGCCCTTGGCCATCGTGACGCTGGGCTCGGGCGGCTCCGGGTCCGGGCGGCGCACCGGCGCGTCGATGGTGGTCACCGACGCCGACGCCGTGCGGACCTCGCCGTCGGCCCGTTGCGCGCGGACCTGGGCGCGGTACGTCGTCTCCCAGTCGCCGTTGATCTTCCGGTTGCCGCTGGCCGGGACGTTCTGCCAGCTGCCCCAGCTGCCGGACCCGTTGTCGATGCGCAGCTGGACGCTCGTCACCTCGCGCCCGTTCCCGCCGGGGGTGGTCCAGCTGAACGTGGCACCGGGCTGCTCGCTCACGCCGTCGGTGAAGCCGTCGTGGCGTCCGTGGCGCTGGCTGCTCATCGTCGCCTGGCCGAAGGGCCCGAAGGGCACGACGGTGTTCGACGTGGGGCTGGCCTCGCCGCAGTAGGTGTTGCACGCGCGCACCTGGAAGCTGTAGCTCGACCCGTTGGTCAGGCCGGTGACCACCCGGTTCGACGGGACCTGGGTCCACGCACCGCTGCCGATGCGGTACTCGTAGCGGCGGATCGGGTCGCCGTTGTCGGGCGGCGCGCCGAAGGTCAGTGTCGCACGCCGGTCGCCCTCCGTCGCCGTCACGCCGGTGACCCGGTCGGGCTGGAGGAAGGACCGGACGGGCGCGGACGGTGGGCTCGCCGGCGAGGTGCCGGCCTTGTTGGTCGCGGCGACGGTGACCGTGTAGTCGCTGCCCGCGGGGGCGTCCTCGGTGAAGGACGTCTGCCCGCCCGGGAGGGTGAAGGACTTGTACTGCGCCCCGTCCCGGCGGATGACGACGTCGTAGGAGGCGACCGGGTCCCCGTTGGCCGCCGGAGCCTCCCAGGACGCGGTGATCTGGGCGCTGACCGGGGAGTCCACCCGTTGCGCGAGCGGGGCGACCGGCTGGTCCGGGACGCCGGCAGGCACCTCGGGCGCCGACCACTCCGACCACTCGCTCGGGTCGGGGGCGTCGTTGTGCGCCCGGACCCGCACGGTGTAGGACTGCCCGTTCTGCAGCCCGGTCCACGTGTGCGAGTTGCCGGTGACGGAGATCTGGCCCCCGCCCGGCGAGGGTGCGATCTGCAGGTCGTAGGACGTCACGGCGGAGCCGCGGCTCTCCGGGGTGGCCCACTCGACCGCGAGCTCGCCGTCGCCGAAGGTGAGCACCGGCGCGGCTGGACGCTCGGGCTTGACGTCGGGGCGGGCCATCGCCGAGGGCCCGGACGGCTCGGAGTCACCGACCTTGTTCACGGCGACGACCGTGAAGGTGTACTCGACGTCGTTGGTCAGCCCGTCGATGGTGCACGTCGTCGTCGGGCAGTCCCGGCTCACCCCGGCGGCCTCGACGCGGTAGCCGGTGATCGGGGCACCGTTGTCCGCCGGCGCGGACCAGCTGAGCACGACGGTGCGGTCCCGGACCTCGACCACCCGCGGCGGGGCCGGACGCTCCGGGACGCCGATGACCGAGTAGGTGATCCGTCCGTCGACGAAGCGCTCGCGGTCCCCGGTGACGTCCTGTACCGAGAAGCGGGTCGTGGCCCGTCCGACGAAGTCCTCCCCGGCGGTGACGGTGACGGTGGACGCGTCGATGGTCGGTGGCGGGCCGCCGGTCTCGGACACGGCGTCGACGACGGTGAGCGGCTCCCCCGGGAACGGGTTGAACGCCCCCTGGAGCACGTCGACGGTGCGCGACTCGCCCTGTTCGAGCTCGCCGAGGTCGACGTCGTTGACCGTCGCCAGTCGCCGGTTCGACGCCGTGACGGTGACCTCGACGACGCCGGGCACCGGCTCGGACTTCCCGTCGGAGACGGTGATCTCGACGTTGCCGGTCGTTCCACGCGGGGTGTCGGCGGGGGCCGAGACGGTGAGGTTCGGCCCGTCGAGGCGCGCGTCGACCCCCTCGGGTGCGCGCACGAGCTCGAAGCGCAGCTGGTTCCAGTCCCCGGCGTCGGGGTCCTGGGACAGCTGGCGCAGGTTGAGCACCTGCGGCGCCTCCGCCGGCGCCACCTCGACCGCCGCGCCGTCGAAGGTGGGCGGGGTGTTCTCGGTGGACTCGACGGTGATGTCGAGGGTGAGCACCGCCGTCCGGCCCTCCGGGTCCTGCGCACTCGCACCGTCGGTGACCTCGAAGGTCAGCGTCGCCGGGCCGGCGTAGGCGGGGGCCGAGGTGAAGGTCAGCGTCGTCGGGCCGACGACGGGCGAGCTCCCGTCGGAGTTCGTCGCCCGCACCTTGGACTCGTCGGTGAGGCGCACATCCTTGCCGCTCGGCGCGATGACGTAGTCGGCCAGCTCGATCTCGCGCGTCTCCCCCGTCGCGACGACGATCGGCTCGGCGTCGGTCCGCAGCACCGGACCGGAGTCGTCCAGGCCGGGGACGTCGACGAAGGCGTACGCCGTCAGCCCGTCCTGGTCGGTGACCGAGTAGGTGAGCACCTGGCGGCCCGGCTGGACGTCGACCTGGACCTGCCGGTCGACGACGGCGGCGCCCTCGGGCGCGTCGACGAGGTCGACGGTGAGCCGGTCGCGGGTTCCGTCGGGGTCGAAGTCGTTGTCGAGGACGGGGATGGAGACCCGTTCCTGGTCGAGGATGGTGATCGTCCGGACGAGGTCGTCGACG
Source organism: uncultured Georgenia sp. (assembly GCF_937958535.1). Taxonomy (GTDB): domain Bacteria; phylum Actinomycetota; class Actinomycetes; order Actinomycetales; family Actinomycetaceae; genus Oceanitalea. The sequence goes on along the minus strand of NZ_CALGNQ010000068.1, from coordinate 1,310 downwards.
GCCACGGGTGGCTGGAGCTCGGCGTCGGCGGACACGTGCACCGTGATGATCCCGGTCGAGGTGCCGCCGCGCTGGTCGCTCACGTGGTACGGCAGGGCGAAGGTGCCCTCCTGCTCCGGCGTCGTGATCCGCAGCGTCCCACTGTCGACCTGCTCCACCGCGAGGTCCGGGACCGCGTCGAAGGCGGGGTCGCCGAGGTAGAGCGGGTCACCGTCGGGGTCGGTGTCGTTGAGCAGCGGGTCGAAGTCGACGACGCGGCCGGGCTGGACGACGAGCTCGTCGTCCACCGCCTGCGGGGCGCGGTTGAGCTCGGGTGGGGCGACGACGGCGACCCGCACCGGCGCGCTGGCGTACGCCCCCATCCGGTCGCGCACGGCGTAGGTGAAGGTGTCGGTGCCGCTCGCCCGGGAGAAGGCCTCGTAGTCGATGTACGTGGGGCCGACCTCGACGATGCGGCCCTTCGTCGGTGCCTGGTCGGCGCCGAGCAGCTGGACGGAGTCGCCGTCGGGGTCGATGCCGAAGAGCGGGACCTGGATCCGGACACGTTCCCCGGCGAAGGCACGTGCCTCGACGGGCAGCGGCAGCGGGGCGGCGTTGCGTTCGCCGTCGTCGGCCTGGACGTAGATGGTCACCTGCGCCGAGGCCCGCTGGCCGGTCGAGTCGACGATCTCGTAGACGGCGTTGACGGTCTGCGGCTGCTCCGGGGCGCGGAAGCGCAGGGTGTCACCGGAGGCGAAGAGGTGCCCGGCCTGCGGCTCCTCGACGAGCTCGGGCACGAGCGTGATCTCGTCCCCGCCCGGGTGGGAGTCGTTGGACAGCACCGGGATGGTGACGTAGTCCCCGGCGCGCACGTTCGTGACGTCGGGCTGGGCGACGGGTGGCTGGGCGAGGGAGTCCGGCGGGATCTGCATGACGACGACCTCCCCGGTCGCGCTCGCGGATCCGTTGGACACCTCGTAGGTGAGGCGCTGGGCGGTCTGGACGTCCTGCGTGGCAGTGATCTTGAGCAGGCGGTGCTCGAGCACGGCGACGACGAGACCGGACTCCGGCGGCACGTCGACCTGCCGGACGGCGAGCAGCTCACCGCTCGGGTCCTCGTCGTTGGCGAGCACGTCGACGAGCACCTGACCGCCCGCGGGGAGCAGGGCGACGTCCTGGACCGCCACCGGTGGGGCGTCGGCCGGCTCACGCACGTCGATGCGGATGAGGCCGGTGGCGCTCGCCCCGGCGTCGTTGACGACGATGTAGGTGAGGTAGTACGTCTGCGCCGAGTCGGCCGAGAAGCGGAAGGAGCCGGCGTCGTAGTCGGG
>NZ_CALGNQ010000067.1 GCF_937958535.1 uncultured Georgenia sp. | reverse complement strand
CGGCGGCACGGGCCGGTCGCTCGGCCACGGAGACGACCACCGAGCGCGCCCTGTCGCCACCCGCGGGGTCCACCCCGAGGTCGGTCGGGGCGAGCGTGCGGTACGGCTTCTTCTTCGCCGCCATGATCCCGCGCAGCTTGGGCAGGCGGGCGTCGGGGAACGCCTCGGTCACCGACACGACGGCGGGCAGGTCGGCGGAGACGTGGGCGACGCCACCCGTGACGGCGCGGGTGCCGGAGACCGCGCCCGCGGTGATCTGCGCCGTCGTCAGTGCCGTGAGGTGCGGGACGCCGAGGTGTTCGGCGACCATCGCCGGGACCGCCCCACCGCCGCCGTCCGTGGACGCGTCCCCCGCGATGACGAGGTCGAACCCGGTGTGCCGCAGGGCGGCGGCGAGGACCTCCGCGGTGAGCGTGAGGTCGGCGCCGGCGAGCGCGTCGTCGACGACGTGGACGGCCGAGTCGGCCCCCGTCGCGAGCGCCTTGCGCACCGTCGGGCGTGCCGCCTGCGGCCCCATCGTCAGGACGGCGACCTCGACGTCGGGGAGCCGCTCCGCGGTGGTGAGGGCGAGCTCCAGCGCCCGCTCGTCGATCTCGTCGAGCACGGACTGCCCGGCCTCCCGGTCGGCGTACCCGGTCTCGAGGTCGAGCCTCCGCTCGTCGTAGGTGTCGGGGACGTCCTTGACCAGGACGACGATCCTCATCGGTTCTCCTCCGTCGGGTCGGGCAGGGTGAGCGGGGCGGCCGCTCAGCGGTGGGTGAACCTCGGCCGCCGCTTCTCCCGGAACGCGGCCATCCCCTCGGTCCGGTCCGCGAGCGCGAACGTCGCGTTGAACGCCTGCTTCTCCAGCCGCAGCCCCTCCTCGAGGGACGTCTCCTGGGCCGCCCGGAGCGCGTTCTTCGCGGCGTAGACGACCGGCAGGGACTTCGCGGCGATCGTCTCGGCGACCCGCATCGCCTCCGCGAGGAGCTCGGAGGCAGGGACCACGCGCGAGACCAGACCCGCACGCTCGGCCTCCTCGGCGTCCATCGTCCGGCCGGTGAGGACGAGCTCGGCGGCCTTGTACGCACCCACGGCCCGGGGCAGCCGCTGGGTGCCGCCGATGCCCGGGATGGTCCCGAGGTCGATCTCCGGCTGTCCGAACTTGGCCGTGTCGGCAGCGAGGATGATGTCGCACATCATCGCCAGCTCGCAGCCACCCCCGAGGGCGTATCCGGCGACGGCGGCGACGACCGGCGTGCGGAGCCGGGTGAAGTCCCCCCACGGCGCGAACATGTCGTCCAGGACCATGTCGACGTACTGCCGGTCCGCCATCTCCTTGATGTCGGCGCCGGCCGCGAAGGCACGTTCCGACCCGGTGAGCACGATCGCCCCGACCCCGGGGTCGTCGTCGAAGGCCTGCGCCGCCGCGACGATCTCGACCGCCGACGTCGCGCTCAGCGCGTTGAGGGACTCGGGGCGGTTCATCGTGATCCACCCGACCCGTCCGCGCTGCTCGACGAGGATGGTCGTGTAGTCGGTCATCGTTTCCCCTCCTGGGTGCCGGCGTCACGGATGGTCCGGATGATGCCGGAGAAGTCGCGGTGGGCGCCCTCGCCCTCGGCGTACTGCCGGTACATCTCCCGGGCGAGGCGGCCCATGCGTGCCTCCACGCCGACGAGGTCGATCGCCTGCTCGGCCAGGCCGAGGTCCTTGGCCATGAGGGCACCGGCGAAACCGGGCTCGTAGTCGCGGTTGGCCGGGCTTGTGGGGACCGGGCCGGGGACGGGGCAGTTCGCGGTGAGCGCCCAGCACTGGGCGGTGGCGTTGGAGGCGACGTCGAAGAGCGTCTGGTGCGAGAGCCCGAGCCGCTCCCCGAGGACGAACGCCTCGGCGACGGCGATCTGGGTGACGCCGAGGATCATGTTGTTGCACACCTTGGCCGCCTGCCCCAGCCCTGGGCCGCCGCAGTGGACGACACGGCTGCCCATGGCCTCGAGCAAGGGGGGTGGCCCGGGCGACGTCGTCGGCCTCGCCGCCCACCATGAACGCGAGCGTCCCGCGCTCCGCACCGACGACGCCGCCGGAGACCGGGGCGTCGAGGAACCGGTGACCGGCCGCCACGGCGAGCGCGTGCGCCTCGTGCGCCTCCGCGACGGCGATCGTCGAGCTGTCGACGAACAGGGTCCCCGGGCTCGCGGCGGCGAGCGCGCCGGGAGTCGCGCCCGTCCCGCGGTAGACGGCGATGACGTCGTGCCCGGCCGGCAGCATGGTGAGGACCACCTGCGCACCCGTCGCGGCCTCTGCGGCGGAGCCGACGACCGTGATGCCCGCGGCCCGTGCCGCGTCGCGGGCGCCCGGGGCCAGGTCGAAGGCGCGGACCTCGTGCCCGGCAGCACGCAGGTTCCTGGCCATCGGCCCGCCCATGTGCCCCAGCCCGATGAACCCGACGGTCGTCATGATGTCTCCTTCGACGTGACCCGGACGGAGCCGAGCTCTCCCCACGCCGGCGGGCGGAAGAACTCCTCGACCAGTGACGGCGGGACCTCCTCGGGCCTCGCCGGGCGCCATCGCGGTGTGCGGTCCTTGTCGACGAGCTGCGCCCGGATGCCCTCGACGAAGTCGGGGGCGGTCAGGTGCCGGGTCGAGACCCGGAACTCCTGGGCCAGCGCCTCCTCGAGCGAACCGAGGCCGCGCGCGCGGCGGAGTGCGGCGAGGGTGACGCTGAGCGCGGTGGGCGACTTCGCCCGGATGGTCGTGGCGAGCTCGCGGGCGGTCGGTCCGCCGTCGGCGTCGAGCGCGGCGAGGATCGCGACGACGCTGTCCGCGGCGAACGCGTGGTCGGTGAGCTCCCGCTCGGTCGCGAGCGGGGCAGGGCCGGGGTCCTGCGCCAACGCGGCGACCACCGGGTCGGGGTCCGCCGTCTCCAGCCGCGCGAGGAGCTCGGGCACGGACCGGGACGGGACGAGGTGGTCGGCGAGCCCGACGTGGATTGCGTCGGCGGCCCCGACGGACGCCCCGGTCAGCGCCAGCCGGGTCCCGAGCTCCCCGGGCGCCCGCGACAGGAGCCAGGTCCCACCGACGTCGGGGACGAATCCGATGGTGACCTCGGGGAAGCCGAGCCGGGAGCGCTCGGTCAGGACGCGGTGGGACGCGTGGGAGGAGATGCCGATGCCGCCCCCGAGCACGAGCCCGTCCTGGACGGCGACGACCGGTTTGGGGTACGCCGCGATCCTCGCGTTCATCGTGTACTCCTCGGCCCAGAACTCCACTGCCGGCTCGAGCGGTCCGCGGACGGCGGCCTCGTACAGTGCGACGACGTCGCCGCCGGCGCACAGGCCGCGCTCGCCGGCCCCGGTGACGGCCACGGTGTGGACCGTGGCGTCGCCCTCCCACTCGTCCAGCGCCCGCAGGACGAGCCGGACCATCTCGTGGGTGAGCGCGTTGATCGCCCGCGGCCGGTTGAGCGCGATGACGCCCAGCCGACCCCGGCGCTCCAGGAGCACGGGTCGCCCGGTGCCGCTCATACCCGTCGCCTCGCCCGGCGGAGTACGTCGCGCCCGATGATGAGCCGCATGATCTCGTTCGTCCCTTCGAGGATCTGGTGCACCCGCAGGTCCCGGACGACCCGTTCGACGCCGTACTCGTGCAGGTAGCCGTAGCCACCGTGGAGCTGCAACGCGGCGTTGGCGACGTCGAAGGCGGTGTCGGTGGCGAAACGCTTGGCCATCGCACACGCGACCGCCTCGTCGGGGGCGCCGGCGTCGATCCGCTCGGCCGCTCGTCGGACGAGGAGCCGGGCCGCGTGGAGCTCGGTCTCCATGTCGGCGAGCCGGAAGACGACGCTCTGGTGCGTGGCCAGCGGCGCAGCGAAGGCCTCCCGCTCCTGGACGTAGCGTGCCGCCCGCTCCAGCGCCCAGCGGGCCCCGCCGACCGAGACGGCGGCGATGTTGGCACGGCCGCTGTTGAGGGCCTTCATCGCGATGGTGAAGCCGGCGCCCGCCTCACCGAGCCGGTTGGACACGGGCACGCGGACCTCGTCGAGCACCACCTGCCGGGTGGGCTGGGCGTTCCAGCCCATCTTCCGCTCGAGCGGGCCGAAGCTCAGGCCGGCCGCACCCGCGGGCACGACGATCGCGCTGATGCCGTCCGGCCCCGGACCACCGGTGCGGGCCATGACGACGTGGACGGCCGCGCTGCCGGCCCCGGAGATGAACTGCTTGGTCCCGGTGAGGACGTACTCCTCCCCGTCCCGACGGGCGGAGGTGGTCAGCGCGGCGGCGTCGGACCCGACACCGGGTTCGGTGAGGCAGTAGGCCCCGAGGTCCTCCATCGTCGCGAGCCGCGGCAGCCAGCGCGCCCGCTGCTCCGCACCGCCGTACTGGTCGATCATCCAGGCGACCATGTTGTGGATGGAGATGTAGGCGGCCAACGTCGTGTCGCCGTGCCCGAGCTCCTCGAAGAGTGCGACGGCGTCGCGGCGGGTCAGCCCCGAGCCGCCGACGTCCTCCCGGACGTACACGGCCCCCAGGCCCATCTCCCCCGCGGCGCGGAGGGCCTCGAGCGGGAAGTGCTTCTGCGCGTCCCGCTCGTTCGCGTAGGGCGCCAGTGCGCTCGCGGCGAAGTCACGGACCGCCGCGACGAGGGCGACCTGCTCCTCCGTCATCGACAGGTCGACGGTCCCGGTCATGCGGCACTCCCTCCGTCGGGTCGGCCTGGGCCGATACTATGACGTCCAACCATCTTTTCGGAACCCCAACTGACGTGTGAGCGAGGACGTGACGACGATGGCCCGACGCCGGCCGCTCCCGGTCGACCCGATCGCCGAGGCGCACCGGCAGTGGTGCGCCCACGGGTGGGCGGACGCCGCCGCCGGCATGGCGGCGGTGACCAGCGTGATGCGCGCGCAGCAGCTCATGATCGGTCGGATCGAGCGGGCGCTGCGGCCCTTCGGCCTGAGCTTCGCGCGCTACGAGATGCTGCGGCTCCTCGGCTTCACCCGGGAGGGGCGCCTGCCCATGTCGAGCGCGACCGCCCGCCTCCAGGTGCATCCGGCGAGCGTCACCAACAC
>NZ_CALGNQ010000066.1 GCF_937958535.1 uncultured Georgenia sp. | reverse complement strand
GGGCAGGATCAGCGCTCTGGCGGGGCGGGCGCGGTCGCGTCAGTAGGTGAGCAGCCCGCGGCTGCGGAACTGGTCGCGCACCCGCTCGACGAGCTCCGGGGACGGTGGCCGGGTGTCGCCGAGCCGGTAGTCCATCCCCAGCCGCTCCCACTTGTCCCGGCCCATCTGGTGGAAGGGCAGGACCTCGACCCGGCTCACCGTCGGCAGCGTGGCGACGTAGTCGGCGACCGCATCGACGTTCTCCGGGGCGTCGGTGAGGCCGGGGACGAGGACGAAGCGCACCCAGATCTCGGTGCCCCGCGCCGCCAGCCGGCGGCCGAAGTCGAAGGTGGGCTGCAGCTCGCGCCCGGTGACCTCCCGGTAGGTCTCCGGGATGCCGGACTTCACGTCGAGCAGGACGAGGTCGACGGCGTCCAGGAGACGCTCGCTCGCGTAGGGGCCGAGGTAGCCGGAGGTGTCGATCGTCGTGTGCACGCCCAGTGACTTGGCCCCCTCGAGCAGCCGCGTGAGGAACGCCGGCTGCATGAGCGGCTCCCCACCGGAGACGGTCAGCCCGCCCCCCGTCGCCCGGAACACCGGGACGTACCGCGCGACCCGCGCGAGCACCTCGTCGACGTGCACGGCCTGCCCGTCCCGCATCCGCAGCGTGTCCGGGTTGTGGCAGTAGAGGCAGCGCAGCGGGCACCCGGCGAGGAACACCGTCATCCGGGTGCCCGGCCCGTCCACCGCCGTCACCAGCTCCCAGGAGTGGAGCGAGCCGACCTCACCGCGGCGCACCGCCGCGAGGTGCGCGCTGCGGTCCATCTCCTCGGTGGCCAGCCCCGCGGTGCCCGCCGACCGCCGCAGCCGCGGGACGGCGTCCTCGGGGACGGCCACGTACTCGCCGTTGATGCCGTCGGGGGCGACGACACCGCTGACCACGGCCTGGTCGGGGGCGACGGTCATGGCCGTCTCTCAGACCCGCCCGTGGAAGGTGCGGGAGATGACGTCGAGCTGCTGCTCGCGGGTGAGCCGGACGAAGTTCACCGCGTAGCCCGAGACCCGGATCGTCAGCTGCGGGTACCTCTCCGGGTGCTCCATCGCGTCCTGCAGGGTGTCCCGGTTGAGGACGTTGACGTTCATGTGGAAGCCGCCGGCCCCCATGTAGGCGTCGAGCAGGCCGACGAGGTTGCCCACCTGCTCCTCCTCGGTGCGGCCCAGACCCGCGGGCACGATGGTGTTGGTCAGCGAGATCCCGTCCTGCGCCTCGGAGTAGGGCAGCTTGGCCACCGAGAGCGCCGAGGCGAGCATCCCGTGGGTGTCGCGCCCGTTCATCGGGTTGGCACCGGGGGCGAACGGCTCCCCGGCCCGCCGGCCGTCGGGGGTGTTGCCGGTGTGCTTGCCGTACACGACGTTGGAGGTGATGGTGAGCACCGACTGGGTGTGCACCGCGTCCCGGTAGGTGGGGTGCCGGCGCACCTTCTCCATGAAGCGCTCGACAAGGGTCACCGCGATCGAGTCGACCCGGTCGTCGTCGTTGCCGAAGGTCGGGAAGTCACCCTCGACCTCGTAGTCGACGACGAGCCCGTCCTCGCGCCGCACGGGCCGCACGGTGGCGTACTTGATCGCGGACAGCGAGTCCACCGCCACCGAGAGCCCGGCGATGCCGCAGGCCATGGTGCGCAGCACGTCGCGGTCGTGCAGCGCCATCTCCAGCCGCTCGTAGGCGTACTTGTCGTGCATGTAGTGGATGCAGTTGAGGGCCTCGACGTAGGTCTGGGCCAGCCAGTCGAGCAGCGCGTCGTACTTGGCCACGACGTCGTCGTAGTCCAGGACGTCCCCCTGCACCGCCTCGCTCACCGGTGCGACCTGCTCACCGGTGATCTCGTCACGGCCCCCGTTGATGGCGTAGAGCAGGGCCTTGGCGACGTTGACCCGGGCACCGAAGAACTGCATCTGCTTGCCGATGGTCATCGCCGAGACGCAGCAGGCGATGCCGGCGTCGTCCCCGCACTGCTCCCGCACGAGCGCGTCGGACTCGTACTGGATGGCCGAGGTGTCGATGGAGACCTTGGCGCAGAACCGCTTGAAGCCCTCGGGCAGCCCGTCGCTCCACAGCACGGTGAGGTTGGGCTCGGGTGCCGGGCCGAGGTTGTACAGGGTCTGGAGCATGCGGAAGGAGTTCTTCGTCACGAGGTGGCGTCCGTCCGCGCCGATGCCGCCGATCGACTCGGTGACCCAGGTGGGGTCACCGGAGAACAGCTGGTCGTACTCCGGGGTGCGCAGGAAGCGCACGATGCGGAGCTTGATGACGAAGTCGTCGATGAGCTCCTGGGCCTGGGTCTCGGTGAGCAGGCCCTCCTCCAGGTCCCGCTGGAGGTAGATGTCCAGGAAGGTCGAGGTCCGGCCGAGCGACATCGCCGCGCCGTTCTGCTCCTTCACCGCGGCCAGGTAGGCGAAGTACAGCCACTGGACGGCCTCGTGGCCGGTGCGGGCCGGGCCGGAGATGTCGTAGCCGTAGGAGGCCGCCATCTCCTTCAGCTCCTCCAGGGCGCGGATCTGCTCGGCGTTCTCCTCCCGCTCGCGCAGGACCTGCTCGGTGGACCACTGGGCGTCGAGCAGGGCGCGGTCGGCCCACTTCGCCGCGATGAGGGCGTCCACGCCGTAGAGCGGCACGCGGCGGTAGTCGCCGATGATGCGGCCGCGGCCGTAGGCATCCGGCAGCCCGGTGATGATGTGGGCGCTGCGGGCCTTGCGGACGGCCGGTGGGTAGACGTCGAAGACGCCCTGGTTGTGGGTCTTGCGGTAGGTGGTGAAGATCCGCTCCAGGGTGGGGTCCACCTCGTAGCCGTAGGTCTCCAGGGCCTTGGCGACCATCCGCCAGCCGCCGAAGGGCATGATCGCCCGCTTCAGCGGGGCGTCGGTCTGCAGGCCGACGATGAGCTCCCGGTCCTGGTCGATGTACCCGGGCGCGTGGGAGGTGATGGTCGACGGCGTCGTCGCGTCGACGTCGTACACGCCCCGGGCGCGCTCCTCGGGGAACATCGCGGTGAGCGTGCCCCACACCTGCCGGGTGCGCTCGGTGGGGCCGGCGAGGAAGGAGGCGTCACCGTCGTACGGCGTGTAGTTGCGCTGGATGAAGTCCCGGACGTCGATGGTGTCCTGCCAGGGCCCCGGCGCGAACCCCCTCCAGGCGTCGGTGGACTGCTGCGCATCGTGGATGGTGGTCGTGGCCATCGCTGACTCCCCTCTCATCCGGTCGTTCCGGTGTTTCCACCGTACGGAAGAGAGGGGTGGCATCCCGTGGGACCTTCGACCGGACCGCGGGGTTAGCCGCCTCACAACCCGGGCAGCGCGCCCCCGTCAGCTGCGGGGGTCAGCCTCCACCTGCTGGTCCACGGTGCCGAGTGCGGCGACGGCGCCGGCCGCCTGGCGGGCGACGTCCTGGGCCTGCAGCCGGTAGCGCTCGACAACCTGGGCGCGGCTGGCGTGGGCGAGGAACTCGTGGGGCAGCCCGTGGGTCTGGACCGGGACGTCGTGGCCCGCCCCGGCCAGGGCGTCGCGGATCGCGCTGCCGATGCCACCGGTGCCCAGGCCGTCCTCGACGACGACGACGATGTCGTGCTTCGTCGCGAGCCTCAGGAGGTCCTCGCTCACCGGGAGCACCCAGCGCGGGTCGGCCACCGTCGACCCGATGCCCTGGGCCTCCAGCGCGTCGGCGACGGAGACGGCGGTGTGCGCCATGGCGCCGACACCGACGACGAGCACGCGCGGACCGCCGTCGCCGGCGGTACGCAGGAGGATGTCGACGCTCCCCTCGCGTCCGATGGCCGGGAGCGGCTCCGGCAGGGCGCCCTTGGGGTAGCGCACCACGGTGGGGGCGTCGTCGACGTCGACCGCCTCGCGCAGCTCGGCGCGCAGGCTGGGCTCGTCGCGCGGGGCCGCGAGCCGCAGCCCGGGGACGGTTCGCAGCAGCGCCAGGTCCCACATCCCGTTGTGGCTGGCGCCGTCGTCGCCGGTGATGCCCGCGCGGTCGAGGACCACGGTGACCCCGGCGCGGTGCAGCGCCACGTCCATGAGGAGCTGGTCGTAGGCCCGGTTGAGGAAGGTCGCGTAGAGCGCCACCACCGGGTGCAGCCCGGCGAAGGCCATGCCGGCGGCCGAGGTCAGTGCGTGCTGCTCGGCGATGCCGACGTCGATGACGCGGTCGGGGAACTCCTCGGCGAAGGGCTTGAGCCCCACCGGCTGGAGCATCGCGGCGGTGACGGCGACGACGTCGCTGCGCTGCCGGGCGATCTCGACGATCTCCTCGGCGAAGACCGAGGTCCAGCCGAAGCGGGAGGGGGCCACCGGCAGCCCGGTCTCCGGGTGGATGACGCCGACGGCGTGGAAGCGGTCGGCGATGTCCTCCTCGGCCGGGGTGTAGCCACGGCCCTTCTCGGTGATGGCGTGGACGATGACCGGGCTGCCGAATGCCTTGGCGCGGCGCAGCGCGAACTCCATCGCCGCCAGGTCGTGCCCGTCGACGGGGCCGATGTACTTGATCCCGAGGTCCTCGAACAGGCCCTGGGGCGCGACGATGTCCTTGACGCCCTTCTTCAGCCCGTGGAGGGCGTCGTAGGTGAGTCGTCCGGGCGGGCCGCTGCGCTGCAGGGCGCGCTTGCCCCAGCCGAGCACCTTCTCGTACCCGCGCGTGGTGCGCAGGGCGTGGAGGTGGTGGGCCAGGCCACCGATCGTCGGGGCGTAGGAGCGGCCGTTGTCGTTGACGACGACGACGAGCCGCCGGTCCTGCGCCTCGGCGATGTTGTTCAGCGCCTCCCAGGCCATACCGCCGGTCAGCGCGCCGTCCCCGATGACGGCGACGACGTGGCGGTCGCGCTGGCCGGTGAGCTCGTGGGCGCGGGCGATGCCGTCCGCCCAGGACAGCGCGGTCGAGGCGTGGGAGTTCTCCACGATGTCGTGCTCGGACTCGGCCCGGCTCGG
>NZ_CALGNQ010000065.1 GCF_937958535.1 uncultured Georgenia sp. | reverse complement strand
TCACCCCACCGTCGCGCCGAACACCACCCCGAGCAGGTACGTCACCGCGGCAGCGCCGTACCCGATGGCGAGCTGCCGCACCGCCCGGCGCAGCGGCGGCCCACCGGAGAGCACCCCGACGACCGCGCCGGTGAGCAGCAGCGCCAGGCCGACGACGACGGCGGCGACGACCACCGCCGTCGTCCCCTCCAGCCCGACGGCGTACGGCAGCACCGGCAGCAGCGCACCGGAGGCGAAGAAGCAGAAGCTCGCCAGCGCAGCGGACCACCCGGTGCCGATCTCCTCGTACTCGGCCTCCGCCGTGCCCGAGGCCCGCACGGCGGGCGAGGCGAGCACCTCGCGGGCGTGCCTCTCGGCCTCGTTCGGGTCCATCCCGCGTGCCCGGTAGACCAGCGCCAGCTCGTTGGCGTCGACGTCGAGGTGGGGGATGGCCTCCTGCGCGCGGGGGTCGGGCCGGGAGGCCTCGAGCAGCTCGCGCTGCGAGCGCACCGACACGTACTCCCCCGCCCCCATCGACAGGGCGCCGGCGAGCAGTCCGGCGATCCCGGTGAAGAGCACGGTCCGGCTGGGGACCCCGGTGGCGCCGATGCCGAGGACGAGGGCGAGGTTGGAGACGAGCCCGTCGTTCGCCCCGAAGACCCCGGCCCGGAACATGCCGGAGATGCGGCTGCGTCCCCGGGTGGCGAGCGACCGCACCACCTCCCCGTGGATCCGCTCGTCCGCGGCCATCGTCGACGTGGCGTCGGCGTCGTCGGCGTATGCGGACCGGGCCTCGGCCCGTTGGGCGAGGGCGAGCACGAACACCCCGCCGAAGCGGCGGGCCAGCCACCCGAGCACCCGGGTCCGCAGGGCGCCGCGCCGGGGGTGGCCCTCGTGCTCACCGAGCAGCCGGCGCCAGTGCTCCTCGTGACGGCGCTCGGCCTCGGCGAGCGCGAGGAGGATCTCACGTTCCTCCCCCTCGCGGCGGCTGGCGAGGTCGCGGTACACCGCGGCCTCGGCGCGCTCGTCGGCCAGGTAGCGACGCCAGCGCCGGATCTGGGCGCGCGTCGGCTCAGGACGGTCGGACATGTCCACCAGGGTCACAGGGTTCCGGACGATGGGGAAACGAGGCCCGCCTTCCCGAACCGGGCCACTTCGGGCGCCCTGACTCGACCGCTACGGGCCGGCTGAGCGGGCGTGGGCCGCGGCGATGAGCTCGATGACGGCGAGCGACTCCCGCGGGTCCACCGGCAGCGGGCCGCCGCCGCGCAGCGCCTCGGCGAGCAGCCGGTAGAACTCCTGGTAGCGGCCCGGCTCGCTGGGCACCGGCCGAGCCTCGTCCCCCACCCCGAGGACACCGGCCGCCTCCGCCGGTTCGCGGCCGTACTGCGGCGCCGACGGCGACATCCCGCTCGCCAGCTGCGCCTCCTGCACGTCACCGGTCACCTTGACGAACGACCCCGCCGAGCCGTGCACCCGCATCCGCGGCCCGGGCTGTGGCGTCGTCGTGCTCACCGTGAGGTGCGAGCGCACGCCGTTCTCGTGGCGGATCGAGACGAAGGCCTCGTCGTCCGACCCGCCGCGGTGGGCAGCGAGCTCGACATGGACCTCGGCGGCCGGTCCGAAGAGGACGAGCGCCTGGTCGAGGAGGTGGGATCCCAGGTCGAAGAGGACACCGCCACCCTCCCGCCACGTCGCCGCGGCCTTCCATGCCCGCCGCTCGTGGGTCTTCCACCGCTCGATCCGGGACTCGAAGCGCCACACCTCCCCCAGCGCGCCCTGGGCGAGCAGCCGTCGCAGGGTGAGGAACTCGCTGTCCCACCGCCGGTTCTGGAAGACGGTGAGCGGGCGGCCGAGCTCCTCGGCGCGGCGGACCAGCTCCCACCCTGCCCGCGGGTCGGCGCACATCGGCTTGTCGACGACGACGGCGCACCCCGCCTCGAGCGCGGCCCTCGCCACCGGCACGTGGCTCGCCGGCGGTGTGGCCACCACGACGAGCTCCGGGCCACGGGCCAGCGCCTCATCGAGGGTCGCGACCACACGGGCGTGCGGGTGCAGCCGGGCCGCGTCGGCGACCCGCTCGGGCGCCGAGGTGACGACGGTGTCCAGGCGGTAGCGCCCGTCGTCGGCGAGGAAGGGCCCGTGGAACACCCGCCCCGCCAGGCCGAAGCCGACGAGGGCGGTGGAGATCGGCAATGCGGTCAGATCTCGGGCTGGGGTGGGGTGGGCCGCATGGTGCCCCCGTCGGACGCGGACCCGCTGGAGCCGGTGATCCGGCTCTTGACCGTGTCGGCCACCCGGTCGGTCATCGCCGCGGCCTGCTCCTTGGCGACCTGGCTGACCTTCTCCTCCACCTTCTGGACACTGGACTGCACCCGCGGGTTCTCCCACACGTGCTGGCCGGCCGACTTGATCTTCTCGAACTGCTGACGACCGGCGCGGGCACCGAGCAGGTACCCGACGCCGACGCCGGCGAAGAACGACAGCTTGCCCATGAACGTCCACCTCCGAGAGTGATGTGCAGGGACCCACCCTACGGTGACGCCCGCCACTGTGCGCGCCCCGCCACCGGCCGCGCGGCGCGGGCGGACTAGGATCGCCGGGTGAGCACCGAGCAGATCGCCGAGAATGACGCCGCCGTCGCGGAGGCGCTGGCGGACTCCACCTCCGCCGCCTCCCTCGAGCGCACCATGCTGCGCTCCCAGCAGATCGAGGCGGAGATCGACGCAGACCCCTCGCGCTTCCGTGTCCTCACCGGGGACCGGCCCACCGGCAACCTCCACCTGGGCCACTACTTCGGCACCCTGGCGAACCGCGTCGCGCTGCAGAACCGGGGGGTGGAGACCTGGGTGCTCGTCGCCGACTACCAGGTCATCACCGACCGCGACGCCGTCGGGGAGATCCGCGAGCGGGTGCTGTCGATCGTCGCGGACTACCTCGCGATCGGCCTCGACCCGGCGCGCACGACCATCTTCACCCACTCCGCCGTCCCGGCGCTGAACCAGCTCATGCTGCCGTTCCTCTCCCTCGTCACCGACTCCGAGCTGCGTCGCAACCCGACGGTGAAGGCGGAGTACGAGGCGACCGGCGGGCGGCCGATGTCCGGCCTGCTCCTCACCTACCCGGTGCACCAGGCCGCCGATATCCTCTTCTGCAAGGCCAACCTCGTCCCGGTCGGCAAGGACCAGCTGCCCCACCTGGAACAGGCCCGGGTCATCGCCCGCCGCTTCGACGAGCGCTACGGCCGGGCCGAGCCGGACCGCCCGGTCTTCCCGGCGCCGGAGGCGCTGCTCTCCGCGGCGACCAACCTGCTCGGCACCGACGGGCAGAAGATGAGCAAGTCCCGCGGCAACACCATCGAGATCGGGATGGACGCCGACACGACGGCCAAGCGCCTGAAGAAGGCGGTCACCGACGCCGACCGGACCATCACCTACGAGCCGGAGCGGCGGCCCGAGGTCTCCAACCTCGTCCTGCTCGCCGCGCTCGCCAGCGGCCGCGACCCGCACGAGATCGCCGCGGAGATCGGCGACGGCGGCGGCGGCGCGCTGAAGAAGGTCGTCATCGAGGCGGTCAACGAGCACTTCGCCCCGATCCGGGCGCGCCGGGCCGAGCTCGTGGCCGACCCGGGCTACCTGCGCCAGGTGCTCGCCGAGGGCAACGCGCGGGCCAACGAGGTCGCCGAGGCGACCCTCGCGGAGGTCCAGACGGCGCTCGGGATGGTCTACTCCTGAACCGCTGAGGTCCGCCCGTGCGGGCCGGCACGGCCCGCTCTAGCCTCGGGAGGGTGAGCACCCGCACCACCGACCGCCCGCTCGACGTCGTCGTCCACGGGGCGACCGGCTTCACCGGTCGGCTCGTCGCGGAGTACCTGGCCGCGCATGCCGGCGACGCGCGGGTCGCCCTCTCCGGGCGGTCGCGGGAGCGGCTCGCGCAGGTGCGCGCCGGGCTGGGACCGGCCGCGGCGGCGTGGCCGCTCCTCGTGGCCGACGCCGCCGACGACGCCGCCCTGGCCGAGCTCGCCCGCTCGACCCGGGTCGTGGCGACGACGGTGGGACCGTACGGCCGGCACGGGCTGCCGCTCGTCGGCGCCTGCGCCGAGGCCGGCACCCACTACGCCGACCTGGCCGGGGAGGTGCTCTTCATGCGGGAGAGCGCACGACGCCACCACGCGACGGCGCAGCGCACCGGAGCCCGCATCGTCCACGCCTGCGGTTTCGACTCGGTGCCCTCCGACCTCGGGGTGCTGCTGACCGCAGAGCGTGCCCGGGCCGACGGCGCCGGCGAGCTGCGGGAGACGACGTTGACCGTGCGCGAGCTCAGGGGCGGCGTCAGCGGCGGCACGGTCGACTCGCTGCGCGTCGAGATCACCGCCGCCCAGCAGGGTGACGCTGCCACGGTGCTCGCCGACCCCTACGCCCTGGTCCCCGACGGCGCGGACCCGCCCGGCCTGGAGGACCGGACGCCGATGCGGCCGTTCCGGGACGTCGCGACCGGGCTGTGGACCGCCCCGTTCCCGATGGCCGGGGTGAACAGCCGGGTGGTGCACCGGAGCAACGCGCTGCTGGGGTGGCGCTACGGCCGCGGCCTGCGGTACCGCGAGGTCATCGGCCTGGGGACCGGTGCCCGGGCCCGCCGGCGCGCCCGCGCCCTGACCGCCGCACTACTCCTCGTCGGCGTGGCGCTCGTGCTGCCCCCGACGCGGCTGCTCGCCGACCGGCTGCTCCCCGCGCCCGGTGAGGGCCCCGGCGCCCAGGCCCGGCGCCGCGGCCGCTTCCGGATGGAGGTGGTCGCCCGCACCACCGGCGGCGGGCGGTACCGCACCGTCGTGGCCGCCGACGCGGACCCGTACACCGCCTCCGCGGTGATGCTCGGGGAGGCGGCGCTCGCACTGGCGCTGGACGGGCCGCGGCTGCCCGGGGGCGGCGGGGTGCTCACCCCGGCGACGGCGCTGGGCACGGACCTGGCCGACCGGCTGGTCGCGGCCGGTCTCGAGATCTCGACCGGCCCGGCCTGAGGACCGCGGGACGCCACCCCACCCGGGTCAGCAGCTCACCGGTCACGGGCCAGGGGCACGACCCGGAGACGCACGTACCCGGGAACGTCTACGCCCGGGTGCCGGCCACCCGCTCCCGCACCCGCCGCGCCGCCGCCACGAGGTGACGCAGCGAGGGCTCGACCTCCTCGTAGCCGCGGGTCTTCAGCCCGCAGTCGGGGTTGACCCAGAGCAGCGACGAGGGCACCGACTGCGCCGCCAGGTCGACGAGCTCGGCCAGCTCCTCCTCGCTCGGCACGCGCGGGGAGTGGATGTCGTAGACGCCGGGCCCGACGCCGCGGGCGAAGCCGGCGGCCCGGAGCTCGGGCAGCACCTCCATCCGGGACCGGGCCGCCTCGATGCTCGTGACGTCGGCGTCGAGCGCGTCGATCGCGCCGATGACGTCGCCGAACTCCGAGTAGCACAGGTGGGTGTGCACCTGGGTGCGGGGCGCGGCCACGGCCGTCGCCAGCCGGAAGGCGTTCACCGACCACTGGAGGTAGTGCGCGTGGTCCGCCGACCGCAGCGGCAGCAGCTCGCGCAGCGCCGGCTCGTCGACCTGGATGACCCCGATCCCGGCCGCCTCGAGGTCGGCGACCTCGTCGCGCAGCGCAAGCGCCACCTGGGTGGCGGTGTCGGCGAGCGGCTGGTCGTCGCGGACGAAGGACCAGGCCAGGATCGTCACCGGGCCGGTGAGCATGCCCTTGACCGGCTTGTCGGTGAGCGAGGCGGCGTAGCGGGACCACTCGACGGTGATCGGCGCGGGCCGCGCAACGTCGCCCCAGAGGATGGAGGGCCGCGTGCAGCGGGTGCCGTAGGACTGCACCCACCCGTGCTCGGTGACGGCGAAGCCCTCGAGGTGCTCGGCGAAGTACTGGACCATGTCGCTGCGCTCGGGCTCGCCGTGGACCAGGACGTCCAGGCCGAGCTGCTCCTGGAGCCGGATGACCCGCTCGATCTCGGCCCGCATCGCCGCCGTGTACTCGGCCTCGCTGATCTCCCCGCGGCCGAACCGGGCGCGGGTGCGGCGGATCTCCGCCGTCTGCGGGAAGGAGCCGATGGTCGTGGTCGGCAGCGGGGGCAGGTCGAGCACCTGCGCCTGGGCGGCGGTCCGCTCGGCGAAGTCGGCCCGGCGGTAGTCGGCGTCGGTCAGGGCGGCGACCCGGTCGCGCACGTCGGCGCGCCGCACGCCGGGGTGCTGGAGGCGGCTGCGGCGCCGGTCGGCCGCCGTCGCGAAGGCCTCCCCGGCGGCGTCGCGCCCCTCGAGGAGCGCCGTCGCCAGCGCGAGGACCTCCTCGACCTTCTGGTCGGCGAAGGCCAGCCAGCTGCGCAACTGCGGGTCGAGCGCCGTCTCCGCGCCGACGTCGTAGGGCACGTGCTGCAGGGACGTCGACGTCGTGACGCACAGCCGGCCCTCCCGCGCGGCGCCGGAGCCGAGCCGGGACTCCAGCTCGGCGAGCCGCCCGAGCGCCGCGTCCAGATCGGTGCGCCACACGTTGCGGCCGTCGACCACCCCGCCGACGACGACGGTGTCCCCGAGCCCGCCGAGCACCTCCGCGGACGGCACCGAGCCCCGGACGAGGTCGATGCCGACCGCCTCCACGCCGGTGCCCGCGAGCACCGGCAGCGCGTCGTGCGCCTGGCCGTAGGCGACCGGCACGAAGAGCGCCGGTCGCTCGGGGCGCGTGGTCTGCCGGGCGAGCACGGTGTACGCGCGCTCGACGGCGGCGAGCACCGTCTCCCGCGGCGTCCCCCAGTCGACGGCGAGGGCCGGCTCGTCGAGCTGCACCCACGGCGCGCCGGCCTGGCCCAGGGCATGGAGCAGCTCGACGTACACGGGCAGCAGGTCCGCGAGCCGGTCGAGCGGGGTGAAACCCTGCGGTGGGGCGGCCGCCGGGGCCGCGCCGTCGCCGTCGTCCTCGCCCACCGCCTTGCTCAGCAGGAGGAAGGTCACCGGGCCGACGACGACCGGCCGGGTGGTCACGCCCTCCGCCGCGGCCTCGAGGAAGAGGCGCACGGCGCGGTCGTCGGCGAAGCGGAACTCGGTCTGCGGGCTGATCTCGGGGACGAGGTAGTGGTAGTTGGTGTCGAACCACTTCGTCATCTCCAGCGGCGGCAGCTCACCGGCGCCGCGGGCAAGCGTGAAGTACCCGGGCAGGTCGAGCGCGCCGTCCTCGTCGAGGAGGTGGGCGAACCGGGGCGGGACCGCCCCCACGGTGACGGCGGCGTCGAGCACCTGGTCGTAGAAGGAGAAGTCGCTGGGGATGGAGGAGTCGTCCGCTCCCAGTCCCAGACCGACCAGCTGGGCTCGCTGGCGCCGGCGCAGGTCGGCGGCGGCGGCCTGGAGGTCGTCGAGCTCGCTGCGCCCCGCCCAGAAGGACTCGACGGCCCGCTTGAGGTCGCGGCGGGGGCCGATCCGCGGGTACCCGAGGATCGTGGCGGCGGGAAGCTGGGGGGCGGTGCGGTCGGTCATCACAAGGTCCTCGTGGTCGTGGTGGTCAGCGGCCGGTCGAGCCCGGCGACGACGTCGAGCGCCGGCCGGTGCTGGTTGAAGGTGAACAGGTGCGTGCCGGGGGCGCCGGCCGCGAGCACCTCCTCGAGGAGGGCGACGGTGGCGGCGACGCCGATGCGGTGGCGCTCCTCGTCGTCGGCTGCCGCGGCGAGCCGGGCGAGCAGGTGCGGGGGGACGGGGACGCCGGTGAGCTCCTCCAGCCGCAGCAGCCGGCGCGGGTCGGTCAGCGGGACGACCCCGGCGACGACGGGCAGGTGGACGCCCGCAGCGCGCGCCTCGGCGACGAGCGCGAGGTAGTCGGCGGGGTCGAAGAAGACCTGGGTGACGGCGTAGTCGGCGCCGGCGTCCTGCTTCTCCAGCAGGGCGGTGACGTCCTGCCGGCGGGTGTGGGTGGTGCCCGCCGGGTAGGCGGCGACGGCGACGCTCAGCCGGCCCGACGTCCCGAGGCGGGTGCGCTCGACCTCGCGGATGAGCGCGACGAGCTCGGCGGCGCTGCCGACCCCGTCGGGCTCCGGCTCCCAGGCCCAGCGGCCCGCGGGCGGGTCGCCCCGCAGGGCGAGGAAGTCGCGCACGCCGTCGTCGACGAGGGTGCCGACGAGCCGCGCGAGGTCCGCGCGCGTCGCCCCGACGCAGGTGAGGTGGGCGACCGGCGGGACGGTGGTCTCGGTGATGATGCGTCGCACGAGCTCACGCGACGCACCGCGGGAGGACCCGGACGCGCCGTAGGTCACCGAGAAGAAGTCGGGGCCGCCGGCAGCGAGACGGAGTGTCGTCTCCCACGTCGCCGCCGCCCTGGCGGGTGTGCGCGGGGGATAGAGCTCGAAGGAGACCGTCGGTCGTCGACGCGGCACAGTGACGAGGCTAGCGGTGCTCATCGGCATCTCCCATCGGACCTGGCGTTAGCACCCGCTCCCGGGTTCCCGGGGGGTTGCTGCGGCGTCGTCGAGCCAGGACTCTCGGCCGCTCTGGATGGTGCTGCGCATCGTCGTCAGGCGGTCAGGCAGCGGGCAAGACCCGTCCGCCCTCCGAGACGTCACCGGGCGCGGGCCCGCTTCGTGAGACACCGGGCGGTCCGCGCCGCCCGGCGTACGGTGGCCCCATGGCAACCAGACGTCACGATGAGCTCGTCGGGTCGGACACGGTCGCCGAGCGGACCGGCCGGCCACGTGAGGAGTGGCACGGGCTGCTCGACGCCGCGGGCGCCACGAGCTGGACGCACAAGCAGATCGCCGACTGGCTCGTCACCGAGCACGGCGTCGACGGGTGGTGGGCGCAGGGGATCACCGTCGGCTACGAGCAGGCCCGCGGGATGCGTCTGCCCGGCCAGCGCCCTGACGGGACCTTCGACGCCAACGCCTCCAAGACCATCGCCCGTGGAGCGCAGGAGGTCTTCCCCCACCTCGCCGAGGACGCGCTGCGGTCCGCCTGGCTCGGGGAGGGCTGGCACGTCACCACCGCCACCGCGCCGAAGCGGGTGCGGCTGAGGAGCGAGGACGGCAGTCGCGCGGTCCTCGAGGTCACCGCCGTCTCACCGGTGAAGACCCGCGTCTCGGTGCAGCACGCGAAGCTCCCCGACCCGGACACGGTGGCCGAGAAGAAGACCTTCTGGCGGGAGGCGCTGGACCGGCTGGCCGCGTCGCTGGGCTGAGCGGCAGCACCGGGGGGCCACCCCGGTTGACGCGCCGGGTGCGTCCAGTACCGTGCTGCACCTGGAGCGGAGAGCTGACTCCGCGATATGGAACCGCCGGCGCTGCTGCCGGCCACGGGGGAGGTTCTATGGACAACCTGGCCGTTCTGGCACTGCTCGCCTTCCTGCCGGTCCTGGTCATCGGGGTGCTGCTCGTCGTCCTGCGCTGGCCGGCGAAGTACGCCATGCCGATCGGCCTCGCCGTCATCGTCGTCGTCGCCGGGACGGCGTGGGAGATGGAGTGGACCGCCATCGGCGCCTCGGTGGTGCAGGGACTGCTCATCGCGGTCGGCCTGCTGTGGATCGTCTTCGGGGCGCTGCTCCTGCTCGAGACCGTCACCAAGAGCGGGGCGCTGCAGACGATCCGCGCCGGGTTCACCACGATCAGCGCCGACCGCCGAGTCCAGGTCATCATCATCGCCTGGCTCTTCGGCTCCTTCATCGAGGGCGCCGCGGGCTTCGGCACGCCGGCGGCGGTCGTCGCGCCGCTGCTCCTGGCACTCGGCTTCCCGGCGATCGCCGCGGTCATGGCCGGGCTCATCATCCAGTCCACCCCGGTGAGCTTCGGCGCGGTGGGCACGCCGATGATCGTCGGCGTGGGCACGGGTCTGTCCGGCACCGACGGCCGCTTCGTGCCCGCCGTCCAGGAGCGTGCGGAGGCGCTGGGCATGGGGCACGGGGAGTTCGTCGCCCACACCGCCACCCAGGTCGCTACGATGCACGCCGTCATCGGGCTGCTCGTCCCACTCCTCATGGTCTGCCTGCTCACCTGGTTCTTCGGTGAGCGGCGCAGCATCCGCGCCGGGCTGGCCGTGGCCCCGTTCGCCGTCTACGCGGCGCTGGCGATGACTGTGCCGTACGTCGTCGTCGCCTACGTCCTGGGCCCGGAGTTCCCCTCGCTGCTCGGCGGGCTCATCGGGCTCACCCTCGTCATGTACACCTCGTCCAAGGGCTTCCTCATGCCCCGGGACACGTGGGACTTCCCCGCGCGGCGGACCTGGCCGACGCTGTGGATGGGCACCATCGACCCGCAGGTCGAGCTCACCGGCGAGCGGCCCCGGATCCCGACGGCGCGGGCGTGGAGCCCGTACGTCGTCGTCGCGCTGCTGCTCCTCGCCACCCGCAACATCCCACCCGTCAAGGAGTTCCTCACCGGCCCGGCCGTCATCGAGGTGTCGGACATCTTCGGCACCGGGATCTCCCAGACCCTGGACCTGCTCTACTCCCCCGGCGCGATCTTCGTCCTCACCTGCCTCCTCACCTACGGCCTGCACCGGATGAGCGGGGCGATGGTGCGCGCCTCGTGGCGGGTGGCCGGTGG
>NZ_CALGNQ010000064.1 GCF_937958535.1 uncultured Georgenia sp. | reverse complement strand
TCGAGGCGCTGAGCCGGCGGGCCGATGCCCTGGAGAAGGAGATCACCGTGCTGGTCGGCCAGCAGGCACCACAGCTGCTGGAGCTGCCCGGCTGCGGGGTGCTGACCGCAGCCAAGATCGTCGGCGAGACGGCCGGGATCGACAGGTTCGCCCACGAGGCGAAGTACGCCATGCACGCCGGGGTGGCGCCCATCCCGGTGTGGTCCGGACGCACCCATGGCCGGGTGCGGATGAGCAAGTCCGGCAACCGACAGCTCAACGCCGCCCTGCACCGCATCGCCATCACCCAGGTCCGCCTCGGCGGCATGGGACGGGCCTACTACGACAAGCGACTCGCCGCCGGCGACACCCGCACCGAAGCCTTGCGCTGCCTCAAACGACGACTCGCCCGAGTCGTGTTCAACACCCTGAAGAACGACCACTCAACCGCCGCCGCACCCGCCTACGCGGCAGCGGCTTGACATAGGAGTAACTCATGGCACCCCAGCGTGGCAGAACCATCCGGGCGTTCGTCGGCGGGCTGCTCACGGCCAACAGCCTCGGCCATCTGGCGACCGCCGCCGCCGGCAAGGAGCACCTCACCCCGCTGGCCGGCCGCGGCTCCGGGCCCGCCGTCAACGCCGCCTGGGGAGCGCTCAACCTCGTCGGCGGACTCGTGCTCACCCGCTCCGCCGCGCGGCGGGGCCGCCGCTGGGGCCCGGAGCTGGACGCCTTCGGTGCCGGCGCGGCCGTCTTCGCGGCGTGGATGGCGGTGAGCAACCGGCTGCTCGGGACCAACGTCGACCGACCCGTGGGCTGAGGCCTCAGGGCCGCCAGACTCGCACGGTGGACGAGGCGAGGTGGAGCGTCACGGAGGCCGGACCGAGGACGGGGAGCAGCTCGACGGCGACCGCACGGGCGGTGAAGGTCTCCGCTCCCGGCGGCCCCGCGGTCTCCTGGCTGTTGACGGTGATCGTCAGCAGCTGGGAGAGCAGGGGTTCGAGCACCGGCAGGAGCGTCCCCGTCACCGTGCCCACGAGCGCCTCGACCCCGACGCTGAAGACGAGGTCGGAGGCAGCGGCCTCGGTGTCGGCCTCCACCCACGCCTCGCCACCACCCTGGGTGTCGACCTGGATGTTGAAGGAGCTCGTGCCGAAGGTCGCGTCGACGTATGCCTGGTCGGTCCAGGACGCGAGCGTGACAGCGGCACCGACGCCGAGGACGAGGCCGCCTGCGAGGACGGCCTTGACCTTGCCGGAGTGAACAGCGGAGAGGGGGTGGGCCATGGGGGAGCCTTCCGTCGTGGGGATGGTCGCGCGCGCCGCGCCTGCAGCTCCCCCTGCTCCCCCTCGCTGACGGCGTCGGCTCGGCGCTGAGGACGGCCGGTCTGCCTCGCGGGCATCTGGGCGACACCTGCAGTTCAGACTCGGGCCGAGGGGGAATCATATACGAACATCCCGACGTGCTGTCGAGTCCGCAGGCGTCAGCGCTTGGCGACGAAGTACACGGCAAAGGGGTTCGTCTCGAGGCGATGGGTCGTGACGGAGCTGAACCCCGCCTCACCGAGCATCTGCTCGGCGAGCTCCACGCCCCAGGCAGCACCGAGCCCCGCCCCGCCCTGCGCGAGCGAGACGGACAGGCAGTGCACGGTGGAGATGCCGTAGAGGAACGCGGCGTACGGCAGGTCGACGTTCTGCTCCAGCCGGCTGGAGGCGGCGATGTCGGCCATGAGGAACGTGCCGCCGGGGCGTAGGCTACGTGCCACGTTGGCCAAGACCCGTGCCGGGGCGGCCTGGTCGTGGATGGAGTCGAACGCCGTCACCAGGTCGTACCGCGCCCGCTGCGTGAGGTCGGCCACGTCATGGATGACGAAGGTCGCGTTCTGCAGCGCCCAGGACTCCGCCTCCGCCCGGGCGGCGGTGATCGCCTCCTCCTCGAGGTCGACCCCGGTGAACCTGCTCCGCGGGAAGGCCCGGGCCATGAGGTTCACCGCGTGCCCCTGACCGCAGCCGATGTCGACGACGTCGATTCCGGAGCGCAGCCGGTCGACCTCCCCGGTGAGGGGCAGGACGACGTCGATGAGCAGCGCGTCCTGGACCGGGCCGGTGTCGTCGGCCTGCAGTGCGTGGAAGCCGGGGTAGTCGGCGTATCGCAGCCCGCCCCCGGTTCGGAAGGCCCGAGTCACCGCCGGGGCGGCGCGGCCCATGAGCGCGATGTTGCGCATCATCCGCGCGAGATTGTCCGGACCGGGCCCGCTGAGGAACGGTGCGTGGTCCGGGCGCAGTGCGTAGGTTCCTGCTGCCGGGTCGTAGGCGACGAAGCCGGCGGAGACGACCCCGCCCAGCCACTCCCGGACGTAGCGTTCGTCCAGACCCGCCGCGTCGGCCACCTGGCTGCTCGTCGCAGGTGGCAGCCCGGCCAGGGTGTCGAAGAGCCCGGTGTCGTGGCCGATGCCCGTGAGGATCGCGGTCGCACCGTCGTCGAGCACCTGCAGGAGGCGGCCGAGCACCCGGGCGCCCGCGTCGTCCGTCTCCGGCGCGGTCGGGACCCGGTGGGTGTCCTGTGTCGTGGTCATGGTCTGCTCCCTGTTCGGTACGGGCGGCTTCCCGTGCCGACGACGCTAGGGAGCCGGGTGCCCGCCCCTCATCGGGCAGACCGTGCATCACGTGGACGTGTGGGTGGGGCGTTCGCCGCACGATGTGCACCGGTCAACCACCGGTGAGGCCGTGCGCGTGAGCCCAGGCGCCGGCCGCAGTGCGTGAGGAGACGCCGATCTTGAGGAAGATGTTGGCCAGGTGTCGGCCGACCGTCTTCTCGCTGATGTACAGCCGGGCGGCCACCTCGCGGTTGCTCCCGCCCGCGGCCACGCACACGAGCACCTCGGCCTCGCGGGCGGTGAGCCCGGCGGGGAGCTGGTCCGGTCGCTGCCCGGCGTCGAGGCGGGCGACGTCCGGCGCGGCGCCGAGACGGGCGTAGATGGCACGGGCGGTGGCGGCAGCGGCCGCGCCGGCGGCGCGCGCCCCCAGCGCGGCGTGCGCGGCGGCCAGCTGTTCGTGAACCTGCGCCATGGCGTAGCGGTAGCGCTGCTCGCGGTAGGTCTCCAGCGCCGTCTCGAGGTGGGGCACCGCCGCGGCGGGCTGGGAGCGCGCGAGGAGGACGGCCGCCCGGGCCTGCGCCGCCCGGGCGGTGAGCCCCGGGCTCGCGAAGTACGCGGCGACGGCGTCGAGGTCTGCGGTGAGGTGCTCGGCCAGGCCGAGGTCCCCGGCGGTGATGGCGCACCGCACGGCCGGCAGCAGCAGCCGGGCGCCGTCGAGCCGTCCGGCGGCGGCGACGGCGCCGAGCAGGCTCTCCAGCGCCTCGGCCACATGTCCTTCGGTGAGGAGCAGCTCGGCCTCACCGGGCTGCGGCTCCACCCCGACCGCCCGCGCACGCGCGTAGGCGCGCCGGGCACCCGGGGCGTCGCCCCGCAGCCGGCGGATGTCGCCGAGCTCGACGAACCCGCTGCCGGCCACCCAGCTGTGTGCGGTCGCGAGGCGCTCGCTGAGCTCGGCGACCTCCGCCTCGACGGCGTCCCAGTCCCCCTCGGCCGCGAGCAGCTGCAGCTGGTGCACCCGGGTGACCCCGGCGTAGACCAGGTCGTCGGGGAAGGGGCGCGCCCACCGGGCCATGGCGTCGGTCCAGGCACGCATCCGCGTCAGGTCCGCCAGGCCCTCGCAGGCGTGGACGACCGCACAGTAGATGTCGCCCGCCCACAGCGGGTCCACCTGACCGGCCAGGACGGGGAGCATCGCCTCGTCGAGAGCGGCGAAGCCGTCGGCGACCCGACCGTCCCGGATCGCGGCCACCCCGTGCAGCACCCGGGCGAAGCAGCCGAGCGTGGGGTCGCCGAGCTCTGCGGCGAGGGTGGCGACGTCCTCGGCGGCGGCGGCCGTCGACCGCGCGTCACCGTCGATCTGCGGCGCCAAAAGGACCGCGGTGTAGC
>NZ_CALGNQ010000063.1 GCF_937958535.1 uncultured Georgenia sp. | reverse complement strand
CCCCTCGTCGTCGACAACCGCATCCACGTCGTGCCGCCGTGCGTCATCACCGCCCAGGAGGTCGCCCGCGGGGTGGCCGCCCTCGACGAGGTGCTCGCCCTCGACCTGCTCGGCTGACCGATCACCCGGAAGGAGACACCCATGACCACGACAGGGACCGAGGTCCTCGACCACTGGATCGCCGGTGCCCCGCACCGCGGCACCGGCACGCGCACGGGACCGGTGTACGACCCGGCCAAGGGCGAGGTCGCCAGGCATGTCCGGTTCGCCACGGCGCAGGACGTCGACACCGCGGTCGGCGCCGCGCGGGAGGCGTTCGCGGCATGGAGCCAGGTCTCCCTGGCCAAGCGGCAGCAGGTGATGTTCGCCTTCCGGGAGCTGCTCGCGGCCCGGCAGGACGAGCTGGCGCAGATCATCACCGCGGAGCACGGCAAGGTGCTCTCCGACGCGCGCGGGGAGATCGCCCGCGGGCTGGAGGTCGTGGAGTTCGCCTGCGGCGCGGCGGCCCACCTCAAGGGCGAGTACTCCGTCAACGTCTCCACCGGGGTGGACGTCTACTCCGTGGTCCAGCCCCTGGGCGTGGTCGGGATCGTCAGCCCGTTCAACTTCCCGGCCATGGTGCCGCTGTGGTTCTTCCCGCTGGCCGTCGCGGCGGGCAACGGCGTGGTCCTCAAGCCCTCGGAGAAGGACCCGAGCGCGGCGAGCTGGCTGGCCGCCCTGCTCCACGAGGCGGGGCTGCCCGACGGGGTGTTCAACGTGGTCCACGGCGACCGGGAGGCCGTGGACGCGCTGCTCACCCACCCGGATGTCTCGGCGATCTCCTTCGTCGGCTCCACCCCGATCGCCAAGCACGTGTACGAGACGGCCACCGCGCACGGCAAGCGGGTGCAGGCGCTGGGCGGTGCGAAGAACCACATGCTCGTGCTGCCCGACGCCGACCTCGACCTCGTCGCCGACGCCGCCGTCAACGCCGGCTACGGCTCCGCCGGGGAACGCTGCATGGCGATCTCCGTGGTGCTCGCGGTGGAGTCGATCGCCGACGAGCTCGTCGCCAAGATCCGTGAGCGGATGGCCGGCCTGCGGATCGGGGACGGACGCCGCGGCACCGACATGGGGCCGCTCATCACCGGGGAGCACCGCGACCGGGTGGCCTCCTACGTCGACGTCGCGGTGGCCGACGGTGCCGAGCTCGTCGTCGACGGCCGCACCATCGAGCCCGACGGCGACCCCTCCGGATTCTGGCTGGGGCCCACCCTGCTCGACCGGGTGCCGACGTCGTCCCGGGCGTACACCGACGAGATCTTCGGGCCGGTGCTCTCCCTCGTGCGGGTCTCCGGCTACGAGGAGGGGCTGGAGATCGTCAACGCCAACCCGTACGGCAACGGCGCGGCGATCTTCACCAACGACGGCGGGGCGGTGCGCCGCTTCCAGCTCGAGGTGACGGCCGGGATGGTCGGGGTCAACGTCCCGATCCCGGTGCCGGTGGCCTACTACTCCTTCGGAGGGTGGAAGGCGTCCCTGTTCGGGGACGCCAAGGCCTACGGGCGGCACGGGCTGACCTTCTTCACCCGGGAGAAGGCGGTGACGAGCCGGTGGCTGGACCCCAGCCACGGCGGGCTCGACCTCGGGTTCCCCGAGCACGACTGAACGGGCACGGCGCGACGGCGCCCGGGCGGGGCACGTGGGCGCCGGCCGGCCGTGCCCACCGGCGCTCGGGGAGCCTACCGGTGCTCGGGGACGGACACCCCGAGCACCTGCTCCAGCGCCCGCACGTGCTCGACGGCGCGGCCCTCGCGGGCGGCGCTGCGTGCGTGGACGGTGGGGGTGTGCAGCAGCCGCGCGGCCAGCCGCCGGAGCGCCCGGGCGGCATCCTCGACGGGCAGCGCGCCGTCGGCGGGGAGGCGCTCGATCTCCTCGGCGACGGCGGCCTCCACCCGGCGGCGCAGGGCGACGACGGCCTGGTCGACCGCCCGGCCGGCGAGGTCCGCCGCGAGCCGCTCGACGCCCCGGTCGACCAGCTCGCGGGCCCGCTCGACCTCTGCGGCGGTGGTCGGCGGCACGTGCTCGCGCACGGTGGCCAGGTCGACGAGCCGCACCCCGGGCAGCTCGCCCACCGCCGGCTCGACGTCCCGGTTGAGCGCGAGGTCCACGACCACGAGATCGGCGCCGGCGGGCCGGGCGTCCAGCGCCGCCGTCACGGTCGCGACGTCGAGCACGGCCGGGCCGGTGCCCCGGCAGGTGACGACGAGGTCGGCGTCCGCGACGGCGCGGACGAGGTCGGAGACCTCCGTGGCGCCGTGCCGCTCGGCGAAGTCGGCAGCGCGCCCGGAGGCCGACCACACGGCGACGTCGTCCACGCCGCGGGCGCGGAGGGCCGCGAGCGCCACCCGGACCACGGGCACGTGGACGCGCTGCTGACCGCGGCCGGCTCCGGCGTCGCCACCTTCGGGCTGCCCGGCTCGGCGGGCGTCACCGCCGCGACGGCGGCGCAGACCGTCGTCGTGCCGTACAACGACGTCGCAGCGGTCCGCGAGGTGTTCGCCACCCGGGGTGAGGAGGTCGCGGCCGTCATCACCGAGGCGGCCCCGGCGAACATGGGCGTCGTGCCGCCCGACCCCGGGTTCAACGCGTTCCTGCGCGAGGTGACCCGGCAGCACGGCGCGCTGCTCGTCGTGGACGAGGTGCTCACCGGCTTCCGGGTCGGCGCCGCGGGCTGGTGGGGGCTGGAGCAGGAGGCGGCCGGCGCGACGGTCGGCGCGCCCGCATGGGCGCCGGACCTCGTCACCTTCGGCAAGGTCGTCGGCGGGGGGATGCCGCTGGCCGCCGTCGCCGGCCGGGCCGACATCATGGACCGGCTCAGCCCCACCGGGCCGGTCTACCAGGCGGGCACCCTCTCCGGGAACCCGCTGGCGACGGCGGCCGGGCTGGCCACCCTGCGGCTGGCCGACGCGGAGGTCTACCGCCGGGTGGACGAGGTCGCGGGCGTGGTCGCCGATGCCGTCGGTGCGGCGCTGACCCGGGAGGGGGTGCCGCACCGCGTCCAGCGGGCCGGCAGCCTGTTCTCGGTGTTCTTCGGGGAGGCAGCCGCCGCCGCGCCGGTGCGTTCCTACGACCAGGTCACGGCGCAGGACGCCTACCGCTACCCGCCGTTCTTCCACGCCATGCTCGACGCCGGTGTGGCACTGCCGCCCTCGGTCTTCGAGGCGTGGTTCCTGTCCGCCGCCCACGACGACGCGGCGGTCGAGCGGGTGCTGACGGCGCTGCCCGCCGCAGCCCGGGCCGCCGCCTCCGCGCGCCCGGAGTGACGTCCGCCCGCACGTCCGGGGTGGACGTGCACCGGGTGCTCCCGTCAGCACCGACGGGTCCGCTCGGACGGTGCACTGCGTGCTTCCGGTCGGGCGAGGCGCGCAGCGTGAGCGCTGCTCGTCGGGGGAAGGGGCACGGAGACGACGAACGCCCCGCACGTGGCGGGGCGTTCGTCTCGGGGTGGAGCTAGGGGGATTCGAACCCCCGACCTCTTCCATGCCATGGAAGCGCGCTACCAACTGCGCCATAGCCCCGCGATCCGTTGACGAGTCTAGACGACGCAGTACCCCGCTGACCAATTCCGGGACGGTGGCGCCCACCACACTCTCAGGCCCGCAGGTTGTGGGCGGTCAGCCGCCACCCAGGCCGGCGGCCCGGGTTGGGGCCGACGAGTGCCCAGGCGCAGTTGTCCAGGCCCGCGAGCCCGAACCAGCGCTCGGAGTCCAGGTCCAGCAGATGGGTCAGGCCCAGGGTGATCGCCGCGCCGTGCGCGACGACGACGAGCACGCCGTCGTCGTCCACCTCCGACACCGTCTCCAGCACCGCCGCCGCGACCCGGCGCCCGACCTCGTGCCGGGAGTCGGCACCGATCCCCTGCGGCTCCTCGCCCTGCCGCCATGCCCGGAAGGCCTCCGGCCAACCGGCCTCGATCTCGGCCTGGGTGAGCCCCTCCCACACGCCGAACGACCGCTCGCGCAGCCGGGGGTCCGGCTCGACCGGCAGCCCGGTCAGCGCACCGAGCACCTCGGCGGTACGCATCGCCCGCTTGAGGTCGGAGCTGATGATGCGGGTGGGCCCGAGCTCGGCGATCCGCGGTGCGGCGAGCACGGCCTGGCGCACGCCGGTGGTGTTGAGCTCGATGTCCGACTGCCCCTGCAGCCGTCCGGCAGCGTTGTAGTCGGTCTGCCCGTGCCGCCAGAAGATGATGGTGGGGCCGCTCATGCCGGCGCGCCGGCGTCGTCCCCGTCCGCGGTCTCGTGCAGGTCCGCCGGCAGCTCGATGACCGGGCAGTCCTTCCAGAGCCGCTCCAGGGCGTAGAACTCGCGGTCCTCGGTCTGCTGCACGTGGACGACGATCTCGCCGTAGTCGAGCAGCACCCAGCGCGCCTCGGCGAGACCCTCCTTCCGCGCCGCCTTCACCCCCTCGTGGTGGAGCGCCTCGTCGACGGCGTCGACGATCGCCCGGACCTGCCGGTCGGTGGCGCCGGAGGCGACGACGAAGGCGTCGGTGAGCACGAGCCGCTCACTGACGTCCAGGGCGATGATCTCCTCGGCCTTCTTCTCCGCCGCGGCTCGGGCGGCGACGACGGCGAGGTGACGGGATCTCTCGTCAGCTGGCACGGGGCTCCTCTGGGTCGATGGTGGTGGTGATGGGGAGGGAGGGTCGGGCGAGGTCGGCGTCGTCGGCCCCGTCGTCGAGCGCCTGGTCGGCGAGGAGCCAGATGAGCGCGCCGATGACGACGGCGACGAGGACGAGCACGGCGACCTTGACCACCGTCACGGCCGGGTTGGGACGCTCCGGGTCGGCGGGAGCGGGCTCCTCCATCCGCTCCCGCAGCGACCGGCGGCTCGGCAGCGGGACCTCGGCGGAGTCCGGGGACGCACCGGAGACGCTGCTGATCGCGATCCACTGTGGCCGCAGCGGGAAGACCGGTTCCTCCTCGGCCTCGCCGGCTCGCCGGTCGAAGTCACGGGCCGCGTCGCGCAGCGGGGTGTGCTCCGCCGGAGAGCGATGGCCGGTGGGGCGGGTGGGCCGCGGGGCGTCGGTGGTGTCGGCGGCCTCCGCAGGGGACGTGCCGGCGTCCGTGGGGGGTCGAGCGGCCGGCGACGCACCGGCGACGGCGCTGTCCGCCGGACGCCGACCCGCCTGCGCTGCACCGGGTCGAGCGGCCGACGACGCACCCGCGGTGCCGCCGTCCACCGCACGCCGAGCACTGGGCGATGGGTCGGTGGCGGCGTCCGTCCGGGCAGCCGGTGGTGCGCCGGTGTCGGCGGTGTGGCGGTCGGCGGCAGCGGCGGTGCCCGTGGCGGTCGTGTCGGCGGCGGAGCGGCGCCGCACCGGTGGCGTCTCGGGCACCGCCGGGAGGCCGGCGCCCGCCGTCGCGTCGACCTCACGCGGGTCCAGGTCGACGGAGAAGGTCTCGTGGGTGTCCCACGGAGCGGGACCGGCACCCGGCCCGGAGCCCTGAGCGCCCGCCGCACCCGAGTCCTGACCGCCCGCCCCACGGGGGGCGTCCGGCCGGACCACCGGCTGCACACCGGTGAGCCGGCCGGTGGAGTCCAGGGACCGCACCCCCTGGGCGGTGCGCGGCGCTCGGACGACGGGGCGTCGTCCCGTTGCCGTGCGTTCCTGCGGTGTCTCGGGACGGGTGGACGCCGTCGCGGCACGCTCTCGCAGCGAGCGCCGGCTCGGGAGCCGGGTGCCCCCCGCCGGCGTGGGACGCGCCGTCGACTCCGCCGAGGGCGCGGACGCGCCCGTCGCGGCCGAGCGCGCGGACCGAGCGGATGCGCCCGTAGACGCCGACCGGCTGGCGGGGCCGGACGTCGCGGCACCCGCCGCGAGCTCCGACCCGGCAGCCGGTGGCGTGGTCCCGGAGAATACCACAACCAGTTCATGCTGCTGTGTGGCCCGGACCGCTGCATCCTGCAC
>NZ_CALGNQ010000062.1 GCF_937958535.1 uncultured Georgenia sp. | reverse complement strand
CCCGGCACGCCCGCAGCGCGGCGGGGCAGGGCACGAGCCCCGGGCCCCAGCCGCTGCCTACCGGTCCGCCAGCAGGGCGGCGATGAGGACGAGGCAGGGCACGAGGACGACCAGGGCGAAGGCGACGAGCACGCCGCGGCCCCGGCCGTCGGGTGTGCGGACGATCCGCCGGTGCAGCGCGATGACGAGGACGGCGGCCACCGCCACGGCGCTCGCCGCGACCAGACCGACGTCGTCCAGGGTCACCGCGGGCCGGACTCCGGGGTGAGGAACAGCGCCCCCAGCGGCGGCACCCGCAGCCGGACCGAGGCCGGCCGGCCGTTCCACGGCAGCTCCTCGGCCACCACCCGGCCGAGGTTGCCCACACCCGAGCCGCCGTACTCCTCGGCGTCGGTGTTGAGCAGCTCGACCCATGCCCCGGCGTGGGGCAGCCCCACCCGGTAGCCCTCGTGGGGGACGCCGGCGAAGTTGACGATGCACGCGATCGGGCGGCCCTCACCGGACGGGTCGAGCCGCAAATAGCTGATGACGTTGTGGTCGCCGTCGCCGGCCTCGATCCACTGGAAGCCCTCGGGGGTGAAGTCCTGGGCGTACAGCGCGGGGTGGGCGCGGTAGATGTCGTTGAGCCGACGCACGAGGTCGGCGACCCCGGCGTGGGCGGGCTGGTCGAGCAGGTGCCAGTCCAGCCCGCGCGCCTCGGACCACTCCTCCTCCTGGGCGAACTCCCCGCCCATGAAGAGCAGCTGCTTGCCCGGGTGGGACCACTGGTAGGCGAGCAGTGCCCGCACGTTGGCCAGCTGCTGCCACCGGTCCCCGGGCATCTTGCGCAGCAGTGAGCCCTTGCCGTGGACGACCTCGTCGTGGCTCAGCGGCAGGACGAACTGCTCGGAGAAGGCGTAGACGAGGGAGAAGGTCAGCTCCCCGTGGTGGTAGCGCCGGTTGATCGGCTCCTCCGACAGGTAGCGGAGGGTGTCGTTCATCCAGCCCATGTTCCACTTCAGCCCGAAGCCGAGCCCGCCGTGCTCGGTAGGGGCGCTCACCCCGGGCCAGGCGGTGGACTCCTCGGCGATCATGACGACGCCGGGCACCCGCCGGTAGGCGGTGGCGTTGGTCTCCTGCAGGAAGCTGATCGCGTCGAGGTTCTCCCGCCCGCCGCGCTCGTTGGGCCGCCACTGGCCCGGCTGGCGGGAGTAGTCCAGGTAGAGCATCGAGGCGACGGCGTCCACCCGCAGCCCGTCGATGTGGAACTCCTCGAGCCAGTACAGCGCGTTCGCGACGAGGAAGTTACGCACCTCGCGCCGGCCGAAGTTGAAGACGAGGGTGCCCCAGTCGGGGTGCTCGCCGCGCAGCGGGTCGGGGTCCTCGTACAGCGGGGTGCCGTCGAAGCGGGCCAGCGCCCAGATGTCCTTGGGGAAGTGGGCCGGGACCCAGTCCATGATGACCCCGATACCGGCCTGGTGGAACCGGTCGACGAGGTAGCGGAAGTCGTCCGGGGTGCCCATCCGCGCCGTCGGCGCGTAGTAGGAGGTGACCTGGTAGCCCCAGGAGCCGCCGAAGGGGTGCTCGGCCACCGGCATGAACTCCACGTGGGTGAAACCGAGCCCGGCGACGTAGTCGACGAGGTCCACCGCCAGGTCGCGGTAGCTCAGTCCGGGCCGCCACGAGGGCAGGTGGACCTCGTAGATGCTCATCGGCCCCGAGTGGGGGTCGGTCTCGGCGCGGCGGGCCATCCACTCGTGGTCCTGCCACTCGTAGTGGGACTCGGTGACCACCGACGCCGTCGCCGGCGGGTGCTCGGTGGCACGCGCCATCGGGTCGGCCTTCTCGTGCCAGGAGCCGTCGCGGTGCTGGATCTCGAACTTGTACCGCGCGCCGGCGCCGACGCCGGGCACGAAGACCTCCCACACACCGGAGGACCCCAGCGAGCGCATCGCCGTGGAGCGGCCGTCCCAGGAGTTGAAGTCACCCTTGACCCGCACCGCGCGGGCGTTGGGCGCCCACACGGCGAAGGAGGTGCCGGTGACCTCCCCGAGCGGGGAGGGGTAGCGCCGCACGTGCGCGCCCAGCGCCCGCCACAGCTCCTCGTGGCGGCCCTCGCCGATGAGGTGGAGGTCGAGCTCGCCCAGGGTGGGCAGGAAGCGGTACGGGTCGTCGGTCAGCTGGGTCTCGCTGCCGTAGGTGACCTCGATGCGGTAGTCCGGCACCTGCGAGCCTGGCACCACGGTGACCCAGATGCCCTCGTGCTCGTGCGTGAAGGGACGACGCCCCTCCTCGGTGACGAGCGTGACGGCGTCGGCCAACGGGCGCAGGGTCCGGATCGTCACCCCGCCCTCGCCCACGTGGGGGCCGAGGACGTCGTGCGGCTGGTGGTGGAGGCCGACGGCGACCGCGTGGAGGACGTCGCTGTCGACGGGCAGGGCCGTCCCCGGGTCGGCTCCGCCGGCGTGCGGGCCGGAGCTGCGAGGGTCGAGGTCTGTCATGTTTCCCACTCTTCCATCAGGGTCGCGGTGTCGCGCGGGATTCAGGTCCCGGGGCCGGTGAGCAGACGGCGCACCCCGGCCACCGGGATGGGCAGCCAGTCGGGCCGGTTGCGCACCTCGTAGACCGCCTCGTAGAGCGCCTTGTCGAGCTCGAGGGCCGTGAGCAGCGCCGCGTCGGAACGCGGGTCGTGCCCGGCCTCGCGGGCGTACCCGTCGAGGAAGGCGGTGCGGGCCGCGGTCACCCACGCGGCGGGAACGTCGGCGCCGTGCTCGCGGTGGGCCGCGCCGGCGGCGTACTCCAGGGAGCGGAGCATCCCGGCGACGTCGCGCAGCGCGAGGTCGGGGGCGGTGCGCTCGGGCAGCGGGCGCAGCGGCTCTCCCTCGAAGTCGAGGAGCAGCCAGCCACGTCCCGGGGCGTCGATGACCTGGCCGAGGTGGAGGTCGCCGTGGATGCGCTGCAGCCGGGGCCAGCGGGACTCCTCGGCGCGGGCGTAGACGGCGGTGATCGCCTCCCGGTGCTGCTCCAGCTCGGGGACGGCGAGCAGCGCGGCCGCGGCCCGGTCGCGCCACGTCGCCCGCAGCGCGGCGCGCACCGGCTCGGTCGGCTCGTGGACCGGGAAGGCGGCGGCGAGGTCGCGGTGCACGGCGGCGACGGCCGCGCCCAGCTCGGACGCGCGGGCGCCCAGCGACGTGCCGGCGGCTGCGGCGCGCACCGCCACCCGCCACGCGTCCTCGACGCCGGGGAGGAACTCCTGGGCGAAGGCCAGGTGGGCGTGGCGGCGCTCACCGCCGGGCCCGGTCCACTCCCCGGACAGGTCCCCCAGCGGGGCGGGCACCCGGGTGCTGCCGGCGTCGGCCAGCGCCTCCTGGACGACGACGTCGGGGTTCGCGCCGTCGACCACCACCCGGAACACCTTGCAGATGACCGGGGGACCGTCGTCGCCCTCGAAGATCACCGAGGTGTTCGACTGCTCCCCGCGCAGCACCCGGACCCACTCCCCGCGGGTGTGGTGCTGCATCGCGCCCGGGCCCTTCGCCCGGTGGCCGGTGGCCCGTCCGCCCGCGCCGCCGGCGTCGGAGACCACGGTGTGCTCCCCGAGGATCGTGGTGAGCAGGGCGCGGGCGCCGACGGGGTCGTGGCAGCCGTCGTAGACCCACCGGGTGCCGAGCTCGGAGTGCTCCGTCCGCGCGACGAGGGCATGCTCCAGCCCCTCGACCGGTGCGCTGCGATAGGTGAGCGGCACCTGGTAGACGACCGGCTGCGGGCCGGAGTCGTCCTGCACCAGGTGGGTGTCGATGCCGACCTCACCCGCCGGGTCCGTGTACCGCAGCCCCCCGACGCGGCGCAGCCGGGGGGTGCTGCCCTTGGCGGTGTACCACCGCTGCCGGGCGACCCAACCGGGGAGGAACTCGGCGAACGGCGGGGTGAGCGTGGCCATCAGCCCTCCCGGGGCGGCGGGGCGGTCGAGCCGCCGGGGGGCTGCTCGGACTGCGGCGGGGTGCTCGCGGCCGGCTCGGGGCTCGCGGGCGGCAGCGCCGGGGCCTCCGGGGCGGCCGGTGCCTCGGCCGGCGTCACGGTCTGCGGCGCGGACCGGGCCGACGGCGCGCTCGGCTCGGGCGGGGTGCCGATCTGCAGCCAGAAGAAGTCCCGGGTGCCCAGCGTGATCGTCACGTGGCCGCGGGGGTCGACGTCGGGGAAGGTCGCCCCGCCGAAGATGTCGACGAGCGG
Source organism: uncultured Georgenia sp. (assembly GCF_937958535.1). Taxonomy (GTDB): domain Bacteria; phylum Actinomycetota; class Actinomycetes; order Actinomycetales; family Actinomycetaceae; genus Oceanitalea. The sequence continues at coordinate 15,178 of NZ_CALGNQ010000062.1, read as the reverse complement.
GCGGCCGGCGTGCCGGGGCAGGTGGACGCGGGCCGAGCGCGGGGTGTTGGCCAGGTTCATCACGCACAGCACCGCCTCCTCCTCGTTCTGCCGGACGAAGGCGAGGACGGCGTCGTTGTCGGTCTCCATGATCTCGAAGGAGCCGGTACCGAACACCGGGTGGCCCTTGCGCACCTCGAGGATGCCGCGCACCCAGTGGAGCAGGGAGGTCGGGGTCGCGTACTGCGCCTCGACATTGACCGCCTGGTAGTGGTTGACGAGCGACTGGACGAGCGGCAGGTAGAGCTTGCCCGGGTCGGCGGTGGAGAAGCCGGCGTTGCGGTCCGGCGTCCACTGCATCGGGGTACGCACCGCGTCCCGGTCGGGGAGCCAGATGTTGTCCCCCATGCCGATCTCGTCGCCGTAGTAGAGGAACGGGCTGCCCGGCAGGGAGAGCAGGAGGGCGTGGGCGAGCTCGATCTCCTTGCGCGAGTTGCCCAGCAGCGGCGCCAGCCGGCGGCGGATCCCGACGTTGGCGCGCATCCGCGGGTCCTCGGCGTACCAGCCGTACATCGCGGCGCGCTCCTCGGTGGAGACCATCTCCAGGGTGAGCTCGTCGTGGTTGCGCAGGAAGGTGCCCCACTGTGCGCCGCGGGGGATCTCGGGGGTGTCGGCGAGGATGTCGATGATCGCGTGGGACCGCTGCTCGCGCAGCGCGTAGAAGATGCGCGGCATGACCGGGAAGTGGAAGCACATGTGGCACTCGGGCGCGTCCTCGGTGCCGTAGTACTCCACGACGTCCTGGGGCCACTGGTTCGCCTCGGCGAGGATGAGCGTGCCGGGGAACTCCCGGTCCACCATCGCCCGCAGGTCGCGGACGAACTCGTGGGTGCGGGGCAGGTTCTCGCAGTTCGTCCCCTCCTCCTCGTAGAGGTAGGGGATGGCGTCGAGCCGGAACCCGTCCACCCCCAGCCGGCACCAGAAGCGCACGACGTCGTGCATCGCCTCGACCACCGCCGGGTTCTCGAAGTTGAGGTCGGGTTGGTGGGAGAAGAACCGGTGCCAGTAGTACTGGCGGCGCACCGGGTCGAAGGTCCAGTTCGAGGTCTCGGTGTCGACGAAGATGATGCGGGCGTCGCCGTACTTGGTGTTGTCGTCGCTCCACACGTAGAAGTCGCCGTAGGGGCCGTCCGGCATCGACCGGGAGGCCTGGAACCACGGGTGCTGGTCGCTGGTGTGGTTGGCGACGATGTCGATGAGGATGCGCAGCCCGCGGGCGTGCGCCTCGTCGAGCAGCTCCTGGAAGTCCTCGATCGAGCCGTACTCGGGCGCGACGGCGGTGTAGTCCGAGACGTCGTAGCCGCCGTCGCGCAGCGGGGAGGGGTAGAACGGCGGGATCCACAGGCAGTCCACGCCCAGCCACTGGAGGTAGTCGAGCCGGTCGATGAGGCCGCGCAGATCCCCGATGCCCGAGCCGTCGGAGTCGCCGAAGGCGCGCAGCAGCACCTCGTAGAAGACGGCGGAGCGGTACCACTCGGGGTCCGGCGTGAGCCCGGGCCGCTCGCCGCTGCCGAGCGGGGGCACCGGGTCGGCGCGGGCGGCCAGCGCCTGCACCCGCAGCGGGTTGTGCGGGCTCACAGCGGCCTCACCGACAGGACGTGCGCGCAGTGGTGGTGGGGGTCGAGCCGGAAGTACGGCGTGCGGCCCCAGAAGTAGGTCTCCCCGGACAGCTCGTCGGTCACCGCCATGAGCGTGGTGCCCGGGTCGGTGCCCGGCGGCGGGTCGGGGATGCCGAGCGCGGCCAGGTCGAGGTCGATGGTGCCCTCGCGGGTGGTGAAGGGGTCGAGGTTGAGGACGACGACGACGGTGTCTGCCTGGCCGGTGGGGGACAGGTGGGCGGGCAGGTGCCGGGAGAAGCACACCGTGGCGTCGTCCGTCGTGGGGTGCACGGTCAGGCCGCGCAGCCGCTGCAGCGCAGGGTGGTGACGACGGATCCGGTTGAGCGCGGTGAGCAGCCGGGAGATGCCGATGTCCTCCGCACGGGCCCAGTCGCGCGGCTTGAACTCGTACTTCTCGTTGTCGATCTGCTCCTCGGCACCCGGCCGGGCGACGTTCTCCACCAGCTCGTAGCCGGAGTAGATCCCCCACGTCGGTGAGCCGGTGGCGGCCAGCACGGCGCGGATGGCGAAGGCGGCCACCCCGCCGGTCTGCATGTACGGGGTGAGGATGTCGTGCGTCGTCGGCCAGAAGCTCGGCCGCATGACGTGGGAGGTCTCGTTGGACACCTCCAGGAGGTAGTCGCTGACCTCCTCCTTGGTGTTGCGCCAGGTGAAGTAGGTGTAGGACTGGTGGAACCCGATGGCCGCCAGGGTGCGCATCATCGCCGGCCGGGTGAAGGCCTCGGACAGGAAGATGACCTCGGGGTGGTCGCGCCGCACGTCGGTGAGCAGCCGCTCCCAGAAGTCCAGCGGCTTGGTGTGCGGGTTGTCCACGCGGAAGGCGGTCACCCCGTGGTCGATCCACACCTGCAGGACGTCGCGCACCGCCCGGTAGATGCCCTCCGGGTCGTTGTCGAAGTTCAGCGGGTAGATGTCCTGGTACTTCTTCGGCGGGTTCTCCGCGTAGGCGATGGAGCCGTCGGCGCGGCGGGTGAACCACTCCGGGTGCTCGGTGACCCACGGGTGGTCCGGGGAGGCCTGCAGGGCGAGGTCGAGGGCCACCTCCATGCCCAGCTCCCGCGCCCGGGCGACGAAGGCGTCGAAGTCGGCGAAGGTGCCGAGCTCGGGGTGGATGGCGTCGTGGCCGCCCTCGGGGGAGCCGATGCCGTAGGGCGATCCCGGGTCGCCGGGCTGGGCGGTGAGCGTATTGTTGCGGCCCTTGCGGTTGGTGGTCCCGATCGGGTGGATCGGGGTGAGGTAGACGACGTCGAAGCCCATCGCGGCGATCGCCGGGAGCCGCTCGGCCGCCGTGCGCAGCGTGCCGGACACCCACGTGCCGCGCTCGACGTCGAAATAGGCCCCCTCGGAGCGGGGGAACATCTCGTACCACGAGCCGTACAGCGCCCGCGGCCGGTCGACCCGCAGCGGGTAGGTGGCGCTGCGGGTGACGTACTCGCGCACCGGGTGAGCGGCGAGGACCTCCTGGACCTCCGGGGAGGTGCCTGCCGCCAGCCGCGCCGGGGCGGGCCGGTCGGTGTCGCGCAGCGCCGTGACGGCGTCGGTCAGGACGGTGCGGGCGTCGGCCGGCAGCCCGGGACGGGCGGCGGCCCGCTCGAGCAGCAGCGCCCCCTCGGTGAGCATGAGCTCGACGTCGACCCCGGCGTCCACCTTGACCTGGGCGTCGTGCAGCCAGGTCCCGTACGGGTGGGACCAGCCCTCCACCCGGAAGGACCACTCGCCCTCGCGGTCGGGGACGAGCCAGCCCTCCATGTGGTCCAGGCCCGGGTCGACCGGGGTCATCGTCACCGAGCTGTGGTCGGTGCCGTCCGGGGCGACGAGGACGGCGGTGGCCGCGACGGCGTCGTGGCCCTCGCGGAAGACGGTGGCCCGGATCCGCACGGCCTCGCCGGTCACCGCCTTGGCGGGCCAGCGGCCGCCCTCGACGACGGGGGAGACCTCGATCACCGGGATCCGCCCGATCGGGGTCGGGGGAGCCGGTCGCGGGTCGGGGGCAGGGCCGGACGTCGGGCCGGCGACGGCGGCCGGCGGACGGGAGGAGGTGCTGCTCACGGGCACGAACCTATCGACGGGTCGCGCTGCGGTCGACCGCAGAGGACACTCGGGCGTGGGGTCGTCGGCGCGTCGGGTGCGGCCCGGCGGCACCCTGTTTGAAAACGCGCTGAAATTCTTACGGAAAGGGCGGTTAGACTGCCGCTGTGAGAGCCATCCGTCGATTCACCGTCCGTACGGTCCTGCCCGAGCCGCTCGCGCCGCTGGACACCCTCGCCCAGAACCTGCGCTTCTCGTGGCACGAGCCGACACGGGCGCTGTTCGAGTCCCTCGACCCCGAGCGCTGGCGGTCCCTCCACGGGGACCCCATCAAGCTGCTCGGCGCGCTCGGCAAGCAGCGACTGGACGAGCTCGCCCGTGACGAGGAGGTGGTCGCGCGGGTCCGGGAGCTGGACGCCGACCTGCGCGAGTACCTCGAGCAGCCGCGCTGGTACCAGTCCTTCGACGCACCGGACAAGCCGGACGCCATCGCCTACTTCTCCGCCGAGTTCGGCATCACCGCCGTGCTGCCGCAGTACTCCGGCGGGCTGGGCATCCTCGCCGGTGACCACCTGAAGTCCGCCTCGGACCTCGGCGTGCCCATCGTCGGCGTCGGCCTGCTCTACGGCGCCGGGTACTTCAAACAGTCCCTCACCCGCGACGGCTGGCAGCACGAGACCTACCCGCTGCTCGACCCGGACAACCTCCCCCTCACCCTGCTGCGCGAGCCCGACGGCACCCCCGCCCGGGTGAGCCTGGCGCTGCCCGGCGGGCAGCAGCTCCACGCGCAGGTGTGGCGCGCCGACGTCGGCCGCGTCCCCCTGCTCCTCCTGGACTCCAACGTCCCGGAGAACGACGACTCCACCCGCAAGGTCACCGACCGGCTCTACGGCGGCTCCCACGAGCACCGGCTCCGCCAGGAGCTGCTCCTCGGCATGGGCGGGGTGCGGGCGCTGCGCCTGTACTCCAGGCTCACCGGCGCTCCCGAGCCGCAGGTGTACCACGCCAACGAGGGCCACGCCGGGTTCCTCGCCGTCGAGCGCATCCGCGAGCTCGTCGCCGAGGAGGGGCTGAGCTTCGAGGCCGCGCTCGAGGCGGTACGGGCGGGCACCGTGTTCACCACCCACACCCCCGTCCCCGCCGGCATCGACCGTTTCTCCCAGGACCTCGTCCGCGAGTACTTCACCGGCTCCTCCGAGCTGCAGGGCGTCCCGGTGGACAAGGTCCTCGCCCTGGGCACCGAGGACTTCGAGGGAGGCGACCCCGCCGTCTTCAACATGGCGGTCCTCGGCCTGCGCGCCGCGCGCAAGGCCAACGGCGTCTCCCGCCTCCACGGCCACGTCTCGCGCGGGATGTTCCACCAGCTGTGGCCCGGCTTCGACGTCAGCGAGGTGCCCATCACCTCGATCACCAACGGCGTGCACGGCCCGACGTGGACCGACCCCGTCTTCGCCAGGACGGCCGAGGCACACCTCACCCCCGAGCAGATCGAGAGCGGGGAGGGCTGGCTGCTGCCCGCCGACGCCGGCGGCGTGCCCGACACCGAGCTGTGGCAGACCCGCCGCGCGCTGCGCGCCGAACTCGTCCGCGCCGCCCGCCGCCGGGTGCGCAAGTCCTGGCTGGACCGCGGCGCCTCCCCGGCCGAGCTCGGCTGGGTGGACGACGTCCTCGACCCCGACGTCCTGACCATCGGCTTCGCCCGCCGGGTGCCGACCTACAAGCGGCTGACCCTCATGCTCAGGGACCCCGAGCGGCTCAAGCGCCTGCTCACCGACCCCGAGCGGCCGATCCAGATCGTCGTCGCCGGCAAGTCCCACCCGGCGGATGAGCCCGGCATCGGGCTCATCCGCGAGCTCGTCTCCTTCGCCGACCAGGAGGACGTGCGCCACCGCATCGTCTTCCTGCCGAACTACGACATCGAGATGGCCCAGACCCTCATGCCGGGCTGCGACGTGTGGCTGAACAACCCGCTGCGCCCGCTCGAGGCCTCCGGGACCTCCGGCATGAAGTGCGCCCTCAACGGTGCCCTCAACCTCTCCATCCTCGACGGGTGGTGGGACGAGTGGTACGACGGCGAGAACGGCTGGGCGATCCCCACCGCCGACGGCGTCGAGGACCCCGAGCGGCGCGACCAGCTCGAGGCCGCGGCGCTCTACGAGCTGCTCGAGGAGACCGTCGTCCCGCGGTTCTACGACCGCGACGAGAACGGCATCCCGCGCCACTGGATGGGCATGATGCGCCACACCCTGGCCACCCTGGGGCCCAAGGTGCAGGCCACCCGGATGGTGCGCGACTACGTCGAGCAGCTCTACACCCCGGTCGCCGGCAGCTTCCGCGCCCTCAACGGCCCGGGCCACCCCCGGGCCGTGGAGCTGGCCGAGTGGAAGCAGCGGGTGCGCGCGGCGTGGCCCGCGGTGCGGGTCGACCACGTCGAGTCGACGAACGTCGCGGACGTCGTCAAGGTGGGTGACGTCGTCGGCGTCAGCGCCTACGTCTCGCTCGGGGAGCTCCGCCCCGAGGACGTCGAGGTGCAACTCGTCACCGGGCGCGTGGCGGAGGACGACACGCTCGTCGACATCGCCACCCGGCCCCTCGAGCTGAGCGACACCTACGAGGGTGGGCGCTACGGCTACCGCGGCGACGTCGAGCTCGAGTTCTCCGGCTCCTTCGGCTACTCGGTGCGCATCGTGCCGGTGCACGAGCTGCTCGCCGGCCCGACCGAGATGGGCCTGCTCACCGTCCCGCAGCAGCCCTGACCCTCCGGGCAGCGACCCGGGAAGGCTCCCGGCACCCCATCGGTGCCGGGAGCCTCCTGTCGTCCGGGGCGCCCGCTACGCGCCCCGACCGGTGGCGTGGGCGGCGAAGGCGGCGGCCTCCTGCTCCAGGTAGGACCGGGTGAGGCGGGAGTAGAGGAGCCGAGCGAGCCAGGCGGCCGGCCCGGACCACTCCAGGCCGAGGACGAGCCGGGTGCCGGTGCCCGTGGCGTGCAGCTCGTGGGACGCGGTGGTCCGCACCCCGCGCACCGTCGCCTCCCAGGTGAACCCCGCGGGCGGGTCCCACGCGGTGACGACGTACTCCGCCGTCGCCAGCCGTGGCTGGGCGACCCGGAAGCGGGTGCCGACGCCGATCGGCCCCGGCGGACCCGTGCGGGTCACGCTGTCCACGGTGGGCAGCAGCTCGTGCCACCGGTCGAGGTCACCGACGTACCTCCACAGCCGCTCGCGGTCGGCGGCGACCACACGCTCCAGCCGCATGGTGGGCTCCTTCCCTGGTCAGCTGTCCTGCGGGTCTGCGGGGGCCGTGCGCAGCGCGCGGTCCCCGAGCGGCTCGTCCAGCACGACGCTCACCCGGGAGACGACGAGCCGGGACGGGCACGCACTGCCGCTCGGCGGGGTGCGCTCGACGACCCGGGCGGTGAGGACGACGGCGCCGCGGCCCTCGTCGACCGCGAGCCCGAGCGGGTCCTGGCACGCGCCGTGGACCAGCTCGACGGTCACCACGCGTCCGTCGTCCGACACGGCGACGACCTCGCTCGGCACCGTCGTCACCTCCGCGGAGCCGGCGTAGACCGCCCACAGCCCCCACGCGACGAAGACGAGGACGACCGCGACGACGAGCCACAGGCTCGCCGCGCGCACGCGGTCCCGCGCCTCGCCCTCGAGCCGCTCCATGCCCCCATCATGCCAAGCCCGGCACGGACGGGCCGGGCGGCGAGGCTCAGCGGTGGGCGAGGTACGCGCGCAGCGACAGCGGCGCCATCGGCGTCGTCCCGCCCGCCGCGACGGTCTGCGCGGGCGTGCCGTCCTGCGGCGGGTGCTCCCACGCCGAGTCCCACACGAGGGTGTAGTCGGCACCGGCACCCTCCGGCAGGGTCACCGACTCCTCGGCGAGGGCGCCGTTGAGGACGAGCAGGAAGTCGGCGTCGCCCAGGCCGTGGCCGGAGCGGAGCATCTGCAGCACCCGCACACCCGAGTCGTGCCAGTCCTCCACCGTCATCGGGGCGGCGTCGCGCCGGTACCACGACAGGTCGGGGATGACGTCACCGTCGGCGACCTGCCCCGTGGCGAAGAAGTCCGGGCGCACGACGGGGTGCTCCCGCCGCAGCCGCAGGAGGTACTGCACCGTCGCGCGCAGCTCCTCCTGCCACGGGGCGGTCTCCCAGTCGACCCAGGAGATCGGGTTGTCCTGGCAGTAGGCGTTGTTGTTCCCCAGCTGCGTGCGGCCGATCTCGTCACCCGCGGTGATCATCGGGGTGCCCACCGAGAGCAGCAGGGTGCCGAGGAGGTTGCGCGCCGAACGGCGGCGGGCGGTGAGGATCTCCGCGCCGCGCGGGTGGGGCTCGGGCACCCACCCGACGGCCGCCGCGCCGTCACCCGGCCCGCCCCGGGGGTCTCGCGGCTCGCCGGGCGGGACGGTGACCGGACCCTCGACGCCGTGGTTCCACGAGCGGTTGTCGTCGGTGCCGTCCCGGTTGTCCTCGCCGTTGGCGAGGTTGTGCTTGTGGTTGAAGGTGACGAGGTCGGCGAGGGTGAAGCCGTCGTGCGCCGTCACGTAGTTGATGCTCGCCAGCGGCCCGCGGCCGCCCGGCACCGGGCCGTGGGCGAACAGGTCGGCCGAGCCGGCCAGCCGGGTGGCCAGGTCGCGCAGGTCCTGGCCGGTGCCGCCCGCTACACCGGTGGCGGGGTCGCTGAGCCAGAAGGTGCGCACCGCGTTGCGGAAGCGGTCGTTCCAGTCCGCGAACGGCGGCGGGAACTCCCCGGTGCGCCAGCCGCCGGGGCCGACGTCCCACGGCTCGGTGATGAGCTTGACCTCGGAGAGCACGGGGTCGGTGGCCACCGCGACGAGGAAGGGGTGGTTGGGGCTGAACTCCGACCCGTTGCGGCCCAGGGTGGTGGCGAGGTCGAAACGGAATCCGTCCACCCCGACGTAGCGCACCCAGTAGCGCAGCGAGTCCAGCGCCAGCTGCACCACCCGCAGGCGGCGGAAGTCCAGGGAGTTGCCGGTGCCCGTGACGTCGGCGAGGTGGGCCGGGCGCAGGCCGTCGTGGAGGTAGTACTCGGTGTTGTCCAGGCCGCGCCACGACAGGGTGGGTCCGCCGTCGCCGCCCTCGCAGGTGTGGTTGTAGACGACGTCGAGGATGACCTCGAGACCGGCCTCGTGGAGCAGCTGGACCATGCCGCGGACCTCGTCCAGGACGGCGGCCGGGCCCTGCTCCTGCGCACTGCGGGTGGCGTAGCGCGGCTCCGGGGCGAAGAAGCCCAGGGTGTTGTACCCCCAGTAGTTCGTCAGCCCCTTGTCGATGAGGAAGGGCTCGTCGTTGGCGGCGTGGATGGGCAGCAGCTCCACCGCGGTGACGCCCAGGGAGCGCAGGTGGGCGATGGTCGCCGGGTGGGCCAGCCCCGCGTAGGTGCCGCGCAGGTGCTCGGGGACGCCCGGCAGCTGCTTGGTCAGGCCACGCACGTGGGCCTCGTAGATCACCGTCCGCTCCCACGGCGTGTGCGGACGGGAGCTGTCCGGCACCGGCAGGACCTCGTCGAGGACGACGCCGTGGGGTACGTGTCCGGCGGAGTCCAGGTCGCTGCGGTGCCAGCCGGCGACGGGCGCGAGGTCCTCGTCGACGATGTGCCCGTAGACCTCCGGGGCGTGGCGGAACGCTCCGGTGATGCCCCGGGCGTAGGGGTCGAGGAGGAGCTTGGCGGGGTTGTGCCGCAGGCCGGAGGCCGGGTCCCAGCGGCCGTGCACGCGCAGCCCGTAGCGCTGCCCGGCCGCCACGTCCGGCACGTGGCCCTGCCACACGCCGTGGCGCCCGCGGTGCAACGCGTAGCGCCGCTCGGCGAAGCCGGTGGGGGAGGAGGGGTCCTCGTCGAGCAGGCACAGGTCGACCGCGGCGGCGTGGGAGGCGACCACGGCGACGTCGACCCCGCCGTCCCGCAGGTGCGCCCCGAGCCGGAGGGGACGCCCGTCGACCCGCTGCGCCGTCTCACGGAGGCGGGTCGTCGCACGAAGGGATGAGGCGGTCCTACTCATGGTGGGGGTCATCTTCTCATCCCGGACGACACCCGGTGGCGGCTCCGCGCGTGACCTTTTGCGCCTCACAAAATCCTAATGTGCCCGCCGCCACTGGTTTCGGCACGCGCGGAGGAAGGTGGCAGGCTTGGGACATGAGGATCGTCGTGTGCGTCAAGCATGTCCCCGATGTCCAGTCCGACCGCGCCCTGGGCGAGGACGGTCGCACGATACGCGGTCTGGACGACGTCCTCAACGAGCTCGACGAGAACGCGGTGGAGGCCGCGGTGAGCCTGGTCGAGCAGCACGGCGGGGAGGTCGTGGCGCTCACCATGGGCCCGGACGACGCCGAGGACGCCGTGCGCCGGGCGCTGCAGATGGGCGCCGACCGCGGGGTGCACGTCAGCGACGACACGCTGGCCGGTGCGGACGTCGTGGCGACCGCGACGGTCCTGGCCGCGGCCGTGCGCACCGTCCAGGCGGACGGACCGGTGGACCTCGTCGTCACCGGGATGGCGGCGCTGGACGGCCTGACCTCGATGCTCCCCACCGCGCTCGCCGCCGAGCTCGACCTGCCGCAGCTGACCCTGGCCACCGAGCTCACGGTCACCGCAGGACGAGTGCGGGTGCGGCGCGAGATCGGTGACGCCGCCGAGGTGCTCGAGGCGCCCCTGCCGGCCCTGGTGTCGGTCACCGACCAGGCCAACGAGCCGCGCTACCCCGCCTTCAAGGCGATCCGGGCGGCCCGGAAGAAGCCGGTGGACACCCTGACGCTCGCCGACCTCGGCCTCGCCGCGCCGGCGGCGGCTACCGCCGTCCTGTCCGCCGAGCCGCGCCCCGCCCGGGAGCAGGGACGCATCGTCACCGACTCCGGCGACGGCGGCGAGCGGCTGGCGCAGTTCCTCATCGAGTCCCAGCTCGTCTGACGTCCCGCCGACACTCGCCTGACGTCCCTCCCGACCCAGACCCAGGAAAGGCACCATGACCCACGCACCCGTGCTCGTCGTCGTCGACCACCAGGACGGTCTGCCCACCGGGCCTGCCACCGAGGTGCTCACCGCGGCACGCGGCCTCGGCGGCCCGGTCGCTGCCGTGTGGCTCGGCGCCGCCGCCCCCGGTGACGCCGCCCGGGCCGAGCTCGGCCGCTTCGGGGTGGGCACCGTCCACGTACCGGAGCTCGACGGCCTGGCCCCGCAGCTCGCGCCGGTGGCGACCGAGGCGGTCGCGGCGGTGGTGGCCCACTCCGCGCCGCGGGCCGTGCTGCTCGTGTCGACCTACGCCGGCAAGGAGCTGGCGGCCGGCCTGGCGGTCGCCCTCGGCTCCGGCGCCGTCGTGGACGCCGACGGCGTGGAGCGGCGGGCGGACGGCACGCTCGCCGCGGGCAAGACCGTGTTCGGCGCCTCCTGGCAGACGGTGTGCACCGTGACCCGGGGGACCCCGGTGGTGGCCCTGCGGCCCACCGCCGTGGCCGCGGAGCCGGCGGCGCAGGCGACCGACCCGGACGTCGTGACGGTGCCGGTGACGTTCAGCGAGCGGGCCCGCGCGGTGACCGTGGTGGAGCGCACCGAGCACCCGCGCAGTGGCCGGGTGCCGCTGACCGAGGCGCAGACCGTCGTCGTCGGCGGGCGCGGCACCGAGGGCGACTTCACCGCCGTCGAGGAGCTCGCCGAGCTGCTCGGCGGGGCGGTGGGCGCGACCCGTGACGTCACCGACGAGGGATGGCGCGAGCACTCCGAGCAGGTCGGCCAGACCGGCGTGACCGTCGCGCCGCGGCTCTACATCGGCGTCGGCGTCTCCGGAGCGGTGCACCACACGGTGGGGATGCAGGCCTCCCAGACGATCGTCGCGGTCAACACCGACCCCGAGGCCCCGATCTTCGAGATCGCCGACTTCGGCGTCGTCGGGGACGCGGCCGAGGTGCTGCCGCAGGCGATCGAGGCCATCCGCCGCCACCGCGGCGCCTGAGTCACGCGGGGCCGAGTCACGCGGTGGCCCGAGTCGCGCGGCGCCTGAGTCGTGGCGGGGCCCGCGTCGCGTGGCGCCTGAGCGGCGGGGCGTGAGTTGCGCAGGGGCGAGTGGCCCGTGCCGGCACTGCGCCGCCTACGCCGGGGCCCGCCCGGAGCAGGCGGGCCGTGGGCCCGGCGCCTCAGCCGGCGTAGAGGATGTCGACGACGAAGACCAGCGTCGAGCCGCCCGGGATCGGGCCGACCTCCTCCTCGCCGTACCCGAGGTCCGGCGGGATGACGAAGAGCACCTGGCTGCCCACGGTGTGGCCGACGATGCCGGTGTCCCAGCCCTGGATCAGCTCCCCGGCGCCCACCTCGAAGCTCAGCGGCACGCCGGTGGTCCACGAGGAGTCGAACTGGGTGCCGTCCCACAGCCAGCCGCTGTACTGGGCGAACACCTGGTCGCCCTCCTCAACGGCCTTGCCCTCGCCCTCGATGGTGGCGGCCGTGACGAGCTCGGTCGGCGCCTCGCCGTCGACCGGCTCGATGCTCGGCTCGCCGTTCTCCGCGCGGGTCACCGTGGGCAGCCCCTCCGGGGTCTCGACCTCCGTGCCCTCGGCACGGGAGGACACCGCCTCGCGCACCTCGATCGCCATGATCGCGGCCGGGCCCTGGGTGGGGCTGGCGAAGAGCACCCGGGCGCCGACCTGCTGCCCCACGAGGACGTCGTTGAGCGCCTCGACGGTGACGTCGTCGTCGATGATCAGCGGCTGCATGCCCGCCCCGTAGGTCGAGTCGAGCACCTCGCCGTTCTCACCGTTGACCTGGATGAAGTCGATGAGGAGGAGCTGGCCCTCCTCGAGGGTCGCACCGTCGCCGGGGACCGCGACCGCCGCGGCGTGGCCGCCGACGTTGAGCGGCTGCTCGAACGTCAGCCTCGGCTCGGCCCCGGGCTCGCCTTCGACGGTGATGCCCTCGAGCGCGGCCACGTCCTCCGGCGCGTTCCCGGTCGGCTGCTCCGCGGCGTCCGTCGCAGACTCGGTCGCCGTGTCGGTCGGCTCGGGGTCGCCGTCGTCCGAGCAGCCGGCGAGGAACAGGACGGCGGCCAGCGCGGTGGCAGCGGTGGCGGTGACGGATCGGCGCACAGGGAAAGCCCTTCGGGTGGTCTGACGTGACGCTGCCGCGTCACGCCGCCCAAGCCTAAGCGGTCGGCGGCCCGGATTGCACCGGTCCGCCCCGACCGTCCCGAGGAGCGGGCGGTCGGCCGGTACGCGGGTCCGTCCGGACGGTCGCGGGGGCGGGCACGGCCGGCGGGTGCGGGCCTGGCCGGACCGTCCCGAGGGGCGGGCGCGCCTACACTCGGGCCATGCACTACCTCGACCATGCGGCCACGACGTCGGTCCGGCCCGAGGTCGCCGAGGTCTACGCCGCGGAGCTCACCCGTGGGGGCAACCCCTCCTCGCTGCACACCGCCGGGCGGGACGCCCGCCGCCGCCTCGAGGAGGCCCGCGAGGAGCTGGCCGCCGCGCTCGACGCCGAGCCCGCCGAGGTGCTGTTCACCTCCGGTGGCACGGAGGCCGACAACCTCGCCGTCAAGGGCGCCGTCTACGCCCACCCCTCCGCCCGGCCCCGCGTGCTCGTCAGCGCGATCGAGCACCACGCGGTGCTCGACGCCGCGACCTGGCTGGGCGAGCGCGGTCTGGCGGACGTCACCCTGCTCCCGGTGCGACAGGACGGTGTGCTCGACCTGGACGCCGCCCGCGCCGCGCTCGCCGACGGCGAGCGGCCGGCCCTGGTCTCGGTCATGTGGGCGAACAACGAGACCGGCGTGGTCCAGCCGGTCACCGAGCTCGTCGCCGCGGCAGGCGGGGCGCCGGTGCACTCCGACGCGGTCCAGGCCGTGGCCCACGTGCCCGTGAGCTTCTCCGGCAGCGGCCTGGCGGCGATGACGGTCACCGGGCACAAGCTCGGCGGGCCGGTCGGCACCGGGGCGCTGCTCGCGCGACGCGACCTGGCGCTGGCCCCCGTGCACCACGGCGGCGGCCAGGAGCGCGGCGTGCGCTCCGGGACCCTCGACGTCGCCGGCGCCCGGGCGCTGGCCCGGGCGGTGAGCCTGGCCGTCGCCGACCGGGAGGCCGAGGCGCGGCGGCTGGCCGCCCTGCGCGACCGGCTCGTCGCCGGGGTCATCGCCGCCGTGCCGGGCGTCCGGCTCACCGGGGCCGACGCCCCGCGGCTGCCGCACATCGCCCACCTCACGGTGGAGGGCGCGGACGCCGACTCCCTCCTCCTCGGCCTCGACCTCGCCGGGGTCAACGCCTCGGCCGGGTCCGCGTGCCAGGCGGGGGTGCAGGAGGCCTCCTTCGTCCTCCTCGCCATGGGCTACCCCCACGACCTCGCCCGCTCCGCGCTGCGCTTCTCCCTCGGGCGGACGACGACGCAGGCCGACGTCGACGCCGTGCTCGCGGCCCTGCCCGAGGTCGTCGAGCGCTCCCGCGCCGCCAACGCCACCCGCGCCCGGTAGCCGCCCGCCACCCCCTCCGGTCTCTCTCCCGCCTCCTGCAGGCCCGCCGGCCTGCCCGACTCCCGGGACCCCACCGGCCCGTCCGGCTCCCGCGGCCCCGCCGGCCTGTCCGACTCCCGGGGCCCCGCCGGCTCCTCCGGCTCCCGGGGCCCGGCCTGCCGCCCTGTTCCGCCTCCCGTGGGCCGCCGCGCTGGGAGAATGCGCGGCATGCCTCCGCGCGTGACGCTGCTCCTCGGCAAGCCGCCGAAGCCCGGGACGCTGCTCGCCGACGTCGCCGCCGGGCTGACCGCGCACGGCTGCGCGGTCACCGTGCGGCTGCCGCACGAGGAACGGGTGGACCCGGCCGAGCTCGACGCCGCCGACCTCCTCGTCCACCGCGGGCTGCGCAGCGAGGTCGCTCCCCTCCTCGCCGGCGTGCACCACCGGGGCGTGGACCTGTGCAACCCGTGGCCGGGCGACCGGCTGCTGCGCGACCGGCGGCTGTGGCAGGCGGCACTCGCCGCCGCCCACGTCCCGCTGCCACCCGCCGTCACGGTCGAGCGGTGGCCGGAGGTGGTCGCCCGCGCCGCGGTCGAGCCGGTGGTGGCCAAAGCGTTCGCCGGGCCGGGCCGCGGCACCCAGGTCGTCACGGGCGACGACCGCACGCTGCCCGGTGAGGCGCCCTTCCCCGGGCCCTACCTCGTCGAGCGACGGCTGCGCACCGACGGGACGGACCGCAAGCTCTACCTCGTCGGGGAGGAGGTGCGCGGGCTGCTCAAGCCCTCCACCCTCGCGGGCCCGCACACGACCTCCGGCACCCCCTTCGCCCCGGACGCCGTCCAGGTGGCGCTCGCCCGGCGGGTGCAGCGCGCGCTGGGAGTGCACGTGCTGGGCCTCGACCTGCTCGCCACCCCCTCCGGGCCGGTGGTGGTCGACGTCAACGGTTTCCCCGGGTTGCGCGGGGTGGCCGGCGCGGCCGACCTCGTCACCGCTCATCTCCTCGGTCACCTGCGCTGACCGGGCCGGGCGGGCCGCGGCTC
>NZ_CALGNQ010000061.1 GCF_937958535.1 uncultured Georgenia sp. | reverse complement strand
GCGTACACCAGCGCGACGACGGTGAGCGCCGAGCCGAGCATGTGGACCCCGACGAGGAGCTCGGGCAGCCCGGTGAAGTACTGGACGTAGCCGACCAGACCCTGCAGGAGGGTCACGGCGAGCAGGCCGCCCCAGGTGCGCTGCGCCGCGGTGTGACGCGCGCGGCGCGCCAGGACGATGCCGACGACGACGAGGACGACGAAGGCCCACACGGCCAGCGCGTGCAGCCGGGAGATGTGGGCCGGGTTCAGCGCCCAGCGGTACGGCTCTGTGGCGTCCCCGGAGTGCGGGCCCGCGCCCGTGGTGACGACGCCGAGCACGAGGAGGACGACCCCGACCACGACCGTGAGGGCACCGACCGCGCGCAGCCGTGCCGAGGCCGCCGGCCGGGCCGGTGCGTCGGGGGCGGCGAGGCGGTGCAGCAGGTAGGTCGACACGGCGACGAGCGCGAGCGAGATGAGCATGTGCGAGCCGACGACGGCGGGGTGGAGGTCCACCCACACGGTGATGCCGCCGACCACCGCCTGCAGCGCGATCCCCACCAGCGGCAGCCAGGCCAGCGCCTTGAGCGACCCGGGCCGGGACGCCGTGGGCTCGCGACGGTACACCGCCCACACCAGCGCGAGCGCGATGACGCCGAGCACCCCGGTCAGGGTCCGGTTGCCGAACTCGATGATCGGGTGGACCGACATCGCGTCGTGGAACTCGGGGGTGAACGACCCGGGCTCGCACATCGGCCACTGCGAGCAGCCCAGGCCGGAGCCGGTGAGGCGGACGGCGCCGCCGGTGACGATGATGCCGATCTGCGCGACGAGGTTGGCCACGGCCAGTCCCCACGTCAGCCGGTCGACGAGGGTCTCTCGTGCCGGGGCGGGGGCGGTGCCGACCGGCGGTGAGGTCGACGTCGGGTGGGAGGAGGTCACGCCTCTAGCGTACGTCGCGCGCGGAAGGCACCCGCAGGCCCAGGACCCACCGGTGGGCCCGGCCCCGGCGCGAGACGTCCTTCCGGACGGCGCGTGATCCGGCCTACCCTTGGGGCATGACGGACACGCCTGTGCTCGAGCCCGCCCACCTCGTCGCCGACCCGGCCCAGCCGACGCCGACCACCGACGTGCGCGCCGCCGTCGAGGCCACCGCGCGGGCCGCCAAGACGGCGTCCCGGGTGCTGGCCACCGCCACCCGCGCGACGAAGGACGCCGCCCTGCACGCCATGGCCGACGCGCTCGTCGCCGCTACCGACCGCATCGTCGCGGCGAACGCCGAGGACCTGGAGCGGGGACGCGCGAACGGGATGAAGGAGTCCCTGCTCGACCGCCTCGCCCTCACCCCCGAGCGCATCGCCGGCATCGCCGACGCGCTGCGCGAGCTCGCGGGCCTGCCCGACCCGGTCGGTGAGGTGGTCCGCGGCTCCACGCTGCCCAACGGGCTGGTGCTGCGGCAGGTGCGGGTGCCGATGGGCGTCGTCGGGATGATCTACGAGGCACGGCCCAACGTCACCGTCGACGCCGCCGGCCTGGCGCTGAAGTCCGGCAACGCGGTCATCCTGCGCGGCGGGTCCGCGGCTGCCTCCTCCAACGCCGTCATCGTCCAGGTCCTCGGCGAGGCGCTGCAGGCCCAGGGCCTGCCCGCGGAGCTCGTCCAGTCGATCGACGCGCACGGCCGGGCCGGCGCCGTGGAGCTCATGCGCGCCCGCGGACTGGTCGACGTGCTCGTCCCGCGTGGGGGCGCGGACCTCATCCGGACCGTCGTGCGCGAGTCGCTCGTGCCGGTCATCGAGACCGGCGTGGGCAACTGCCACGTCTACGTGGACGCCGACGTCGACGTCGCCCAGGCGGTGTCGATCCTCCTCAACTCCAAGACCCAGCGCCCCGGCGTGTGCAACGCCGCCGAGACGCTGCTCGTCCACCGGGAGGTGGCGCCGACCTTCCTCCCCGCCGCGCTCGCCGCGCTCGGCGAGGCGGGGGTGCGGGTGCACGCCGACGAGGCCGCCGCCGCCCTGGCACCGGAAGGGGTCGAGGTGGTCCCGGCCACCGACGAGGACTGGGCCACCGAGTACCTCAGCCTCGACCTCGCCGTGCGGGTGGTCGACGACCTCGACGCCGCCCTGGAGCACATCGGGCGCTGGTCGAGCGGGCACACCGAGGCGATCTGCACGACGAACCTCCGGGCGGCCGAGCGGTTCACCCGTGAGCTCGACTCCGCGGCGCTCATCGTCAACGCCTCCACCCGGTTCACCGACGGCGGCCAGTTCGGCCTGGGCGCGGAGATCGGGATCTCCACCCAGAAGCTCCACGCCCGCGGCCCGATGGGCCTGGGCGAGCTGACGACGACCACCTGGATCGTGGTCGGCGACGGCCACGTGCGGGGGTAGGGTCCTCACGGCCCCAGGTCCCCACCCGTGGGACAATCGTCTGCACGCCCCGACGGAAGGAACCACACCACCATGACCAGCTCACTCGTGAACTTCGCGCAGCAGACGGAGGAACACGCCCGCGAGTTGCCGATGCCCGCCGAGCTGTACGGCATCGTCGCGTTCGCGATCTTCCTGCTCCTGCTGCTCTTCACGCTGGGCTACCGCAACGTGCACACCCGCCGCCGCTGAGGATGGCACAGCGCCAGGCACGCCGGATCGGGGTGATGGGCGGTACCTTCGACCCGATCCACCACGGCCACCTCGTGGCCGCCAGCGAGGTCGCCGACGTGTTCTCGCTCGACGAGGTGCTGTTCGTCCCCACCGGTGAGCCGGTGTTCAAGCAGGACCGCGAGGTCACGCCGGCCGAGCACCGCTACCTCATGACGGTGATCGCGACGGCGTCCAACCCGCGGTTCAAGGTCTCGCGGGTGGACATCGACCGGCCCGGGCTGACCTACACGATCGACACCCTGCGCGACATCCACACCGCCTACCCGGACGCCGAGCTCTACTTCATCACCGGCGCGGACGTGCTGCCGGAGATCCTCTCCTGGAAGGACGTGGACGAGCTGTGGGCGCTGGCCCACTTCGTCGGCGTCAACCGGCCCGGCCACCACCTCGACGACGCCGGCCTGCCCAGCCACGGCGTCTCGCTGCTCGAGGTTCCCGCCATGGCGATCTCCTCCACGGACTGCCGCGAGCGCGTGCGGGCCGGGATGCCGGTGTGGTACCTCGTCCCGGACGGCGTGGTCCAGTACATCCACAAGCACGGCCTGTACCTGGCGCCCGCCACCGAACCGAGCGGGCAGACCCAGGCCACGGTGTGACGGAGGAGGCAGGACCGATGGGAGAGGGGACGGACCGCCCGGAGGGGGAGCGGAACCGTCGGCAGGAGGCAGCGCAGGGGTCGGCACCCGCCGCCCGGACGCCCGCCTCCGACCGCCCCCTGACCCGCCGTGAGCTGCGCCGCCGGGAGGCCGAGGCCGCCGCCCGGCGGGCCGAGCTCGAGAGCGCAGGCGGCGGGCCCGCGTCCGAGGCCGCCGACCGGGCGGGTTCCTGCCGCGGGCGGGCCAGGTCCGGGCTCAGCCGA
>NZ_CALGNQ010000060.1 GCF_937958535.1 uncultured Georgenia sp. | reverse complement strand
GCTCCTCGAGGCCGGCGGCTTCCGGCCGCGGCTACACCCTCGATTGTGAAGAGCCCCTTTAACCTGCACGGCAGTACCGCGATGTTTCCGCTAACATTGCGGTGTATGTGAGCGCTATCGCAAGCGCACCGATGAGGTTTACGCAACGACGCACACCCCGCGGCCGGTCGCGGGGAGGTCGGCGACGTCGCGGACGAGAGAGAGTGAGGCGTCATGGCGCAACGCCGCCCCATCCGTCGGAGACTCCGTGCGACGGCAATGACCGCCGCCGTCGGGCTGCTCGGTGCCACGGTCCCGGCAGCCCAGGTGGCCGCCGTCCCGGAGGACGTGCAGCCCCTCATCCACTACAGCTTCGACGAGGCACCCGAGGGGGCGACCATCGTCGACGAGAGCGGCAACGGCTACGACGGCGTCCTGCACAGGTCCGGGGCCGAGGTCGAGGGCGGCGTCCTCCGCCTCCCCGGCGGAAGCGCGAGCAGCGCCCCCTACGTCGAGGTCCCCGCCGACGGGCTCGTCGGCCGACGGGACCTGACGATCTCGGTCTGGCTGGCGAGCCGGTCCGGCCCCGCCAACACCTCCGCCGCCTTCATCGGCGCGCCGGTGGCCTTCGGTGCGAGCTACTCCACGGCCTACTGGCTCCTCAACCCCACGAACCTCGACGGGTACGTCAAGTCCGTGGTCACGGACGCGACGAACGCCGGGGCGCCGTGGTCCACCGAGGTCGGCCCGGGCAGCACCGGTGCGCCGACCTCCGGGGTCCGGACACCGGCCGGGACGGCCCTGTACACCACCGTCATCGACGGGACGGCGGGCACCCTGCGCGTGTACGTCAACGGCGAGCCGATCGGTGAGCACCGGATCACCCGGGACGTCTCGTCCTTCGGTCCCGAGCTGCTCGCCTACATCGGGCGCTCGACCTACAACGACGTCGGATGGAGCGGTGACGTCGACGACTTCGCCGTCTACGGCGAGGCGCTGAGCACCGAGCAGGTCGAGGCACTCTTCGTCGGGGAGGCCCTGGACCGGGCGCTCGGTGCGGTCGCCCTCCCGGACAGCGCTACCGCGGACTTCACCCTCCCGACGGCCAGCCACGGCGTCACGATCACCTGGGAGTCCGACCACCCTGCGGTCCAGGTCGACGACGGCACCGCCGTCGTCACCCGGCCGCAGCCCGGCAGCGGCGCCGCGACGGTCACCCTCACCGCCACGTTCACGCTCGGCGCGACGACAGCGCAGCAGGCCTACGTCGTCGTCGTCCCCGAGGATCTCACCGACGAGGAGCGGGTGAACGAGGACCTCGCGGCGATCGAGGTGCCCAACGCGGACAACGTGCGTACCAACGTCTCGGTCCCCACGGTCGGGGCGGCCGGCTCCACCATCGAGTGGGCGGTCACCGAGGGCGCGGCCCACGCCTCGCTCCGTGACGGTGTCTCGGAGACGTCGCGCACCGTGGTCGTCGAGCGGCCCGCGACCGGCGAGGAGCCGGTGGCGGTCACGCTCACCGCGACCGCCACCTCCGGCGAGGCGACCAGCACGCGCGACATCGAGCTGCGGCTCCACCCGCTGCCCGACCGGTCCGAGGACACCGAGGCCTACGTCTGGGCCTTCTTCACCGGCGAGGGCGAGGGGGCCGAGCGCGTCAGCCTCGCCGCGTCCAAGGGCAACGACGCACTCGACTGGAACACCCTGAACGACGGCGAGCCGGTATTCACCTCGACCGAGGGCACCGGGGGGCTGCGGGACCCGTTCATCATCCGGGCGCCCGAGGGGGACCGGTTCTTCATGATCGCCACCGACCTCAAGGTCGCCGGCCTCCCGGGTGGCTTCGCCACCGCACAGACCCGCGGCTCGCTGCACATCGAGGTCTGGGAGTCCGACGACCTCGTCACCTGGTCCGACCAGCGGCACGTCAAGGTCTCCTCGGACTACGCGGGTAACACCTGGGCCCCCGAGGCGTTCTGGAGCGAGGAGCTCGACACCTTCGTCGTGTTCTGGGCGTCGAACCTCTACGACACGACCGACCCGGACGAGCGCACGGCACCGACCTACAACCGGATGATGTACGCGACGACGGACGACTTCGTCACCTTCTCCGAGCCGCAGGTGTGGATCGACGTCCGACGGGGCAACGGCCTCGGGATGATCGACTCGTCGGTCGCGCTGGTGGACGGCACCTACCACCGCTTCACCAAGGACGAGGCCTCGATGACCATCCGGCACGAGGTATCCACCGACCTGCTTGCCACGGTCACGGGCTCGCTGCCCGGCCCGGAGGGGCCGGCGGACGAGTGGACCCTCGTCAAGGAGCGCGTCGGCTCCGGGCTGCCGAACGGCGAGCCCGGCCGCACGTTCACCAGCGGTGAGGGGCCGAGCATCTTCCCGGCGAACGAGGACGACGTCAACGGCCTGGACTGGTACCTCTTCATCGACCAGCCGAACTACCACGGCGGCCCGAACCACTACATCCCGTTCGGCACGGACGACCTCTCCGACGGCGATGCGTGGCAGCCGCTGGGCAGCAAGCTGCGGCAGAACCTGCCGCAGAACTCCGACGGCGGCAAGCCCCGCCACGGCACCGTCATCCCGGTGACCCGCACCGAGTACGAGCGGGTGCTCGCCGCCTACGCGCCGGCCCTCGCGGTGGCCGAGGTCGGTGAGGTCGAGGTGACCACGACGGTCGGCGTGGCGCCCGTGCTGCCGCGCGTCGAGCTGACCAAGCGGGACGGCTCCACCGAGACCGTCGACGTCGCGTGGGACGAGGTCGACCCCGCACAGTACGCCGAGCCCGGCGTCTTCACCGTGCGGGGGACCGCCCAGGACGCCTCCCGCAGGCCGGTCGAGGCGACGGTCACCGTCGAGGCGGCAGCACCCGTCTCGGTCGTCGCCGACACCCGGTGCGTCGCCGGCCGCGTCGTCGAGGTGGTGCGCGTGACGAACGAGACGGCCGCGGCGCTCGACGTCACCGTCTCCTCCACCTACGGCTCGCGCGACGTCACCGTTCCCGCGGAGCGGTCGACGTCGGTGACCTTCACGACCCGGCAGCCGAGCCTGCCGGCGGGGGAGGTCACCGTCGCCACGGAGCCCGGTAGCTCCAGGACGGCGACCTACGCCGCCCGCACCTGCGGTTAGCAGCATCCCGGCGCGGGCCCAGGTACGACCGGGGCCCGCGCCGGAACCAGGACAGCA
Organism: uncultured Georgenia sp.; assembly: GCF_937958535.1. Lineage (GTDB taxonomy): Bacteria > Actinomycetota > Actinomycetes > Actinomycetales > Actinomycetaceae > Oceanitalea. Next base: position 11,289 of record NZ_CALGNQ010000060.1, on the reverse strand, counting down.
GCAGCGCGCTCCCGCCCACGGAGCGCCGGAGAGGAAGTGCAATGACGCCGAGACGCTCACGGCGCGCGCTGACGGGCGCGGTAGCCGTGCTGGTCGGACTCACCGGGTCGCTCGTCGCGACCGCCCCCGCGGCGGCCGACGCCCCCCTGGTGGCCCACTACCCGCTCGACGAGACCACGGGCACCGTGGCGGTCGACGCATCCGGGTCCGGGAACGACGGCACCTACGTCGGCTCCCCGACGCTCACCGGTGAGGAGGGGGTCCGCCTCGACGGGGTCGACGACCACGTGCGGCTGCCCGACGACCTCCTCGCCGGGCTCGACTCCGTGACGGTGCACGCCGACGTGCTCATCCGGGGCTCGCAGGCCACCCCCTACTTCATCTACGGGTTCGGGAACACCGACGCCGACGGCGTGGGGGACGGCTACCTCTTCGCGACGGGGAACCCCTACCGCGCGTCCATCGCGACCGGGAGCTGGACCACCGAGCAGACGGTGAACAGCGGTACCGACCTCCCGCGGGACCGGTGGGCCACGCTGACCTACACCCTCGACGACGCGACGGACACCGCCCGCCTCTACCTCGACGGGGTCGAGGTCGCCGAGAGCACCGACGTGACGACCACCCCCGCGGAGATCGGCGACGGGGCCACGAGCGCGAACTACCTCGGCCGCTCCGTCTACACCGCCGACCGGTACCTCGCCGGGAGCCTGCGGGACGTGCGGATCTACGGCGCGGCCCTGAGCGCCGAGGAGGTCGGCCGGCTCCAGCCCTCCGACGAGACCCGCGTCGAGCGGGATGCCGCCGCCCTGTCCCTCGGGGACCTCTCGGCCGTCACCGCCGACCTCGAGCTACCCACGACGGGCGTCAACGGCTCCACCGTGACGTGGAGCTCCAGCGACGAGGCGGTCATCGCCCCCGACGGCACGGTCACCCGACCGGACACCGGCGAGCCACCCGCGGAGGTGACGCTCACCGCTCGACTGTCCCGCGGTGCGGCCGTGCGTACGCGGGAGCTCGTCGCGACGGTGCTCCCCCTGCCCGGGGCGGAGGAGCTCGCCCAGGAGGACCTCGCGGCGATCGACATCCCGAACGCCGACGACGTCCGCGGGAACATCACCCTGCCGGCGGTCGGCCCCGTCCACGGGAGCCCGGTCGCCTGGTCCGCCACACCCGAGGGGGTCATCACGACCACGGACGCCGACGGTGTCCGCGCCGGCGTCGTGACCCGCGGCACGAGCGACACCTCGGTCACGCTCACCGCCACCGTCCCCGGCACCGATGCCGTGCGGGAGATCGACGTCGTCGTCCGGGCCGCACCGACGGACCTCGACACCGACTACACCGCGGGCTACCTGTGGACGCACTTCGCCGCGCACGGCGGCTACGAGAAGATCTTCTTCGGCCACAGCGAGGACGGCCTGCACTGGACCAAGCTCAACGGCAACGAGCCGGTCCTCGCCAACCTCGGTGGCGACCTCGGGGTGCGCGACCCGCATCTCATCCGCTCCGCCGAGGGCGACCGCTACTGGATCATCGGCACCGACCTGCACGCCGAGGGCGGTGGACCCGGCGGTTCCGGCTGGGACCAGCTGGGCGCGAGCCAGAACATCGTCGTGTGGGAGTCGACCGACCTCGTGACCTGGAGCGACCAGCGGATCGTCTTCGCCGGCTTCGAGCACGCGGGCAACGTCTGGGCACCCGAGGCGATCTACGACGACACGTCGGGGGAGTACTACGTCTACTGGGCGGCACGTGACCGCCGGGACCACGGCACCGAGGACTGGGCGCTGCGGGTCTACCTCACCCGCACCCGGGACTTCGTCACCTTCACCGAGCCCGAGATCTGGCTCTCGCTCAACGAGCACGGCGACGGCCAGGGCGGCCCCAACATCATCGACACGACGATCGCCAAGGAGGGGGACACCTACTACCGGTTCTCCACCTCCGACTGGCACACCGTCGTCGACACCGCCCCGAGCCTCGACGGCCCGTGGGAGCGGGTCATCGACCGCGGCGACGCCGCGGACCACGGTCTGCGTGCCTCGATGGAGGGGCTGACCGTGTACGAGCTGCCCGACGGACGGTGGGCGGTCATGGGCGACCAGTCCGGCTACTACGCACACGTGGCCGACACGCTCGCGAGCCTGGAGTTCACCCAGCTCTCCGTCGGGCCGGGCCCGGACCAGTACTCCTTCGACCACCGGTTCCGCCACGGCTCCGTCCTGCGCCTGTCCGCCGCCGAGGAGGAGCGCCTCCTCACCGCCTACGGCGAGGACGGCACCGGGGAGGAGCCCGGCGAGCCCGAGGAGCCGCAGGAGGAGCCGATCGCGGAGTACACCTTCGACGACGGCACCCTGGCCGACTCCGCCGGGAACGCCGACCTCACGGCCCACGGCACGGCGCGCGTCGAGACCGACCCCGAGCGGGGCAGCGCCCTGCGGGTGGACGGTTCGGCGGGCGGCTACGCCGCCTTCCCGACCGGGTTCTTCGACGGTCGAGACACGATGACGGTGTCCATGGACGTTCGCTCCGAGCTGAGCAGCGGCAACTTCTTCACCTTCGCCCTGGGCGCGGACAACCAGCGGTACTACTTCCTGCGGCTGCGGGGCAGCGAGCTGCGTAGCGCCATCACCACGACGTCGTGGCAGAACGAGTCGGCCGTCACCGGCTCGCTCTCTCCCGGCGAGTGGCACCGGGTCGACGTCGTCCTCGACGGCCGGACGATGACGGTCTACGTCGACGGCGTACGGCTCGGGGAGAACACCGACCTCGGCGCGACGGTCGGGGAGCTGGGCTCCGGCCTCGCCGGCTACCTCGGGCGCTCGTTCTACTCCGAGGACCGCTACTTCCGCGGCTGGTACGACAACATCCGGGTCTACAACCGTGCGCTCAGCGCCGCGGAGATCATGGAGAACGCCGGCGCGACCGACCAGCTCGTCGACGTCTCGCTGGCGGAGGAGGATGCCCTGCGGCACGCTCCGATCGTCGACGGCAGGGCCCGCACCGTCGTTCTCCCGGTGACCCCCGACGCGGAGACCGCGGCCCTCACCCCGACGTTCACGGTCGCCCCGGGGGTCACGGTGACACCGGCGTCGGGAACGACGGTGGACCTCACCGAGCCGGTGGAGTACACCCTGTCCACCGCCGACGGGACGACCGTGACGTGGCGGATGGAGGCCCGCGTCGTGCGCAGCCCGGTGCTCCCGGGCAGGTACGCCGACCCCAACATCGCGGCCTTCGGGGACACCTACTACATCTACGCCACGAGCGACGGCTACCCCGGGTGGGGCGGCAAGGACTTCTACGTGTGGAGCTCGAAGGACCTCGTCACCTGGGAGCGCTCCGCCGAGCCGATCCTCACGCTCGACGGCGAGAACGGCGACGTCCCGTGGGCGACCGGCAACGCCTGGGCCCCGACCATCATCGAGCGCGACGGGAAGTACTACTTCTACTTCAGCGGCCACAACCCCACCTACAACCGCAAGACCATGGGCGTGGCCGTCGCCGACAGCCCGGAGGGCCCGTTCACCGCCGAGCCGACGCCCCTCGTCCTCAACAACGAGGAGGTGACCTCCGGGCAGGCGATCGACCCGGCGGCCTTCCACGACCCGGTCACCGGTAAGTACTACCTCGGGTGGGGCAACGGCGGGCCGGGCAACGGGCCCGTGCTCGCCGAGCTGGCCGACGACATGGTGTCGCTCGAACCGGGGACACTGCGCCGGATCCACGGGCTCACCGACTTCCGCGAGGGCCTCTTCTTCAACTACCGGGACGGGCTGTACCACCTCACCTACTCCATCGACGACACCGGCTCGGAGAACTACCGGGTCGGGTACGCCACGGCGACGAGCATGGACGGTCCGTGGACCTACCGCGGCGTCATCCTGGAGAAGGACCTCTCGCTGGGGATCAAGGGTCCCGGGCACAGCTCGATCCTCAACGTGCCCGGCACCGACGACTGGTACATCGCCTACCACCGGTTCGCGATCCCCGACGGCAACGGACACAACCGCGAGGTGACGATCGACCGGCTCGAGTTCGGCCCCGACGGCCTCATGCAGCCGGTGACCCCGACGCTGGAGAGCGTCGCCCCGCAGCGGATCGAGCTGCCGGCGGCGGGTCCGCAGGTCGAGGTCACGGCCGACACCCGCTGCGTCGTCGGCCGGGTCGTCGAGACCGTCCGGGTGACCAACACCGAGGCGGAGCCCCTCGAGCTCACCGTCACGACGCCCTTCGGCACCCGGACGGCGACGGTCGGGCCGGAGCGGTCCTCCTCGCTCACCGTGACTACCCGAGCGGCCGCCGTCCCGGCGGGGACGGTGGACGTCACCGCACAGGCCTCCGACGAACGGAGGACGACAGCGACGGCGACCTACGCGGCCCGCAGCTGCGGATGACCCGCAGGGGCCGGCCGGCCCGTCGCCGGCCGGTCCCGCCACACCTGGCCACGACCACCGCAGGTCACACAAGGGAGAGTGGAATGAGAGTCACACCAAGGCGCAGGGCGGCCGTCGCCGTCGCGGCGCTCGGCGCGATGGTCCTGGGGTCGGGGATGGTGAGCGCCCACGCCGCGGTCCCGGAGGAGGACCTCGTCGTCGAGTACCTCTTCGACCAGGCCGAGGGCGCCGAGGTCCCCAACAGCGCGGCGACCGACCTCGGACCGGCGACGGTCCACAACGTCCGGGACACCGACTGGACCGGGACGTCGTTGACCCTGCGTGGAGGGGCGAAGACCTCCAGCGGCAACTGGGTCGAGCTCCCCGAGGACGTCCTCGCCGGAGCGTCCTCGGCCACGGTCACCGCTGAGGTCAAGGTCTCCGCGGCGATGCTCGGCGGGTTCCACTTCCTGTGGAACATCGGCAACGAGTCCTCCGCCACCGAGTACTTCTTCGCCTCGCTCAACTGCAGCTCCGGACGGACCCCGCTCGTCGGGCTCAAGTCCGGGGGCACCGAGCGGCTGGTCCAGGCCGGGGACTGCGGCGTCACGGCCGACCAGTGGGTGAACGTCACCGCCGTGGTCGACGGCGACGCCGGCACCGCCTCGCTCTACCTCGACGGCTCCCGCGTCGCCCACGGCGCGATGGACTTCACCCCCGCCGACGTCGCGGACCAGTCCCTCAACACCATCGGGCGTGCCCCGTGGCCCGACCCGCTCTTCCAGGGCGCCATCTCCGCGTTCCGGGTCTACGACCGGGCGCTCACCGCCGCGGAGGTCGCCGACGTGGCCGCGGCCGACGCCGAGCCGCACGCGGAGGAGCTGCGGGAGCAGGCCCAGGCCGTGCTCGACGGTCTGGACCTCGCCGACCTCGAGACGAGCACCGACATCGACCTGCCCACCGCCGGCGGCCGGGTGACCTGGACCTCCTCCGACCCCGGCGTCGTCGCCCCCGACGGCGCGGTGAACCCGCCCCTCGCGGGAGAGGAGAGCGTCACGGTCGAGCTCACCGCGACGGTGTCGATCCGCGGCGTCGAGGCGAGCGCGACGATCACCGTCACGGTGCTGCCGTCGACCGAGACCCCCGAGGAGCGCGCCGAGCGGCTCGCCCAGCGGGTCGTCGTCCCGCCCGTCGTGGCGTCCGGGACGGCGCTGCCACCGGCCCCCGAGGGCACCAGCGTGTCCGTCGAGTCCGTCACCGGCGCAGAGGTCGTCGACGGCACGATCGTGGCGGACGCCGCGGTGGACGCCGAGATCACACTGCGGGTCACCGACAGCGCCACCGGGCACAGCGCCGAGCGGTCCTTCAGCGTCCGGGTGCTGCCGCAGGACGGTGCGGAGCAGCTCCTCGCCTACAGCCGTGTGCCGACGAGCGCGAGCGAGGCGAACAACGCCGACGTCGCGCTGAGCATGCACCTCGCCCTGGAGCAGGACGGGCAGTGGGCACCCCTCAACGAGAACTACGGCATCTTCTTCGCGAAGACGTCGACGACGCCGCCCCTGACGGGGACGTCGAGCAGCATCGTGCGCAGCCTGCGCGACCCGCACCTGTTCTACCTGGCCGACGGCTCCTTCGGGATCGTCGCCACCCGGACCGCCCGCAACGGCGGGGACGACGGGACCCAGGCCTCGAGCATGCTCCTCGCCCGGAGCTCCGACCTGCGCAGCTACGAGGAGGTCGGGCTCGTCGACCTCGGCGTGACGAGCGGCGTCAACGACCCCGCCGTGGTCTACGACAGCGCCGCCGGGCACTACGTCGTCACCTGGACGTCGGATGCCGGGGCAGCGATGTACACGACCCTCACCGACCTCACCGACCCGACGACCCGCTCCGCCGTCCAGCGGGGTGTCGTCGCGGCCACCGCCGGGGTCACCGGGGCCGGCGTGCCGAACTACGCCACGGGCAACTCCCTGCCAGTCACGCCGGAGGTCGCCGAGGGGCTGCGGGTGCGCTTCGGCCGCACCGTCAACACCGAGGTGCGTCCGCTCGACGGCGTGACCGTGGCGCAGGGGACCGCCCTTGACGTCACCGACCTGCCCGCCCGGGCCGAGCTCGGCTACAACGACGGCTCGACGGCCTCCCGCGCGGTCGAGTGGGACGAGGAGTCCCTCGCGGCCGTGGACACGAGCACCCCCGGGAGCTACGAGGTCACCGGCCGCATCAAGGCACCGGAGTACCCGACGCCCTTCGCGGACGAGCGGGCCGACCCGACGATCTTCCGGTTCGACCACAACGGGCAGACGAAGTTCCTCATGATCGCCACCGAGGACCTCCACATGAACCCGATCGACCCCGCGAACGGGCCGCACATGCCCTTCCGGGTCGCCGACCGGATCGAGGACCTCTCCGACGAGGCGGTCGCCGAGGGCCGCACCGTCGAGGTCGACCTGCTCCGGGCGGGGGACACCGACGCGGACGGCGGGGTGATGACCGGGTGCTTCTGGGCACCGGAGATCCACCTCATCGACGACACGCTGTCGATCCTCTTCATGCCGTGCTACGACGGCTCCAACGGCCGGCCGGACATGTGGACCGGCCGGGCGAGCATCATCCGGCTGAAGAAGGACGAGGAGGGCAACCACCTCGACCCCGCCGTCCCGGAGAACTGGACCAAGGCGGAGAAGGTGCTGCGCGCCGATGGGTCGATCCTCAACCCGGTCCAGGAGATCTCCCTGGACATGACCTACTTCCAGGACTCGGGCCAGTCCTACTACGTGTGGCAGATGCTCGGGGCGTTGTTCATCGCCGAGATGGACCCCGCCGACCCGACCCGCCTGACCTCCGAGCCAGTGCGCCTCACCGCGCCGGAGTACGCGTGGGACAACACGATCGCCGAGGGGGCCAACGTCCACGTGCGGGACGGGGTGATCTACATGATCTACTCCGGCTCCACCGTCGGTGACACCTACACCACCGGTCTGCTCACCGCCCCGGCGGGACAGGGCGCCGACCTCACCGACCCGGACGTGTGGACCAAGCTCAACTACCCGATCCAGAAGTCCGGGATCTTCAACGGGGAGTGGCAGCTGGGGACCGGCCACGGCATGTGGTCCCACGACGAGGACGACAACCTCCTCTACGTCTTCCACGCCCGGACGGACCACAACGGCCTGTCCGGCCGGGACATGTTCGTCCGCCGTGTCCACTGGGCCGCGGACGGCATGCCGGTCTTCGACATGGAGGCGCACGAGGAGGTCGCGCCGGGCAACGAGACCGTCACGGTCACGGTGACGGTCGAGCCGCGCGAGGGCGGCACGCTGGACCTCGCCGCGACCGCCGACACCCGGTGCGTCGTCGGACGCGTCGTCCAGACCGTCCGCGTCAGCAACGACGACGACGTCCCGGTGACGGTCACGGTCTCCTCGCCCTACGGGGAGCGGGAGACCACGCTCCCCGCCGGTCGGGCGGCGTCCTTCGCGTTCACCACGCGGCAGGTCGACATCGACGAGGGGAGGGTGTCGGTCACGGGGGAGGCCACCCGCGACGGGGACCTCGTCAGCGACTCCCTGACCGTGGAGTACGACGCCCGCTCCTGCGGGTGACCCGACGGCCCGGGTGGGCGGGAGCCGTGTCCCACCCATCCGGGCCGCCACGCCACCGCGACGCACGACGCCACGTCACCGTGGCCGAGGAGCTACGCGGGGGGTCAGGCGGCGACGGTGGCGTCGATCCGCAGCTCCAGCGTGTGCTCCTCACCCGGGGCGAGCTCGACGAGGTCGGTCCCGGAGTTGAAGGCGTCCGGCGGACAGGTCATCGGCTCGACCGCCACACCGCGGCGCCCGACGAGCTCACCGCTGTAGATCTGCAGCCACGGCGCACGCGCGTGGAGACGCACCGTGAGCCTCGTCGTCGGGTCGGCCAGGGAGACCGTCCACCCGTCCTCCGGGAGGTCGGTGAACGCGTGGTCGATGCTCACCGCGCCGAGCGGCGCGGTACCGGTGAGCTCGAGGCCCAGGTCCGCGGCCGGGACCACCTCCAGCGGGCTGAGCCGCTCGTCGACGTCGAGGACGGAGCGCGCCGGTGAGCGCAGCACGCACTCGTCGACCGGCCGCCCGTCACAGCTGAGGTAGGGGTGCGTCGACGCACCGTAGGGCGCGACGTCCGCGCCGATGTTCGTCGTCGTGATCGCGATCGTCAGGCCCGCGCCCGCGTCGAGCCGGTAGGACACCCGGCTGCACAGGTGGAAGGGGTAGCCGTAGCGCGGGGCGAGCTCGAGCTCGAGGACGACGTGGGAGGGGGACTGCTCGACGACGTCCCACACGCTCCAGCAGGCCAGGCCGTGGAGGGCCGCGCCCGTCGCATGCTCGTTGACGGGGACCTCGTGGACGGTGCCGCGGTACTCGTAGGTACCGCCGGTGATGCGGTTGGGCCAGGGGACGAGCGTCTTGCCGACGTACCCGGCGGGCAGCTCGTCCGGTGCGTGGGGGACGACGAGCCGGCGGCCCTGGTGGCTCAGGCCGGCCAGACCCGCGCCCACGGGCACGACGGTGGCGGCGTAGTCGCCCGCTGCGAGCTCGACGGCAGGGGGACGGCTGGGCATGGCTGGACTCCTCGGTGGGTCGGACGGGGGAACTGTGGGTGGAGGTCACCCGGGCTGCGGGCCGGAGGACCTGCGTACCACGAGCTGGGGCCGCGAGAGCACCTCGCCGGGCTCGCTCCAGCGGATCGCCGCGAGGAGCACCTCGATGGCCTGGTGGCCGACCTCCGCGAAGGGTTGGCGGACGGTCGTGAGCGGCGGGTGGTAGTGGTCGCTGCCGGGCACGTCGTCGTAGCCCACCACGGCGACGTCCTCGGGGATGCGCAGCCCCGCCTCGTGGAGTGCGCGCATCGCGCCCAGCGCCAGCAGGTCGTTGGCGGCGAAGACTGCGGTGGGCAGGCTGGGCCGGCGGACGAGCTCGCGGGTGACCGCATAGCCCGTCCGGGCGTCCCAGCCCCCCGGTAGCACGTCCGGGACCGGCAGCCCGGCGTCGGTGAGGGCCGCACGCCACCCCGCGATGCGGGCGCGGGCGTCGAACCAGTTCTCCGGGCCGGCGATGTGGACGATGTCGCGGTGGCCGCGTGCGAGGAGGTGCTCGGTGGCGAGGCGGGCGCCGAGCTGGTGGTCGACGGCGACGACGTGCGCCGGCGTCCCCGCGCCGAGGCCGGCGGCGATGATGACGACGGGCAGCGAGCCCGCGAGCCGGCGTGCGGCCTGCGCCGTCTCGGTGGTCGGCGCGACGATGACGATCCCTTCGACGGCGAGGTCGAGGAAGAACTCCAAGGTGTCGTGCGGGCTCGCGGTGGCGCCCTCCGTGCTCGCCGAGACGGTCGTGTAGCCGGCGGCCCGGGCGGCGTCCTGGATCGCCATCGTCGTGTGGCTGGGTCCGAAGAGCAGGCCCGAGGGGTACACGACGCCGATGAGCCGGGAGCGCTTGGTGGCCAGCGCCCGCGCGGAGAGGTTGGGCCGGTAGCCGAGCTCCTCGATGGCGCGCAGCACCCTGGCGCGTGTCGCGGGACGCACGAGGTCGGGTGAGTTGAGCACGCGGGAGACCGTCTGGTGGGAGACCCCCGCCCGCGCGGCGACGTCCGACATCACCGGTGCCTTGTCACTGCTCACGTCTGCGTGGCTCCCCCACACTCGCTACGGCCGCGGGACCGAATCGTCGGCGAGATCTCCGCGCCGCGCCCGCACGACGGAGCGTAGCCGGTGCCGCGGAGTCTGCGCACCGACCGCCACACGGGCGGACGGACAGGTGGCCGCTGCTGGCGCGCCCCCCTTCGGGCAGCCGACAGGACGGCCTGCATCCCAGGTCACAGGCGGGTCACAATCGTCCGAGCGAGTTGACTGGGTCAGAATGTTAGCGTTAACGTCGACCGTGCAAGTCTTGGCATCGACACTCGCCGGTTCCTCCCCACCGGCCACGGACACATCGGGTGTCGAGTGACGCAAAGGAGCAGGATATGAGCACGAAGAGGTCTCGCCGCCTTCTCGCGACGTCGGCCGCCATGGTGGCGGCCCTCGCGCTCGGAGCATGCGGCGGTGGTGGCGACGGTGACGCCGACGCCGACAGCACCGGCGGAGGCGGCGGCTCGTCCGACGACCTGACGACGATCGGCTTTGTCGCCGTCGGCCCCGAGGGCGCGTGGCGGCAGGCGAACGAGCAGAACATCCAGGACACGTTCACCGAGGAGGCCGGCTACGACCTCAAGTTCGCCCCGGCCGCCAACCTCGACCAGGCGTCGCAGATCGCCGCCTTCACCTCCTTCGTCGACGAGGGGGTGGACATCATCCTGCTCTCCGCGACCGAGGGCTCCGGCTGGGAGGACTCCCTGCGCCGGGCGCAGGAGGCCGAGATCCCGGTCATCCTCATCGACCGCGGCATCGAGCCGGACGACACCGACCTCTACGTCACCCGGATCGCCCCGGACAACAAGGAGGTCTCCGCCTCCGTGGCCGAGTGGGCCATCTCCGAGTTCCCGGACGGCGCGCGCTACTACGTGCTCGAGGGCCCGGCCGGGGTGTCCGTCGTCAACGAGCGCAACGAGGGCTGGGACGAGGTCATCGGCAGCAACCCGGCCTTCGAGAAGGTCGGCGCGCAGACCGCCAACTGGTCGACCGAGGAGGCGCGCAGCGTCTTCGAGACCGTCCTCCAGTCCGAGGGCAACGACATCGACCTCGTGTTCGCACAGAACGACGAGATGGGCCTGGGCGCCGCGCAGGCCGCCGAGGCCGCCGGCCTCCAGCCGGGCGTCGACGTCAAGATCGCCACGATCGACGGCACGCAGAACGCGCTGCAGGCGCTCGCCGACGGCCGCCTGAGCTTCGTCGCCGAGTACAACCCGATCTTCGGTGAGACCGCGGTCGAGGTCG
>NZ_CALGNQ010000059.1 GCF_937958535.1 uncultured Georgenia sp. | reverse complement strand
GTCCTTGACGTACCCGGTGAGCAGGTGCCCGTAGTGCGGCAGCCCGTTGGCGAACGGCGGGCCGTCGTAGAAGACGAACTCGTTGCTGCCGTTCTCCCCGGCCGGCCGGTTGTCGATCGACGCCTGGAACGTGCCGTCGGACTTCCAGTAGGCGAGCACCTCCCGCTCGAGGTCGGGGAACCGCGGGGAGGCCGGGACCTCGCCGTCGGCGCGGTGGCGCGGGTAGCGGGGGGCGGGTGCGGGGGTGGGCTCAGCAGCCATGGGTGGTGGTGCTCCTCGTCGTCGTACGTGGTGCGAGGACGACGGCGTCCCGCCTCGGGCGGGTCCGCTGCCGCGGTACCACCTCGCTTGCCGTCGGGTCCGCGGCAGGTGCCGCGGCCCGGGGCCGCTCCAGTGCGGAGATGACGGTCCGCTACCGGCCGGGTCTACTGGGGGCTGGCGCCCTGTTCTTCCGGCGGCTCACCGGTGATTGCCGGGTCACAGCCTTTGCTCAGGCGAGTGTAGCCGCATCGCCGGGCCGGACGGGTAGCGCGTCCGCCATAGGGAGAACTCCCCATCCCCGACGGTGGGCATCGGCAACCGGTGTCGCCATGATGGTCCGGGCAGGACGTGCACGGGCACGTCCGGGGAGGAGATCACGTGGTCGACCTGTTCATCGACGGCGACGCCCTGGCAGCGACGCGCACGACGTTGGAGAACATCCGGGAGGTGCTGTCGGGGGCGACGGCCACGATGGCGGCGATGCCCGAGGACATCACCGGCAACGAGGCGCTGCGCGCGGCCCTGGTCACCTTCGGCCGGGAGTGGGAGCACGGCATCGACAAGCTCGCCGAGGCCGCCGGCAACGGTGCCCAGGGCCTGGCGCTCATCGCCGAGGGCTTCGCCGACCTCGACGCCGGGCTGGCCGAGGCGCTCGAGTCCGGTGGGGGCGGCAGCACCGACCCGGTCCCGGAGGTGCACTGATGCAGACCTTCCCCGCCCTCGGTCTCGACCCCGCCCCCGGGACGCTCGCCTCCGCCGAGGAGGTCGCCGAGCGGGTCCGCACCACCGCAGCGAGCATCCGGGAGGCCGCCGACGTCCTCGCCGGCGTCGGGCAGCAGGACTGGCAGGGTGAGACGGCCACCGCTTTCCACGAGTCGATGTCGCAGGAGCTCACCCCGCAGGTGACCACGGCGGCCGAGAGCTTCGCGGCCGCCGCGGCCGCCCTGGAGACCTGGGCGACGTCGCTCGCCGGCTTCCAGCAGCAGGCCGTCCAGCTCGAGGCGCGCGCCGCCGGCGCCCTGGCCGCCGTGGAGCACGCCGCCGGGGAGCTCGCCACCGCGCAGCTGAGCGACGACCCGGACGTCGACACCGAGGGCCCTGCCGCGCGGCTCGACGCCGCGACCGGTGAGCTCGAGGCCGTCCGGGGCGAGGCGCACGCGCTGCTCGAGACCTACCACAGCCAGGCCGAGTACGTCGCCGCGTGCCTCACCGACGCCGCGGCGCAGGCCCCGGACAAGAGCTGGTGGGAGAGCTTCACCGGCTGGGTGAGCGACATCCACGACTGGGTCCAGGACTACCTGCTGCCGGCGCTCGAGGACCTGGTGGACATCCTCGGCCTCGTCGTCGCCGCCGCCGCCGTCGTCGCGCTGCTCCTCACCCCGTTCGGGTGGGCAGCCGCCGCCGCGGTGCTGGGCAAGGTCGCCCTCGGGCTGGCGGTCACGGCCGTGGCGATCGACGCCGTGCAGTGGGCCGGTGGCCGGGAGGACGCCTCGGAGATGGTCGCCGGCGCCCTCGGCCTCCTCGCCGGCTGGGCGCTGGGCTCGCTCGTGTCGAAGCTAGGCACCATCGCCCAGAACCACGGCGGCCTGTCCGGGCTCGTGCCGGTGCTGGCCGGTGGCTCCACCTCCGCGGGCGGGGGCGCCGTCGCGACGGCAGCGCTCAGCTTCGACCCGGTCGGCCCGCTCGCCTCCTGGGGGTACATCTACGGCCGGACCCACGAGGAGACCCAGAACGTCGTCGACACCGTCGAGGGCATCAACGAGGCCGGGGACATGTGGTCCCGCACCGCCGAGCGCTTCCAGAACCTCTTCGGCGGGCACGGCTTCGTCACCGAGGAGCAGCAGGAGGCGGTGCGGGCGCGGGAGGCCGCGCAGTGACCGCGACCGCCACCGGCGAACGCTTCTGGGTGCCCACCCCGCCCGGCTACGTCGAGATCGCCGCCTTCGACACCGACGAGCGCGCGGAACGGCACTGGCGCGACATGGTCGAGCCGGTCCGCACCCACCTGGGCGACGGCCGGACGGACACCCTGTACGCGGGACTGCGGGCCGCCCGCGAGGCGATGGCGGGGTCGCGGGTCACCTCCGCGGGCGTCGTGCTCACCGCAGTGGACGACGAGCCGGCCGTGTGGACGTTCTCCACGATGGTGGAGCGGGTCGCCGCCGGCCCCCTCAACCCGGTGGCGCTCGTCGAGCGGGCCCTGGGGCACACCGGGCAGGTCGACTCGGCCGAGGACATCACCCTCGTCGACGGACGGTCGGCGGTGCAGGCGTTCGTCACCCTGTCGCCGCGGACCCTCCTCGGCAGGGCGCACGGCTCCCCCGCTCACGTCTCGGACGCGGCGCCGCCCGGTCTGCCGGCGCAGCTGCCGGTGGAACGGCTCGCGGGCTGCGTCGTCGCCGTCTCCCTGCCGAGGCGCCCGCACCACCTCGTCGTCGTCACCGGCAGCTCGCAGCGACGCGAGCACCGCCCCCTCCTCGCCCACGTCGTCAGCGCCGTCGCGGCCGGGGTCCATGTCGGGAGCGAGGAGCCGCAGGGCGTCGCCCGGGCCGCGGGCGTGCTGCCCGTGACCGACCTCGAGGATCGCGCGGGGTGAGGTTCGTCCCGCCCACGGTCGAGCCGTACCTGCGCGCGGCGGAGGGCGGCGGCCGCCGCGGCGGCTCGCACCGCCGCAGGGCCGTCCACGCCCTCGTGCGGGAGTACACCGCCGCGCGGCGGCTGCTCACCGGGGTGGGGCTGTGGGCGGCGGTGGTCGCCGCCGTCGTCGTCGCCGCGGTCGGCACGGTCATGGTCGTGGCCACGTCCCTCGGGAGGGAGGGCCCGCTCACCGGGGTGGCCGGTGCCCTGGCCGTCGCCGTCGCCGGGGCGGCCGGCGCCTGGGCGGTCGTGCGCGGCCGTGCCCTGCTGCTCGCGGGCAGACGGATCTCCCGCGCCGCCGAGGCGTGGCTGACCGACGTGCCCGCGCCGCGCCCCACCCTCGGGCACGGCCTGCACGCGCTGCTCTCGGCGCTCCGCCCCGAGGTCTACCCCCGCCTCGTCCTGGCCGCCCTCGCCGGGTTCGCTGCGGTGTGCCTCGGCAGCGTCGCCGTCTTCGCACTCACCCGGGTCCCCGGCGGGGACGCCCTGGACGCCGCCGGGTTCGCCGTCATCGCCGCGGCGAGCACGCTGCTCACCGTGGCGTGCGTGGTCCCGGCCGTCGCGCTGTGGCGCGGCGTGGGCCGGGTCCAGCGCGGGCTCGTCCGCGACCCGGGTGCACTGTCCTGACCGCGGGGCTCAGGCGCCGTCCCGCGCGACCACCGTGTTGCTCGCCTGGGCCCGCGGGCGCAGCACCATGAGGTCGACGTTGACGTGGTGCGGACGGCTCAGCGCCCACGCGATGGCGTCGGCGACGTCCTGGGCGACGAGCGGCTCGGCGACCCCCTCGTAGACCTTGGCCGCGGCCGCCGGGTCGCCCAGCCGGTTGAGCGCGAACTCCTCGGTGCGCACCATGCCGGGAGCGATCTCCAGCACGCGGACCGGCTCACCGACGAGCTCGAGCCGCAGCGTCGTGGCGATGACCCGCTCGGCGTGCTTGGCCGCGACGTACCCGCCCCCGCCGGGGTAGGTGTCCAGCGCGGCCGTCGAGGTGACGAGCAGGACGTCACCGGCGCCGGAGGCGCGCAGGTCGGGCAGCAGCGCCTGGGTGAGCCGGAGCGTCGACACGACGTTGAGCTCGAACATCGCCCGCCAGTCTTCCGGGCGGCCGTGCTCGACGCTGTCGGCGCCGATCGCCCCGCCGGCGTTGTTGACCAGGCTGTGCAGCGGCCCGCCGGCCCGGACGGCGGAGACCAGCGCGGCGAGGTCGTCCTCGACGGTGAGGTCGGCGGGGACCACGGCGCAGCCGGTCTCGCGGGCCAGGTCGGCGAGCCGGTCGGCGCGGCGGGCGGTGGCGACGACATCCCACCCGTCGGCCCGCAGGCGGCGCACGGTGGCCGCGCCGATCCCGCTCGAGGCGCCGGTGACGAGCGCGCGACGGACAGCGGCGGGGTGTTCCTCGGTCATGTCCCCATGGTGCCTGGCCCGGGCGGCCCGCCCGCGGCGATACTGTGGCGGTTCGCGAAGCGGCAGCGGGAGGAAGTATGGCGATCGGGTTCATCGGAGCGGGCACCATGGCCGGTGCCATCGTCCGCGGCGTCACCGCCGCCGGGGTGGTCGCGGGCGAGGAGATCGTCCTCCACGACGTCCACCACGACGTCGCCCAGGCGCTGGCCGACTCCGTCGGGGCACGCGTCGCGGCGTCCGCGCAGGAGGTCGTCGGCGGGTGCGAGGTCGTCGTCCTCGCGGTCAAGCCCCAGGTGCTGCCTGCCGTCCTGGAGGGGCTGGCGGCGCAGGTCGCCGAGCACCGTCCGCTGCTGGTGTCGATCGCGGCCGGTATCTCGCTCGCCGCCATCGAGGACGGGCTCGGCACCGGCGACGTCCCCGTCGTCCGGGTGATGCCGAACGTCAACGCCCAGGTGGGCGCCGGCATGGCCGCGGTGTGCGGCAACACCGCCGCGAGCGCCGCGGACGTCGCCCGCGTCGTGGAGATCTTCGGCGCCGTCGGCGAGGCGGTGGAGCTGGCCGAGAAGGACTTCTCGGTGTTCACCGCCATCGCCGGCTCCTCCCCCGCCTTCGTCTTCACCTTCGTCGACGCCCTGGCCCGCGGCGCGGTGCGGGGCGGCATGCCCAAGGCGCTGGCCACCCGGATCGCCGCCCAGGCCGTCCTCGGCAGTGCCCGGATGGTCCTGGAGCGGGCCGGCGACGGCGTCACCCCGGCCGACCTCGTCGACATGGTGTGCTCCCCGGCGGGCACGACCATCGCCGGGCTCGTGGCGATGGAGGAGGCCGGCTTCTCCCCCGCCGTCGTCCGCGGTGTCCAGGCCGTCGTCGACCGGGACCACGAGCTCGCCGGCTGAGCACCCCCTCCCCGTGCCGACCCGGGCGGTCGGCGTTAGCGTGCCAGCACGGCTCGCGGAGGAGGGGACCATGAGCAGGACCGACGGCCCGCCGGCGTCGTTCAACGCCCGGATCCTCGGCATCAGCCTCGCCGCCGCCCTCGGGGGTTTCCTCTTCGGCTTCGACACCGCGGTCATCAACGGCGCCATCGACGCGATGAGCGCGGACTTCGGCATCAGCGGGTTCCTCCAGGGCTTCACCGTCTCCTCTGCACTGCTCGGCTGCGTCGTCGGCGCCTGGTTCGCCGGCCCCCTCGCCGCCCGCCAGGGGCGGGTGCGCGTCATGGTCGTCGCCGCGGTGCTCTTCACCGCCTCGGCCGTCGGCTCCGGGCTCGCGTTCGGCACGTGGGACCTCATCGCCTGGCGCTCCCTGGGCGGTCTGGGGGTCGGGGCGGCGTCGGTCATCGCCCCCGCCTACATCGCCGAGGTCTCCCCCGCCGACGTCCGCGGCCGCCTGGGCTCGCTGCAGCAGCTGGCGATCGTCCTCGGCATCTTCGCCGCCCTGCTGTGCGACGCGTTCCTCGCCGACGCCGCGGGCGGTGCGGCCGAGCAGCTGTGGCTCGGCCGCGAGGCGTGGCGGTGGATGTTCATGGCCGAGGCCGTGCCCGCGGTGCTCTACGGCCTGTTCGCGCTGACCATCCCGGAGTCCCCGCGCTACCTCGTCGACCAGGAGCGGGAGGAGGAGGCCGCCGACGTCCTCACCCGGTACACCGGCGTGCGGGACGTGGCCACGAAGATCAAGGAGATCCGCAGGTCCCTGCAGCGCGAGGCCCGCGAGTCCCTCCGCGACCTGCGCGGCACGACGCTGGGGCTCAAGCCGATCGTCTGGGTGGGCATCGCCCTGGCGGTGTTCCAGCAGTTCGTCGGGATCAACGTCATCTTCTACTACTCGACCACGCTGTGGCGCTCGGTCGGCTTCGCGGAGAGCGAGGCCCTGACGACGTCGGTCATCACCTCGGTGACCAACGTCCTCGTCACGGTCGTGGCGATCCTCCTCGTCGACAAGGTCGGGCGCCGGCCCCTGCTCATCGCCGGCTCGGTCGGCATGGCGGTGACCCTGGCGACGATGGCCGTGGCGTTCTCCCAGGCGCAGGGCACCGGTGAGTCGGCCGCGCTGCCGCAGCCGTGGGGGCCCATCGCGCTGGTCGCGGCGAACCTCTACGTCGTGTCCTTCGGTGCGACCTGGGGTCCGATCATGTGGGTGATGCTCGGGGAGATGTTCCCGAACAAGTTCCGTGCGACGGCGGTGTCGGTCGCCTCGGCGGCGAACTGGGTGGCGAACTTCGTCGTCTCCACGACCTTCCCCAGCCTCGCGGCGGTCGGGCTCACCCTGGCCTACGGCCTCTATGCGCTGTTCGCGGTGCTCTCGCTGCTCTTCGTGCTCTGGCAGGTCCCCGAGACGAAGGGACGCGAGCTGGAGGAGATGACGGAAAGTTCCGGCCGGCCCGCGCGACGGGAGTAGAGTGTCCCCGCGGATCCCGGTCGTACCGGTGGCGGGCCGCGACCTTGGCCCGTGATCCGCAGCGCGGCGTGGTGACTGCGCAGAGTCCCTCGAACCTGCCCTGGAGTCGCCGTGTCCCGTCCTTCCCGCGCCCTGGCCGCCCTCCCGCTGGCTGCCCTCCTCCTGTCCGCCTGCGCCGGCAGCCCAGCCGACGACGCCGGTGCCGCGACGTCCGACGCGTCGCCCGCCGAGCCGGCGGGCTTCCCGTTGACCGTGTCGAGCTGCGGCACCGAGACCACCCTGGACGCCCCGCCCGAGCGGATCGTCACGATCAAGTCCTCGGCCACCGAGATGGTCATCGCCCTCGGTGCGGGCGACCGGATCGTCGGCACCGCCTTCCTCGACGGACCGCTGCCCGACGGCGCCCCCGAGCCCCCGGTCCTCGCCGAACGCAACCCGTCGCGGGAGGCCGTCCTGGACCTGGCCCCCGACCTCGTCTACGTCGGATGGGAGTCCAACCTCTCCGACGACGGCGCGGGTGACCGCGCCGGCTACGAGGAGCTGGGCATCTCCACCTACGTCTCCCCCTCCGCCTGCCAGGACCCGGCCCACCGACCCGACCCGCTGACCTTCGAGGACGTCTTCGCGGAGATCGAGGAGGTCGGGGCGATCCTCGGCGCACCGGACGAGGCGGCCGCACTCATCGCCGAGCAGCGCGCCACCCTCGACGCCGTCACCCCGACCGGGGAGGGGCTCACCGCGCTGTGGTACTCCTCCGGGTCGGACACCCCGTTCGTGGGAGCCGGGATCGGGGCGCCGCAGATGATCATGACCGCCGCCGGGCTGGAGAACATCGCCGCCGACGTCGCGGACACATGGACCTCGCTGTCGTGGGAGGCGGTGGCCGAGCGCGACCCCGACGTCATCGTCCTCGTCGACTCCGCGTGGAACTCCGCCGAGCACAAGGTCGAGGTCCTGGAGTCCAACCCGGTGACGGCGGCGCTGCCCGCGGTGCGCGAGCAGCGCTTCCTCACCGTCCCGTTCCCCGCGACCGAGGCCGGGGTCCGCAACGTCGACGCGGTGGTCGACCTCACCGAGCAGCTCGCCGCCCTCCCGGGGGTCTCGTGAGCGCGCCCGTCGGCACCGTCCCCCGGTCCGGTAC
>NZ_CALGNQ010000058.1 GCF_937958535.1 uncultured Georgenia sp. | reverse complement strand
GCGCCATGCGCGGGGCCAGGAGTACGACCCGGACCGGGCCGTCGGTGTGCGCAGCGCCGCCGCCCTCATCGCCCAGGTGCTCGACCATCCCCATGACGGCTACCCGACCGAGGTCTCCTTCGCCCGCCAGTAGGGCTGGTGTCCGGGAGCCGGCCGGCAGGGACGGGAGTTCATGAGCCGGGAGTAGCGGTGCCCGGCCGGGCGGCCCGGTCCCGACGCCGCAGTCATCGAGCCTGTGTGGTGATCACGGTTCGAGCGGAATGACGGCGTATCGCTCCGGCTCGCTCACATCGGCTACGACATCGTTCGCGTAGTCGAGCGCCTCATCCGGGTCGTCGAACATCCTCCACTCTTCCCGGACGCGGTCGGACGCCTCACCGGTGCCATCCACCGCGTAGTAGGTCTCAACGACCTCCCCGCCCTCGGCGATCGTGTACGCATCGGTGACCCACACGAACTCGCGGTCGTTCTCGCTCGCGAGACGCTCGGCGACCTCCCGCCGGGCTTCGTGCGGGGCAACCTCCCCGGCTGGAATGGTGTCCCCGACGTCGAATGGACCCGTGGAGGGAGCTTCGGCAATCTGGGCCGTGATGTCCTCGGGCTCGGCGGTTGTCCCGTCGATGGAACACCCAGCCAATCCGAGGACAACGAGTGCTCCGGCGGCCACTCGGGCGGTGCTCATCTCCGACCCCATCGTTGATCGTGCAACAACATGCGCTGTTGCGAGGCTAACAGGGGGCGTCGGGTGTGCTCAGGGCGTCTGCGGCAGTTCCTCGGTACGGCGCGCCGATAATGCACATTATGTCAACTCAGGTCGGCGGGCGGGATGGTGCTCCTCCTCTCGGACCGCGGGTCGCGCATCTCCTCGCGGCAGCTGCCCGGTGCGATCCTCCCCTGGGCGCGCCCGTGGACCGTCAGTTGGCCGAGGTCTCCAGGAGCGGCCAGATCACCTCGGCCATGCTCGCCGCCCAGCCCTCGTCCACCTCGCCGCTGCGCGCGTGGTGGACGATCATGCCCCCGACGATCATGTCGACGACGAGGTCGCGGTCGACGGACGGGTCGAAGGCGCCCTCCGCCGTGCCGCGCTCCAGGTAGCCGCGCAGCGCGTCGAGACCGGGGGTGACCACCTTCTCGCGCCACTGGCGCAGGAACGAGTCCTCCCCGGCCAGGACCTGGCCGACGTCGGCCAGCCCCACCCGCTCCTGGAACACGTCCTGCAGCTCGCGCAGCACCTGGGCCATCCCCCGCTTGCTGACGGCATGGTCGCTGTGGTCCGGCACCGGGGCGAGGGTCTCCAGGACCCCGGCGAGGAGCTCGAACCGATCCTCGTAGCGCCGGTAGATCGTCGTCTTCGCCACCCCGGACCGGGCCGTGACGGCGTCGACCGTCACCGCTCGCACCCCCTGGCCGCGGATGATGTCCAGGACGGCCTCGGCGATCTTGGCGTCCGTCACCGTCCGGCGCGCTGCGGCGCGCGGTCGTGCCTTTCTCATCGGCTCCCCTCCCTCTCCCCCGACGGTGCTCTCCCCTCCGCGGGCAGACATGCCGAGGGCCGGCCCGCGCTGGGCCGGCCCCTAAGGTCCCGTCCCGCGTGCGGGCGCAGGACGGCGTGCGTGGCGCTCACGCCTTGGTCCGCGCCGCCATCGCCAGGGCGAATGCCGCGAGCGCGGCCACGGCGACACCGACCACCCGGGCGGTCCAGGCCGCCGCCATCTCCCCGGCGAAGTCGCCGATCCAGGGCGCGAAGAAGGTCACCACCCCGACGACCGCCTGCGTCCACTCCGCCGGTGCCGACGAGCTGGTGCCCAGCGCCCACAGGGCGACCGCGGCGGTGAGCACGCCGAGGGTGGCGAACCATGCCGCCGGTGCCCCGCCCGTCCACAGCGGGGCGAGCGCGAGGTAGGCGCCGAGCCCGAGGGCCACCCAGTCGGACCAGCTGCGCCACGGACGCGCCGTGCGCAGCTCGCGCCGTGAGGTCGTCGGTGCGTCAGTCGTCGTCGCCATTCGATGCACCTCCAGTCACTCACTCGACCAGACTGCTACGGATAGCGTAGCGCTACGCTGTGTGTAGCGCAAGGGACGGAGGTCAGAGGGAGGCGACGAGCTGCCGGACGACGTCCGCGGCGGGTCCGGTCGGTGCGCTGCGGTAGCCGGTCCCCGCCCACAGGTGGAGCCGGTCGGGGTCGCCGGCCCGGGCGGCGGCGCGCCGGATCTCGCGGGTGAGCAGGTGGACCTCCGGGTAGCCGCTGGGGGCATGCCGCTCGTGCCGGTCGATGAAGCCGTTGCGCAGGCTCCGGGCCGGGCGGCCCGTGAAGGCGCGGGTCAGCGTCGTGCCGGTGAAACGCGGGTCGGCGAGGGCCGCCTTGTGGGTCGGGGAGGCGCCGCTCTCCTCGGTGCGCAGGAGCAGGGTCCCCACGGCGACCGTCTCCGCCCCCGCGCGCAGCAGCCGCTTGACGCTCTCGGGGCCGTGGACTCCCCCGCCTGCGACGACGGGCAGTCCCGTCGCGGCACGCACGGCGCGGACCAGCTCGTCGGTGGGCAGCGGCCGGGGCAGCTGCTCGGGGTCGAAGGTGGCGCTGTGCCCGCCCGCCGCGCTGCCCTGGACCACGAGCCCGTCGACCCCGATCTCCTGCGCCGCCCGTGCCTCGTCGGGCGTGGTCACGGTGACGAGCACCCGAGTCCCGGCCCGGTGGAGCGTGGTGACGTCGCGGGTGTCCGGCAGGCCGAAGGTGAACGAGACCACCGGTACCGGGTCCTCCCGCAGGAGGGCGAGCTTCTCCGGCCACCCGTCGTCGTGCGCGCCGATCCCGACCGACGGGACGTCCACCCCGTGGTGCTCGGCCTCGGGCCGGAGACGGGCTGCATAGGCCCGCAGCGCACCTTCGTCGGGTGGCCGGCGCGGCATCGGGACGAAGAGGTTGACGCCGAAGGCGGTGACGCGGCGGCGTAGGTCGGCCACGTCGGCGGCGAGGTCGGCGACATCGCGGTAGCCGCCCGGGAGGAAGGGGAAGGCGCCCTCGCCTGCGACGGCGGCGGCCAGCGCGAGGGTTGTCGGCCCACCGGCCATCGGTGCGGCGGCGACCGGGAGTGACTCGAGCACTGGAGAGCGGGTCATGCCTCGTTCCTGTTGGTCGGGGTCTCCGTGCGGACGGCGGCGTCCACCCCAGCATGGCCCGACCCGCGTGGCTCCGCACACCGCAGCATGCACAGCGGCGCCCCCGGAGAGCTCTCCGGGGGCGCCGCGCTCAGGGTGTCGACGTCACTCGACCGAGATGGTCAGCTCCGTGTCGAGCGGGTCGCCCCAGTAGTCGTGCAGGCTGACGAAGTGGACGCCGGCCGGCAGCTCGGCGCGCAGGTACGGGTCACGCCACTCACCGGCGCCGTCGTCGCTGTCGTCGACCTGGTCCATCTCCCCCTCCGAGGTGAACAGCCCGAGCACCCCGTCACCGTCGGTGGCCACCGTGTCGAGGACGACCGTCGCGTCCTCGTCGAGCTGGAACGCGCCCAGCCAGAAGTCGTCCTCCCCTGCCGAGACGGAGACCGTGTCGCCGGGGGCGACGAGCTCCACCGAGTGCGCCGTCAGGGTGAAGACGCCGTCGGAGAACTCGCTGTACGCGGAGACGACGACCTCGTACTCCCCCGGCTCGAGGAAGAGCGCCAGGGCCGGGTCGAGCGGGCTGGAGTCACGGACGTCGAGGAAGTCGCGGCGGTCGTCGTTCTCGGCGTCGACCGAACCGCCGCTGACCGCGAGCACGAGGTCCCCCCGCTCGCCGACGACGTCGAAGACGACGGGAGTGGGCTCGCTGACGGACAGCGTCGCCGTCCACGTCCCCCCTTCGTCGAAGCGGCCGTCGACCGCCGTGTCGAGCGTGAGCTCGCCCCCGTCCATCGCACCGCCACCCACCTGGGACGGCTCGTCACTCGGTACGTCGCTCGGCTCGTCGCTCGGCTGCTCGGTACGTGCCGGGGTGGATGCGGGACCGGTGGCCCGGTCGTCGGGCTCGTCCCCGCCACGGAGCAGCAGGACGACGGCGATGACGGCGGCGACGATGAGGACGACGGCCGCGACGATGATGCCGATGACCAGCCCCTTGCCCGAGCCGCCGCCCCCCTCGGTGCCCGGCTGCTGGTTGTACGGGTCCTGCTCCTGCGTCGGGCCGGCGTAGGGCGACTGGGTGTAGGGCTGGCTGCCCGGGTACTGCCCGTAGGGCTGCTGGCCCTGGGGGGTGTAGGGCTGGTGCGCCGACTGCTGGCCGTAGGCCGGCTGACCGTAAGCCTGCTGCGTCTGGTAGGCGGGCGCCTGCTGCGGCTGTGCGTGGCCGTAGCCCTGCGGGGTGTACTGGTGCTGAGGGAGCTGCTCGGTGGGCTGCCGGCCGTACTGGCCCTGCTGTGCCTGGCCGGCGTACTGGCCCTGCTGTGCCTGGCCGGCGTACTGGCCCTGCTGTGCCTGGCCGGCGTCGGCCTGGCCCTGCGCGGCGCCCTCCTCGGAGCCGCTGCTGTGCGCATCGCCCGTCACGGCACTCTCACCGGAGGTGCCCGAGCCGTCGGGGCCGGCCGCCTCGGTGGCCTGCCCACCGCCCTGCGCTGGCGCGTAGTGCTCGGTCCAGGACGTGCCGTCCCAGTAGCGGAGCTTGCTCTGGTCTCCTGAAGGATCCGGGTACCAACCGGCGATGGGATTACTCATACTTCGATAGTAGGAGTACTCCGCATGACCTCCGGCACGCGGCCCGCCGAACGTGATGGGGACAACTCCCCAGGCGGAGCCCGGCCCACCCGGGAGGTGGCGACCCGGACGGAGGGTGAGGTCAGCCGGCGTCGCGGGCGCGGCGGCGCTTGGAGAGCTCGTCCTCCACGGGAGGGGCGCCGCGCTCGGCGCGCTCGGTGGGCAGCTCGGCGAGCGTGCCCTCGACCTCGCGCCACACCCGGCCGACGGCGATGCCGAACACGCCCTGGCCACCCTGGACCAGGTCGATGACCTCGTCGGCGCTCGTGCACTCGTACACGCTCGCGCCGTCGCTCATCAGGGTGATCCCGGCGAGGTCGTCCACGCCACGCTCGTGCAGGTGGTGGACGGCGGTGCGGATCTGCTGCAGCGACACCCCGGTGTCGAGCAGCCGCTTGACCACCTTGAGCACGAGGATGTCGCGGAAACTGTACAGGCGCTGGGACCCGGACCCGCTGGCGCTGCGGATGCTCGGCTCGACCAGCCCCGTGCGGGCCCAGTAGTCGAGCTGGCGGTAGGTGATGCCGGCGGCCCGGCAGGCCGTCGGACCCCGGTAGCCGGTCTCGGTGTCGAGGTCCGGCAACGAGTCGCCGAAGAGCATGCCCTGTGCCCGCTGTGGGATCCCGCTCGCCGCGCCGGCGGTCGCGTCGCTGCCGCTCACGTGCACTCCCGTTCGTCCACGCCGTGCACGAGGTGTGTGCTCCGGCCCTGATGTCCCCCACGCTATGACCCGGCAGGGGCGCAGTCAACGACACGCCCGGCGCGCCGTCTGGACGGATCATCCCCGGCGTGTCTCACCCTCAACTTGAACTTGAGGGTTGCCTTCCCGGGGCGCGGCCTGTCAGGTCTCGAAGTCCTCCGGCTCGACGTTCTCCAGGAAGGCCTGGAAGTCGGCGACGACGTCGGCCTCGTCCTCCGCGTCCATCACCACGCCGGCCGCGCTGAGGACCGCCTCCTCGCACAGCACCGGGCACTGCGCCCGCAGCGCGAGCGCGATGGCGTCCGACGGGCGGGCGTCGACGAGCTGTCCCGAGGACAGCACGAGCTCGGCGTGGAACGTGCCCTGCTCGAGCTTGGTGATCCGCACCTCCTCCAGGCGTACCCCGGTCGCCTCCAGGAGCGAGATGAACAGGTCATGGGTCTGGGGCCGCTCGGGCACGATGCCCGCCTGGGCCGTCGCGATCGAGGCACCTTCCCGTGGCCCGATGACGATCGGCAGCACGGTGCGGCCGCCGCCCTTCGCGGCCAGCACGACGACGACCTCGTTCTCGGGGATGCTCACTCGGACGCCGAGCACATCCATCTCTCGCATACTCGCAACCGTACGACCATCGAGGGCCCCGTGCGCGGGTATTCGCGGGGCCGTGTCGCGCGGACCGGACATGCTCAGGCGAGATCGTCGATGGCCAGCCGGAGCAGGTCCAGGTGCAGCCGCCCGTAGAGCTCGCCGAGCTCCTGTGCCCGGGCCGCGGCGCGCTCGCGGCCGGCTCCGGAGCGCTGGGCCCGGACGGGGGCGACGACCTGCTCGATGGTGTCGGCGTGGCGCTCGGCGGCCGTGCGCACGGTGCGCAGGTGGCGCGGGCTGATCCCCTGCCGGGAGAGCGCGGCGGCGTGCTGGACGATGTCGACCGCCCGGCCCGGGTACCGGCCGCGGGCGTCGGCGACGATGAGCCCGGCCTGGGCGATCTCCTCGATCTCGGCCAGGCTCACCCCGGTGAGGTCGGCGATCTCCTCGGCGCGCACCTTGGCCGAGGGCCGCGGCCGGACGAGCTCGCCGTCGCGGGCCACCACCCGGGTGCCGGGGGCGTTGGCCACCGGACGCCCGGCGTCGAGATCCTCGAGCTGGTCGCGGATCACCCGCAGCGGGAGGAAGGAGTCACGCTGCTGGGTCAGCGCGAACCGCAGGCGCTCGACGTCGGCCTGGCTGTACATCCGGTAGCCCGACCCGCTGCGGCGGGGGCTGACCAGTCCCTGCTCCTCGAGGAAGCGCAGCTTGGAGATGCGCACCGCCGGGAACTCCGGCTGCAGCACCGCCAGGACCGCCCCGATGCTCATCGTCGGCTCGGTGGAGGCCCATGGCGGCCACGGCCGACGTTCCTGCTCCTGCGGTTCCTCCTTCTCCGGACCGCTCGCGCGGCGTGCCGTCGCGCTCACGAGGCGGAGGCGTCGCCGCGGTTCGGGCTCGGGTGGTAGGTGAGCCGGTACTTGCCGATCTGGACCTCGTCCCCGGCCTGGAGCACGGCGGAGTCGATGCGCTCGCGGTTGACGTAGGTCCCGTTGAGGGACCCCACGTCGCGGACGATGTACCCGCCCTCGTGCGCGATGAACTCGGCGTGGCGGCGGGAGACGGTGACATCGTCGAGGAAGATGTCGGCCGTCGGGTGGCGCCCGGCGAGCGTGCGCTCGGTGTCGAGGAGGAAGCGGGCACCGGCCGTGGGGCCGCGCTGCACGATGAGCAGGGCGTGACCGGGGGGCAGGCCTTCGATGGCCGCCATGTCGGGCGGCGGAACGTCGGCCCGGGCGGTGGTGTCCTCACCGGCCCCGATCGCTCCGAACCGGGCTGTCGTGCTCGACACGTCCTGCGGTTCCGGTTCGGTTCCCATTGCGTGAACTCCCCTCCAGCGACACCCGACCGGGTCCTGTCACCCGGCTCACGACACCACCATAGTTCGCGTTGGCACGCCAGTGACAGGTTGTCGCGTCCGGAGTGCCGTCAGCGGTCCTCGACAGGGACCGGAGTGGCCCACTCCGGCGGGGTGAGGGCGCGCACCGAGGTGATCTCGATGCGGTCGCGCTGGGTGACCTCGGCGGCCGCACCGGCGGCCCGGATCGAGGCCAGCGCCCCGCCGGGGATGTCGAGCGCGACGGCGAGGGTCTGCGGGTCGCCGATCGCGCGCCAGGTGTACGGGGGTGAGATGTCCACGCCGCTGACCACGAGGCCGCCGGCCCTCGTGCCCAGCCAGCTCGACGCGGTGATCCGCTGCCCGTTGAGCTCGATCGCCTCCGCGCCGGCGTTGCGCAGCTCCTCGAGCACGGTGACGAAGGTCGGGGCGCTGACCTGGGCGGAGGGGTCGTGGACGACGATCTCCACCCCGGGACCGGCGACGGGCAGGGCCCCGGCGAGGATGCCCTGCACCCGGGCCTGCTGGGCCGCCGCCTCCTGCGCTGCCGCCCGCGAGCTGGAGCCCGACTCCAGCTCCGCGAGCTCGCGGCGCAGCTCGACGCCCTCGTCGGTGAGCTCCCGGTTCCGGACCGTGAGCTCGTCGAGCAGCCGGATGAGGTCGTCCTGCCGCATGGCGGCGTAGGTGTCGGACTGGGTCTGGCGGACCTGGACGGCGAGGGCGAAGCCGACGGCGGTGCACAGCAGGACGATGAGGACGTGCACCCACGTGCGGTGGCGCCCGAGCAACAGCCGGCGCAGCCGGGCCAGGCCGTTGCCCTCTCCCCCGCCGGGCTGGGCCGGTCGGATCTGCCCGTCCATGTGCTGCACGCGCCTCAGGCCTTGAAGACGTGGCGCCGGATGGCCGCCGCGTTGGAGAAGATCCGGATGCCGAGGACGACGACCACCGCCGTCGTCATCTGCGCGCCGACGCCGAGCTGGTCACCGAGGAAGACGAGCAGCGCCGCGATGAGGACGTTGGAGAGGAAGGAGACGACGAAGACCCGGTCGTCGAAGACCCCGTCGAGGTAGGCGCGCAGGCCCCCGAAGAGGGCGTCGAGCGCGGCGACGACGGCGATCGGCAGGTACGGCTGCAGGGCCGTGGGCACGGTCGGCTCGACGACCACACCGACGACGACGCCGATGACGAGCCCGATGACGGCGAACATTCACCACCCCTCCCTCGACGCCTGCGCGGACCTGTGGCGAACCATCATGGTTCGTCCGGGGCCGGTTCGGCCAACGGTTCGGCGTGGCGCAGCGTGCGCGCGCTCGTCCCGGGCAGGACGAGGTCCGCCGACTCGGCGATGGTCACCGAGATCCCGAAGGTCTCCCGGAGGGTCACCAGGTGGGCCCCGGCGGAGCTGCGGGTGAGGCGGGCCTGCATCTCGTCCGGGTCGCCCACCGCCTCGACGACGTAGGGGCGGGCCAGCGGGGCCAGGTCCACGAGGATCGCCGGCCCGGCGGAGCGGATGGCGCTCACGGTGGACAGCCGGTGCCCGTTGATCGCCACTGCCTCCGCCCCGGCCGCCCACAGCGCGTTGGTGAGCACCTGCAGGTCCAGGTCCTGCACCCGGCCGAGGTCGGAGTCGGGCTCCCCGGCCTGCGCCTCGCGGGAGTCGTCGAGCGTGATCGTCACGCCCGGGCCGCGCACCCGGGCGCCGCCGGCGCTGAGCGTGAGCAGGCGCACCCGCTCGAGGAACTCGGGGTCGGTGCCGGCGAGGGACTCCTCCTGCAGCCGGTCGATCGCCTCGGCCAGGGCGGCGTTCTCGGCACGCAGCGCCTCGGCCCGGGCGACCCCCTCGTCGATCTGCGACAGCAGCAGGGTGCGCGCCTCACCGGCGGCGTCGGCCGGGGTGCGCAGCTCGCGGGTGGCCCACACGGCCCCCGCGCCGAGCGCGGCAGCGAGCACCCCGATGACGACCTTGCGCCACAGTGGCAGCGCCGGGGCCCGTCCCTCGGCGCGCCGGCGGGCCGCCTCGGCGTAGCCCGGGTCGAGCGGGCGCTCGACGACCTCCCGCAGGAGGGTCATCGACTGGTCGGGCCGCCGGCCGGTCATGCGGTGCTCGTCGCCCGTCGGTCCCGGCGCACGATCCGCACCACCTGCTCGAGGTAGAGCAGGCAGGCGAACCAGTACAGCCCCACGCCCCACAGCGCGGTGGCCCAGCCCACCGTCCAGGAGACGTCCCCGACGAGGCCGGGCACCGAGGCGAGCAGGAGCAGCGGGAATGCATACATGAGGCAGAACGTGCCCGCCTTGCCGGCCATGTGGACGGGCAGCGGGCCGTAGCCGTGGCGGAGGAGCACCGGGAGCGTGGCGGCGAGGACGAGCTCGCGGGCGACGATGACGGCGACCAGCCACCACGGCACGAGCTCGCGGTAGGCCAGGCCGATGAGGGTGACAAAGATGTACAGGCGGTCGGCCGCGGGGTCGAGCATGCGGCCCAGCCGGCTCGCCTGGTCGAACCTGCGGGCCACGTACCCGTCCACCCAGTCCGACGCCCCGGCGACGGCCAGGACGAGGAGTGCGGCGGCGTCGTGCTCGGCGACGATGAGCCAGGCGAAGACCGGGATGAGCGCCAGCCGGAGGAAGCTGATGGCGTTCGGGACGGTCCAGATGCGTTCCTCGGCATCCCGCGCCGTGTCTTCCCCGGTGTCCACGCGACCAGGGTACGCAAGGGGCCGGGACGTCGTGCCGCAGCGCGCGTGCCGTGACCAGTCCGTGACCTGACGTACGCTCCGCGCATGCGATTCGGAATGTTCATTCCCCAGGGCTGGAGATTCGACCTCGTCGGGATCGAGGAGGAGCGGCACTGGCAGGTCATGCGCGACCTGGCCCGGCGTGCCGACGCCGGGCCGTGGGAGTCGGTGTGGGTGTACGACCACTTCCACACCACGCCCGTGCCCAGCGAGGAGGCCACGCACGAGGCGTGGACGCTCATGGCCGCGCTCGCGGCCGCGACCGAGCGGGTCCGGCTCGGGCAGATGTGCACCTGCATGGCCTACCGCCCGCCGATGTACCTGGCCAAGGTGGCCGCGACCGTGGACCACGTCAGCGGTGGCCGCATCGAGATGGGGATCGGTGCGGGCTGGTACGAGCACGAGTGGCGCGCCTACGGGTACGGCTTCCCTCGGGCCGGGGAGCGGTTGGCCATGCTCGAGGAGGGCGTGCAGATCATGCGCCAGGCCTGGCGCGAGGGCGTGGCCACCTTCAGCGGCAGGCACTACGCGGTCGACGGCGCCATCTGTCGGCCGCTCCCCCTCCAGGAGGGTGGTGTGCCGCTGTGGGTCGCCGGCGGGGGTGAGCGCGTGACGCTGCGCATCGCGGCGCGCTACGCCGACTACACGAACTTCGACGGGACGCCGGAGGCCTTCGCCCACAAGTCCGCGGTCCTCGCCGAGCACTGCCGCGACGTCGGCACCGACTACGACCGCATCGTCCGCTCGGCGAACTACAACGTCGCGATCGGGCGCGACGAGGCCGAGGTGACCGACCGGCTCGAGCGGCTGGCCGACCGGCTCCGCTCGGTGGGCGTGCCCGAGGACGGCGTGGAGAAGCAGCTGCGCTCGGTGCGCGGCATGCCCGCGTGCGGCACCCCCGAGCAGATCGTGGAGAACCTCCGCGCGCTGCGTGACCTCGGGATGACCTACGGGATCTTCTACTTCCCCGAGGCCGCCTACGACACCAGCGGCATCGAGCTCTTCGAGCGTGAGGTCATCCCCGCGCTGCAGTGAGCCACCGAGAAGGTCTACAGGTGTCCCGGTCATAGTCAAGTCCAAGTAAAGTACATCTCGGTGCGATAACGATCACGCACCGGATCTCGGACGCCGTGACAGGTGGTCCCGCTCCTCGACGGACCGGGACCTCTGCGCGTCGTCATGGGGATAACACCGGGTGTCGCGCACCGTTCGCCGCGTGAAATCCGGACGAACCACCCTGTTGTCATCCCTCCCGGACTTCCCTAGCGTGGCGGGGCACATGACCACTCGGGGCGCCTGGCCGTCTCCGGGCAACGCAGCCTGCGGCCTGGGATCGGTTTCGGGAAGCACTGCCTCGTGCAAACCGAAGGGACCATGATGACCACGAATCTTTCACGCCGACGGGTCGCGATCCCCGCAGCAGCCGCAGCGGTTGCCCTGGGGCTGGCGGCATGCGGCGGAGACGACGGTGGCACCGGCGGAGCCGTGGAGACCGAGGCCGGCCAGAGCACCTTGGAGGCCCTCCAGGAGAAGGGCACGATCACCGTCGGCTTCGCCGGTGAGGCGCCCTACAGCTTCCAGAACGACGAGGGCGAGCTCGTCGGCGCCTCCGTCGCGCTGCAGAAGCGCATCTGGGGTGAGCTCGGCATCGAGAACGTCGAGGGCGTGCAGGCCGAGTTCGGCCAGCTGATCCAGGGCCTCAATGCCCGCCACTTCGACGTCGTCGCGGCGGGCATGTCGATCCTGCCCGAGCGCTGCGAGCAGGCGATCTTCTCCGACCCGGAGTTCCAGTACACCACCGCGCTCATGGTCGAGGAGGGCAACCCCTTCGACGTGCACGACATGCAGGACATCGCCGAGGCGCAGGACGACGGACTGCGGATGGCCGCGATGACCGGTGCGATCGAGGCCACCTACGCCAGCGCACTCGGGATCGACGCCACCGAGGTCGGCAACCCACAGGACGGGATGGACCTCATCACCAACGGGCGGGCCGACGTCTTCGCGCTCACCGGGATCTCCCTGAACTGGATGCTCGACAACGCCTCGGGCGACCCGGGGGTCGAGGTCACCGACACCTTCGTCGCCGTCATCGACGGCGTGGAGCAGTTCGGTGCCGGCGGCACCGTCTTCCGCCCGGAGGACACCGAGCTGCGTGACGCCTACAACGAGAAGCTCGCCGAGATCGTCGGCAGCGAGGAGGAGTACCTCTCCGTCGTCGGCGAGTGGGGCTTCACCGAGGGTGAGCGCCCGACCGGCGACTTCACCACCGAGGACCTCTGCGCCGGCAACATCGGCTGAGCCCCTTCCCCATGCGTGACAACTTCGACGCTCTGGCCACCCTGTGGCCACAGTTCGTCGACGGGATCGTCGTCACCCTCCAGTTGACGGTCGGAGGGTCCGCGCTCGCCTTCCTCATCGCCGTCGCCCTCGGGCTCGCCGCACGGGCCCGCAACGTGCTGGCGCGGGGTGCGGCCCGCACGGTCATCGAGTTCTTCCGCGGCACCTCCCTCCTGGTCCAGCTGTTCTGGTTCTTCTACGTGGTGCCGCTCGCCTTCCCGGACCTCTACGCCAACCGGGAGGTGGCTGGCCTGGTGTCGGGCATCGTCGGGCTCGGGCTGAACTACGGCGCCTACGGGGCGGAGGTGGTGCGCGGCGCCATCAACGCGGTGCCGAAGGGCCAGTGGGAGGCGAGCGTCGCACTCAGCCTCTCCCCCGCGCGCCGGCTTTTCCGCATCATCTGGCCGCAGGCCTGGGCGATCATGATCCCCTCGCTGAGCAACCTCGGGATCATGCTCCTCAAGGGCACGGCCGTGGCCTACCTGCTGTTCATGCACGACATCACCTTCGTGACCAACGTGCTGCGCCAGCGGACGAACGACACGTTCTTCTCCTACGGGACGGCGATGGTCATCTACTTCGTCATCGCCTACCTCCTCGTCGTCATCGCCAACTGGGGCGAGGCGCGGGCCAAGCGCCGGCTCGGTATGGAGGCACCCCCGGGGAGCATCTTCCGGCCCCGTGCGGCGAAGTCCGGGGCGGTGAGCTCATGAACGACTTCTGGAGCTGGGAGCGTGCTGCGGAGGTCCTGCCCCAGCTGCTCTCCGCCTTCTTCGAGGTGACCCTCGTCGCCACCGTGCTCGGGTCCCTCATCGCCGCGACACTCGGCCTGGTCATCGCCTTCGTCCGCCGGTCGGCCCCGGCGTTCATCGCCAAGCCGGTGCGCTGGGTGATGGAGTTCATCCGGATGACACCCCTCGTCGTCCAGCTGCTCTTCGTCTTCTACGCGGTGACGTGGGACCCGCTGTGGATCGGCATCGGCGTGCTCGGGGTCCACTACTCCACCTACATGGCCGAGGTGTACCGCTCGGGCATCGACAACGTGCCGAAGGGACAGTGGGAGGCCGCAACCGCCCTGTCCCTGCCGCGGGGGCGCACCTGGACACGGATCGTCATCCCCCAGGCGCTGCGCACCACCGTGCCCGCCCTGGGGACCTGGGTGATCTCGATGTTCAAGGACACCCCGTTCCTCTTTGTCATCACCGTCCCGGAGATGATCCGGGCGGCGGAGAACTACGGCTCCCGCACCTTCACCTACACCGAGGCCTTCACCCTCGCCGGGCTGATCTTCCTCGCGGCCAGCTACCCCACCTCCCTCCTCGTGCGCAGACTGGAGAACCGCCTTGCCCGCTACTGACACCACGCCGGCCATCCGGTTCGAGAAGGTCGTCAAGAAGTTCGGCGACAACACCGTGTTGGACCATCTCGACTTCGAGGTGGCCAAGGGTGAGCGCGTCACCCTCATCGGGCCCAGCGGGTCCGGCAAGACCACCATCCTCCGGCTCGTCATGACACTGGAGGAGCTCACCGACGGGTTCATCTACATCGACGGGCAGCCCTTCACCTACGAGCTGCGCGACGGGAAGCGCGTACGGCAGAAGCAGAAGGACATCAACCGCGTCTCGACGAGGATCGGGATGGTCTTCCAGCACTTCAACCTCTTCCCGAACATGACGGTGCTGGAGAACCTCGTCGAGGCCCCGCTCCACGTCCTGGGCCGGAGCAAGGAGCAGGCCACCGAGCGGGCCCACGAGCTCCTTCGTCTCGTCGGGCTGGGCGACAAGGCCGACGCGCACCCCACCCGGCTGTCGGGCGGGCAGCAGCAGCGCGTGGCGATCGCCCGCGCGCTGGCGATGGACCCGGAGATCCTCCTCCTGGACGAGGTCACCTCCGCCCTCGACCCCGAGCTCGTCGGCGAGGTGCTCGGCGTCCTGCGGGACGTCGCCGCCAACACCGACATCACCATGCTCATCGTCACCCACGAGATGCAGTTCGCCCAGGAGGTCTCGCAGCGGGTGATGATGTTCGACAAGGGCCGGATCGTCGAGGACGGGCCGCCGCGGGAGCTCTTCAGCAGCCCCCGCGAGCAGCGCACCCGCGACTTCCTCCAGGCGGTCCTGTAGCCCGTCCGGCGGCGGTGGCCGTGGGTGCCCGGCCCTAGGATCGGTGCCCATGGCCACCGTCATCCTCGTCCGGCACGCCCGCAGCACCGCGAACACCAGCGGCGTCCTGGCCGGCCGTACCCCCGGGGTCGAGCTCGACGGGACGGGGCGGGAGCAGGCCGCGCGCACCGGCGAGCGGTTGGCCCCCGTCCCGCTCGTCACGGTCGTCACCAGCCCGCTGGAGCGGTGCCGCCAGACGGCGCAGGCCGTCGTCGAGCGGCAGCCGCGCCCGCTGCCGACCGTCGTGGAGGAGGACCTCACCGAGTGCGACTACGGCCGCTGGCAGGGTCGCAAACTCGCCGACCTCGCCACGGAGGAGCTGTGGTCGGTGGTGCAGCGGCAGCCCTCGGCCGCCGTCTTCCCCGACGGCGAGTCGCTCCTGGCGATGCACGCCCGGGCCGTCGGCGCCGTCCGGCGTATCGACGCCGCGGTGGAGGCCGAGCACGGCCGCGAGGCGGTGTGGGCGGCGGTCACCCACGGGGACCTGGTCAAGGCGGTGCTCGCCGACGCGCTGGGACTCCACCTCGACCTCTTCCAGCGCATCCACGTGCACCCGGGCTCGGTGTCCGTCGTCCGCTACACGCCCCAGCAGCCGCACGTCATCGCGATGAACACCGACGCCGGGGACCTCGGCTGGCTCACCGCCCCGCCCGACACCGCACCGGTCGGCGGCGGGGCCGGCCCGACGTCACCGACGCGCACCGGCTCGTAGCATGGAGCACGTGCCCCGCATCGTTCACACCTTCGACTGGCCCGACCGATTCGTCGTCGGCACCGTGGGACCACCAGGCTCACGCACCTTCTACCTCCAGGCACGCAGCGGGTCGCGCATGGTCAGCGTGGCCCTGGAGAAGGAGCAGTCGGCGGCGCTCGCCGCGAAGGTCGACGAGATCCTCGACGGTCTCATGGCCACGGAGGGCAACCCGGCCAGCGTCCCCGCCCAGGCCTCGGAGGCCCTCGTCGACGACGGCGACCTCGACCAGCCGGTGGAGGAGCAGTTCCGCGTCGGGATGATCAGCCTCGGCTGGGACCGCTCCACCTCGCAGGTCGTCATCGAGGCCCAGCCCGTCGAGCCCGTCGACCCCGAGACCCTGGAACCGGTGGCGTCCCAGCCGGAGGAGTCGCTCGTCGTGCGCATCCCGGTGGGCGCGGCCCGGGCCTTCGCCGAGCGGGCCCGCCGCGTGGTCGCCGCCGGACGGCCCCCGTGCCCGCTGTGCGGCGCACCGGTCGACCCGGAGGGTCACACCTGCGACCTGGACCTCGACCGGCCGTGACCCCCGACCTCGCCCCGGACGGCGAGATCGTCCTGGAGGCGCGGGTCCTCCCGGCGTCGAACGCCACCTTCGTCGGCCACATCGGGCAGGTGAAGGTCGTCTACAAGCCGGTGGCCGGCGAGCGGCCGCTGTGGGACTTCCCGGACGGGACCCTCGCCCGCCGCGAGGTGGCCGCCTACCTCCTGTCGGAGGCCTTCGGCTGGGACCTCGTCCCACGCACGTGGCTGTGCGACGGCCCGCTGGGGCCCGGGATGGCCCAGCTGTGGCGGCAGCCGGACCCCACCCAGCAGTCGGTCGTGCTCGTCCCGGCCGGAGAGGTGCCCGAGGGATGGTGCCACGTCCTGGACGGGGTCGACGAGCAGGACCGGCGGGTCGCCCTGGTCCACGAGGACTCCCCCGCGCTGCGGCGGATGGCCGTGTTCGACGTCGTCGCCAACAACGCAGACCGCAAGGGCGGTCACGTGCTGGAGATGCCGGGTGGCCACCGCCACGGCGTGGACCACGGGCTCACCTTCCACGTCGAGCACAAGCTCCGCACCGTGCTGTGGGGGTGGGCCGACCGTGACCTGGACGGCCTCGAGCGGGCCGCGCTCGACCGCGTCCGCGCCGCCCTGGACGGGGAGCTCGGCGCGGCCCTGGGCGAGCTGCTCACCGGTCCCGAGGTCGCGGCGACCGTCCGGCGCTGCGAGGAGCTGCTGGCGGCCGGGCGGCTGCCCGCGCCGCGCGCCGGGTACCCGGCGATCCCCTGGCCACCCTTCTGACCGCACGCCCTCCCATCCACCGGACCGGTCCGCCGGACCCCGCCCACCGGGCGGTCCCAGAACGCCTCCCTCGTCCAAAAGCACCACGCCGCCCCGTCGGATGGGCGATGGTGTCGCGGAGACATTCGACGACGAAAGGGTGGGCATGGGGATCGGCAGACGTCTGGCCGCGGCGGCGACGGCGGTGGTCGTGGCACTGACCGGCTTCCTGGTGGCGGCTCCGGCCCGCGCCGACGCCGAGACCTTCGACCTCGGGCGGTACACCCACGGCCCCAACTCCTACGTCGTCATCGACTTCGGCACCCTGACCCGGGACTGCGACCGCTTCTGGACGACGTCGGACATCTACGTCGTGCCGAGCGGCACCGTCTCCCGGGGCGATGCGCTGAGCGACGTCTCGGGCAGCCCCAACACGATCATGGGCACCTCGCTGGGCAGCGCCGTCCTCGGTGAGGTCATCGGCATCACCGCCCCCGGCGGCAGCATCGGGCCGGGCACCTACGACATCGTCGAGGACACCTGCCAGGACGGCGTGTTCGACGGCAGCGACACCATCCTGCGCGACGCCTTCGAGGTGGTCATCCCCACCGACGTCCCGGTGCTGCCCGACCCGCGGATCCAGCAGCTGAAGTCGGCGGCCACCGCACAGGCCGAGCACTGGACCTCCGCCGCCCAGGCCTACGCCCTCCTCTTCGCCGGGACGACGGCCTACTCGCTGGTCAGCGACGCACGGAACCTCGCCGGGTTCTACCTCACCTACGTGTGCAGCTTCCTGCCGTCGATCTCGGGCGGCCCCGTCGACGTCTACTGCCCCACCGTCGGCCCGCGCGACCTCATCCGCCTCCAGCTCGACGTCGTCAAGACGATCGTCGACCGCGCCTCCTACTACAACGGCATCGCCGCCGACCCGCCGGACCCCGACTTCGCCGCCCCCGCGGTGCCCGCCGCACGTCAGCGTTTCACCCCTCCCACCGACGGACCGCTGTGGCACGCCGTCGCCACCTGGGCCGACCACGTCAGCGACGTCACCGAGCTGTCCGGCGCCTTCCTCGGCTCGCTGGAGAAGTACCAGGGGGCAGCCCAGGCGGACGACGCCGCTGCCGCGCTCATGCACGCCCGGGACGTCCAGGCCTACGCCCGCCTCCTCAGCACCGCCCTCGCCAACGAGAGCAGCGCACTGACCACCGTCCGTGGCGGCGCGGGCAGCGGGATCAACCTCGACACCGCCGTCACGCGGGTGAAGAACGCACTCGCCGAGCTCGAGCGGAACGGGATGAGCCCCGACGACGAGCGCGAGCTGCGCAACCTCGGCGCCACCCCGGAGCAGCTCACCGCCATGGTCGAGGAGCTGCTCGACGCCCTCGACCCGTCCGCCGTACCGGGCTCGTTCACCGGCTACGTCAACACCAGCAACGCGGTCAACAACCAGATGTCCCAGGCGTACACCGACCTCGGGAACGCGATGAACGCGGTCATCGGCGAGCTCGAGCAGGTCGTCGCGGGCAGCGACGACACGCCCTACCCGCGCATCACCTCCACGAGCGTGCCGGGGTCGGTCCCCGTCGACACACCCCGCACCCTCGGCGTCACCTGCGCCGCCTGCGTGAGCGTCGAGTGGGACCTCGACGACGACGGAGCCTTCGACGACGCCACGGGGACCAGCATCACCCACACCTTCACCCGCCCGGGCCGCACCGTGGTGGGCGTCCGCGGGACCGACGCGGAGGGCCGGCAGACCGTGACCTTCGTCCGCACGAACGTCACGACGAGCAACCGCCCGCCGAGCAACGGGACGCCCACCCCGCCGGCCGACGCCGTCCTCGAGATCCCCATCGACGGCCGGCAGGAGCTCACCGTCGCCCCGTCCGACCCCGACGGCGACGAGCTCACCACCGAGTGGACGGTCGGTGACGCGGTCGTCGGCACGGGCACCAGCCACACGCTGAGCCTCACCGCGGACGACGCGGGACGCGCCCACACCGTCGTCGCGCACACCACCGACGGGCGGGGTCGGGCCGCCACCACGCGGTGGACAGCCGTGCCCGTCCACCCCGACGCCGACGGCGACGGGTGGCACAGCACCATCGACTGCGACGACGACGACCCTGCGGTCCACCCCGGGCGACCCGAGGTGCCCGGCAACGGGGTGGACGACGACTGCGACCCCGCGACACCGGACACCGGCCCACCCACCGCCGGCTTCGACCACGCCCCCACCCCGGGCATCGTCGGGGAGGAGGTGACGTTCACCGACACCTCGACCGACCCGGACGGCCCGATCGTCGAGCGCGCGTGGGACTTCGACGGCAACGGCACCACCGACGCCGACACCGCCGAGGTGACGTGGACCTTCGACACCGCCGGGCAGCACCCGGTCTCCCTCACCGTCACCGACAGCGACGGCACCACCGCGACGACCACCCGCACGGTGACCGTCACCGACCGCCCGGTCGCCGACTTCACGTTCGCCCCCTCCCCCGTCGACGCCGGCACCCCGGTGACCTTCACCGACACCTCACGCGACGCCGACGGCATCGCGGCGTGGGAGTGGGACTTCGACCACGACGGCGAGACGTTCACCGTCGACTCCGCCGAGCAGCACCCGCGGCACGTCCTCGACGCGTCGACCACCGTGGCGCTGCGTGTCACCGACACCCTGGGAGCCGTCTCGGACGTCGTGACGCGGGAGGTCACCGTCGTCGGCCCCACGTCCGCGGCGTTCAGCCCGCTGCCGGACACCGGTCTCGGGGACGTCGCCCGGGCGGAGCACGGCGGTGACGCCGTGCTGTGGAGCAGCCACCACGGCAGCCAGTCCGCCCACGAGCTCATCGACACGGACTACCCGAGCAGCGAGGTCGGGTGGGCCACCGCCGCCGGGCTGGTCACCAACCAGTGGGCGGTCATCGACCTCGGCGCCACCTGGCAGGTCGAGGCGGTCGCCGTCCAGCCCGGGTCGTCCTCCACCCAGCGCCCGCGCGACGTCCGCTTCGCGTTCTCGCACGCCCCGAGC
Source organism: uncultured Georgenia sp. (assembly GCF_937958535.1). GTDB lineage: Bacteria > Actinomycetota > Actinomycetes > Actinomycetales > Actinomycetaceae > Oceanitalea. Next base: position 23,689 of record NZ_CALGNQ010000058.1, on the reverse strand, counting down.
GGCTTCACCGCCGTCACCGGCACCGAGCTGGCGAACACCGCCGAGCTCCAGCGCATCGACCTCGAGCGCCCGGCCACCGGCCGCTACGTGCGGTTCGACGCACTGAACAACCGCGGGCACAGCACACACATCGTCACCAACCGGGTCCAGGTGCTCACCGGCCAGGTCGGCGGCGCCACGGTGGAGTTCACCGACCGGTCCGTCGCCTCGACCGGCGAGATCGCCGCATGGCACTGGGACTTCGGCGACGGCGCCACGTCCGACGAGCAGCACCCCACGCACACCTACGCAGAGCCCGGCGACTACACCGTCACCCTGACCGTCACCGACTCCTCCGGCACCACTGCGCGGACCAGCCTGCGCCAGCGGGTGGTCCCTCCGCTGCCCGAGGCGACGTTCACCTTCCCCGGGACCGTCGACGAGGCCGCCTCGGCACGCTTCACCGACACCACCCCCGTCGACGGACGTGCCGTCGTCCACCGGCGCTGGGAGTGGGGCGACGGGCTGCCCGACACCACCGGGTCGGCCAGCCCGACCCACTCCTTCGCCGACGACGGGGCGTACGAGGTCACCCTGACCGTCGTGGACTCCTTCGGGATGACGACGAGCACCACCCGCACCGTGGAGGTGCGGAACCGGCCGCCGACGGCATCGGCCGGTCCGGGCTACCGCTCGCCCGTCTGGGAGGTCGAGCCCGGTGTCGTCGGGGTCCGCTGGACCCCGAGCTCGTCCGTCAACGACCCGAGCAGCATCGACCGGCAGACCCTGCGCTGCGTGTGGGACTACGGCGACGGCAGCGAGGTCCACGTGGTCCAGCCGTGCTCCTCGACCACCGTGCGAGTGCCGCACGTCTACCCCGTCGGGGAGTACACCGCCACGCTGACGGTCACCGACAAGGACGGCGGGCAGGCGACGAGCACGGTGCAGGTGGTGGCCGAACAGGCGGCGACCTACCTCAGCGTGCACCCGGTCCCCGGCAGCGCCGGCGGCGGGTCCGTCACTGCGCGCGTCAAGCTGTGGAACACCCTCGAGTACCGGCCGATCGGCGGTGAGGAGGTCACCGTCACCCTCGGCGGCACCAGCCGCACCGTGACGACGGACGGCGACGGCGAGGCGACCGTCCTCCTCCCACTCGGCGCAGACCGCGGCCTGACCGCGACGTACGACGGCAGCGACGACTACCTGCCCTCCTCCGACGCGGTCGAGGTCCCGACCACGCAGCTGCCACCCGGGGACGTCGTCTTCACCGTCGACGAGTCCGGGAGCATGGGCAGCGTCCAGGCCCGGATCCGGGAGAACGTCGTGCGGATCGCCAACCAGCTGGCCGCGGAGCTCGACTACCAGATCGGTGTCATGGGCTTCGGCGGCTCGGTCGAGCGCCGCGACGGCGGACCGGTGTACCTGCCCCGCATCCTCGTGCCGGCCACCGACGACCTCGACGACGTCGCCGCCGCAGCCGCCCGGCTGCTGACCAACGGTGGCACGGAGCCCGGGATCAACGCCGTCATCGACGCGCTCGGACCCGACGTCGGGCTGCGACCCGGTGCCGGGAAGTGCGTCGTCCTCGTCGGGGACGAACCGACCCAGCAGCACCAGGTGACCCCGGCGGACGCCGCGGCCGCGCTCGAGGCGCACGGCGCCATCCTGTTCTCGATCATCACCGTCGACCACCGCACCACGGCCTACCAGGAGCTCGCCACCAACAGTGGCGGCGCGTACTTCGACATCCGGGAGTTCGCCGACGACCCCGAGCCGGTGCTCCAGGCGCTGCTCGGCTCCTGCTCCGAGGCCCTCGTCCAGCGTCCGGACCTCGCGGTGTCCGTCGACGACGCCCGCTCCGAGGTGAGCGCCGAGGAGATCCTCACCTACGCCGTCGCAGTGGACAACGTCGGCCCGGTGGCCGCGAGCGGGGTCGGGCTCACCGTCACGCTGCCCCCGGGGCTGACCTTCGTGTCCGCGAGCGACGACGGCACCGCCGCGGGCGAGACCGTGACCTGGCCTGCCTTCGCCGTGCCCGCCCGCGACGGGGTAGTGCGCACCGTCACGGTGCGGGTCGACCCGGACGTCGTCGTGGGCCAGACGTTGAGCGTCTCCGCCGCCGCCTTCGACGACGGCGCGCACGGCACCGACCTCACCCCGGCGAACAACGTCGCATCCGACACCGACACCGTCGTCGCGGTGCCGACGCTCACGCTCGTCACCGACGTGGTCAACGACGACGGCGGCACCGCCGTGGCCGGCGACGTCACCGTCGAGGTGAGCGACGGCACCGGCGTCGTCGTCAGCCTGCCCGGTGCGGCGGACGGCACGACGTCCGCCCTGACGGCGGGCAGCTACACGGTGGACGGGGGCTGGCTGGCCGGGTACACGACCGCGCTGGGCGGCGACTGCGCCCCCGACGGCCGGGTCGACCTCGCGGCCGGCGGCGCGTACACGTGCATCGTCACCCACGACGACGTCGCGGGCTCGCTCACCGTGACGCTCGACGTCCTTGCATCCGGCCTCGGGCTGTTCTCGGTGCCGGCGGGCTTCGCGCTCACCGTGGACGAGGAGCCGGCGCAGTTCGGTGAGCCGGTGCCGCTGCCGGCGGGCAGCCACCGGGTCGGTGTCACCGCTCCCGACGGCTACCGGGTGGAGATCGGCGGGGCGTGTGCGAGCGACGGCACCGTGGACATCGGCCTCGCCGAGCACGCGGAGTGCGGCGTGACGGCAACCCCCGACGACCCGACCGAGGAGCCCACCGAGGACCCCACCGAGCAGCCGACCGAGGACCCGACCGAGGACCCGACCGAGGACCCGACCGAGGACCCGACCGACGATCCCACGGCCGACCCGACGATCGACCCGACGTCGCCACCCACGCACGACCCCACGACCGAGCCGACAGGCACCTCCACGGGCCGCGCCGACGCCGCGGTCGGAGGTACCCGCGGCGGCGACCGCACCGGTGAGGGGCCGGCGATGCCGTCCACGGGCAGCGGTCCGGTGGCCGCCTGGGTCACCCTCGCCGGACTGCTCGTCCTGCTCGGCGTGCTCGCCCGGCGCCGGGTGCAGGCCGCCCGGCTCCCCCGCGGCGAGCGGTAGCGGCCGCCCCGGGCCGCGGGATGCTCAGCGTCCTGCGGCCCGTGCCCGCAGCGCGCGCTCGAGGTCGTCGAGCTGCTCCACGACGCACCGCCGCAGCCCCGCCGGTGCGTCGGGATGGTCGGTGAGCCAGCGGCGGGTCCGGGCCACGACCCGGTGGTCCGGGCCGGCCTCGGCGTCGGCGACCCAGGCCGGGTACAGCCTGATGACCAGGCGCTCGGCGATCTCGATCGACCGGCCCGCCCAGACCGGCTCGAGCAGCGCGAAGTAGGCCTCGACGTACGGCTCGAGCAGGTCGGCGTGCAGTGGTTGGCTGAACCCGGTCAGGACGGCGTCGACCTCGTCGTTGGACAGGTCGCTCTCGCCCGGCGTGGGGTCGGTGCCCGGTGCGGGCAGCCCGAGCTCGGCCCAGGCACGAGCCTTGACCGCGGCCTCGGGACGGCCCGCGAGCGCAGCGCGGTGCGCCAGCCGGGTGGTCGCGGTCTCCTCGCGGCGCAGCTCGTCGGCCAGCTCCTCGGGGTCCGCCTGCCCGACGGCGGCCAGCGCCTGCCACAGCGACCATCGCAGCTCGGGGTCCAGGCGGAGCCCCTCGACTGCGCCGGCGAGCACCTCCCGCACGTGCGGTGCCGCCTCCGGGGAACGGGCCGCCGCGTCGGCGAAGGCCCGTGCCCACACCAGCTGCAGGTCCGACCCGGGATCGCGCCGGAGCAGCTGGTCATGCGTCTCCTGGGCGAGCAGCGCCCGCGCCCCGGCGCGCCGGTCCGTGGGCAGGTAACGCTCCACCGCCGTCGCGGCGTGGGCGAGCAGGTCGCGGACGATGCCGACCTCCGTCTCGGCCGGCAGCTGCGACGCCACGGCGTCGAGGAAACGCTCGGCCGGGAGCAGGGCGTCGCGCGTGGCGTTCCACAACGCCGACCAGAGCACCGCCCGGGAGAGCGGCCGCTCCAGGCTGCCCCCGGCGCGCAGCGCACTCGCCGTACTGCGGTCGTCGAGCCGCACCTTGGCGTAGGTGAGGTCGTCGTCGTTGACGAGGACGAGGTCCGGCTCGGGGATGCCGACCGCCTCGGGGACCTCGGTGACCTCGCCCGTCACGTCGGTCTCGAGCCGGTGGGTGCGGACCAGGGCACCGTGCTCGTCCCGGGAGTAGCACCCGACGACGAGCCGGTGGTCGCGCAGCACCCCGCCCGCGTCCTCCTGCCGGACCCGCAGCGCCGTCACCCGGCCGTCGGCCGCGTCGACCTCCGCGGTGAGGATGGAGGGGCCGGTGGACTCCAGCCACTGGGCGCTCCACGCCGAGAGGTCACGGCCCGAGCTCTCCTCCAGCGCCGCGAGCAGGTCCGGCAGCGTCGTGCTGCCCCAGGCGTGCCGCCGGAAGTACGTGCGTGCCCCGGCGAAGAAGGCGTCCTGGCCGACGAACGCGACGAGCTGCTTGAGCACCGAGGCGCCCTTGGCGTAGGTGATCCCGTCGAAGTTCTGCTTCGCCGCCTCGAGGTCCGGGATGTCGGCGACCACCGGGTGGGTCGTGGGCAGCTGGTCCTGCCGGTAGGCCCAGGCCTTGCGCCGCAGCGCGAAGGTCGTCCAGGCACCGCTGAACCGGGTGGCCTGCGCGGTGGCGTGGGTGCCCATGTAGTCCGCGAAAGACTCCTTGAGCCACAGGTCGTCCCACCAGCGCATGGTCGTCAGGTCGCCGAACCACATGTGGGCCATCTCGTGGAGGATGGTCGTGGCCCGGGCCTCCCGCTGCGCCGCGGTGGCCTGGGAACGGAACAGGTACCGCTCGGTGAAGGTCACCAGCCCGGGGTTCTCCATGGCCCCGAGGTTGTACTCCGGTACCAGCACCTGGTCGTACTTGCCCCACGGGTAGGGGTAGTCGAAGGCGTCGTGGAAGAGGTCCAGGCCCTGGCGGGTGACCTCGAGGAACTCCTCCGCGTCGAGGTAGGGCGCCAGCGAAGCGCGGCACCACAGCCCCAGCGGGACGTCGAGCCGGGAGCCGTCGGCGAGCACCCGCGACCAGTGCCCCTCCTCCCGGTGGTAGGGCCCGGCGACCACGGCCGTGATGTACGTCGACATCGGCGGGGTGGGGGCGAAGGTCCACGTGCGGGAGCCGTCGTCGCTGTCCGTGACGTGCTGCGGTGCCGAGTTGGACAGCACGTGCCACTGCGCCGGGGCGGTGACGACGAAGGTGTAGGGGGCCTTGAGGTCGGGCTGCTCCATGGTGGCGAACACCCGGCGGGCGTCGGCCGGCTCGTACTGGGTGTAGAGGTAGGTCTGCCCGTCGACCGGGTCGACGAAGCGGTGCAGCCCCTCCCCCGTCCGCGAGTAGCGGCCCTCGGCCCGGACGACGACGGTCGTCTCCTTCCCGTCGGTGCGCAGGTCCTCCAACTGGACACGCCCGTCCACGTACCGGACGGGCCGGTCCTCGCCGTCGACGACGACGGCGTGCACCGCCGAGCCGATGAAGTCCAGCCACGTCGCGGGGGCGGTGGTCGTCAGCCGCAGCGTCGTGGTCGTCGGGAAGGTGCTCGTCGCGGCGTCGCGGGCGGCGCGCAGGTCGAGCTCGACCGTGTATGCGTGGAGGGTCACGTGGCCGGCGCGCTCGCGGGTCTCTGCCCTGGTCAGGTTGCTCACAGGAGGAGCAAAGCACGACGGCGGCCGGCGCGGCGACGCGACCGGGCGCGGCAGCCCCGCACGGTGCCATGCTGGACCGGTGACCGGTGACCTGCGTGTGACGTCCCGGGTGGTGCTGCCCGAGGAGGAGCTCCAGTGGCGCTTCTCCCGCGCCTCGGGGCCCGGTGGTCAGGGGGTGAACACGACCGACTCGCGCGTCGAGCTCAGTGTCGACGTCGCCCGCACGCCTGCGCTCAGCGACCGGCAGCGCGACCGGGTGCTCACGGCACTCGCGGGCCGGTTGGTGGACGGCAGGCTCACCGTCACCGCGGCCGAGCACCGCTCCCAGCTGCGCAACCGGCGGGTGGCGGCCGAGCGCCTGGCGCAGGTGCTGCGCGAGGCGCTGGCACCCCCACCGCCGCGCCGGCGCCCCACCCGCCCCACCGCGGGCTCCCGGCGCCGGCGCGCGCAGGCCAAGGCCCGCCGCAGCGAGATCAAGGCGCTACGTCGGCGTCCTTCCGAGTGAGCACGGCGGCGAGCGCGTCCCCCACCGCGCCGGTCGCGGTCGCGGCACCCGCCGCGACGAGCTGCGACGGCGCAGCCATGAGCGGCGCGAGCAGGCGGCCGGCGAGCGGGCCCATCACCTCCAGACCCGCCCGGGCCCGTTCCTCGCTCTCCCAGAGGTTGACCACGACCTCGCGGTCCTCGTCCACCCTGACGGTGAGGGTTCCGACGAAGCCCGGCTGCATGGCGTGCACCTCGGCGAACTCGGCCAGCCGGTCGCGCGCCTCGGCGACACGCTCCCGTTCCATCGTGTTGACCCGGACGACGGCGTACATCTCATCCTCCCCTTCCACGGACTGTCGGTGCCCGGGAGGCGTACGGTCCGGATGAACAACGGTCACGCGGCTGCGCCGCTGCGGGAGCGGTGCCGAGCGGCGACGGGGACCGGGACCCTTCCCAAGATGTGATCCACGACATATCGTCGAGGGCAGGGCCGGCTCGAGGAGGAGCCGGCTCCCGGCCACTACCCGGCAGCCCGAGACACGAAGGAGTCCTCGTTCATGACCACCGAGACCGACGTCACGAGGGACACCAGCACCGCGCCCGGCACGTACGCCGCACCCGGCACCGAGGGCGCGCTGATGAGCTACCAGAAGCGCTACGACAACTACATCGGCGGACAGTGGGTACCGCCGGTCAAGGGACAGTACTTCCAGAACCCGAGCCCGGTGGACGGCCAGGTGTTCACCGAGGTGGCACGCAGCACCGCGGAGGACGTCGAGCTGGCGCTCGACGCCGCCCACGCCGCGGCTCCCGCCTGGGGCCGCACCTCGGTCGCCGAGCGCGCGCTGGTCCTCCACCGGATCGCCGACCGGATGGAGGAGAACCTGGAGGCGCTCGCCGTCGCCGAGACGTGGGAGAACGGCAAGCCGATCCGCGAGACGCTCAACGCCGACCTCCCGCTGGCGATCGACCACTTCCGCTACTTCGCCGGCGCCATCCGCGCGCAGCAGGGCGGCATCTCCCAGCTCGACGACGACACCGTGGCCTACCACTTCCACGAGCCGCTCGGTGTGGTCGGGCAGATCATCCCGTGGAACTTCCCCATCCTCATGGCCACGTGGAAGCTCGCCCCCGCCCTGGCGGCGGGCAACGCCGTCGTGCTCAAGCCGGCCGAGCAGACCCCCGCCTCGATCCTCTACCTCATCTCCCTCATCGGGGACCTGCTGCCCGACGGCGTGGTCAACATCGTCAACGGCTTCGGCACGGAGGCGGGCAAACCGCTGGCCTCGAACCCGCGGATCGCCAAGGTGGCCTTCACCGGTGAGACGACGACGGGGCGGCTCATCATGCAGTACGCCTCGCAGAACATCATCCCGGTGACCCTGGAGCTCGGCGGCAAGTCGCCCAACATCTTCTTCCCCGACGTCATGGCGGCCGACGACGACTACCTCGACAAGGCGCTCGAGGGCTTCACCATGTTCGCCCTCAACCAGGGTGAGGTCTGCACCTGCCCGTCGCGCGCGCTGATCCACGAGTCGATCTACGACGAGTTCATGTCCCGGGCGCTGCCCCGGGTCGAGGCGATCAAGCGGGGCCACCCGCTCGACCCGGCGACGATGGTGGGTGCCCAGGCCTCCACCGACCAGTTCGAGAAGATCAGGAGCTACCTCGACATCGGACGCCAGGAGGGCGCCGAGGTGCTCGCCGGCGGCGACGTCGACCGGGTCGAGGGACTCGAGGGCGGGTACTACATCCAACCCACCGTCTTCAAGGGCCACAACAAGATGCGGATCTTCCAGGAGGAGATCTTCGGCCCGGTCCTGTCGGTCACCACCTTCAAGGACTTCGACGACGCCATCGAGATCGCCAACGACACCCTCTACGGTCTCGGCGCCGGGGTGTGGAGCCGTGACGCGAACACGATGTACCGCGCCGGCCGCGCCATCCAGGCCGGCCGGGTGTGGACGAACACCTACCACCAGTACCCGGCGCACGCGGCGTTCGGCGGGTACAAGCAGTCGGGCATCGGGCGGGAGAACCACCTGATGATGCTCGAGCACTACCAGCAGACGAAGAACCTCCTCGTCTCCTACGCCCCCAAGCCGCTGGGCTTCTTCTAGACCGACCGGGCCCGGGGCCGCCCGCGGGCGGCCCCGGGTGCCCCACGGACTCTCCCCACCAGGAGGACGGATGAACGTCATCGTCCCGCGCGTCGCGGCGCTGCCGGCCGCGATGGAGCTCCTCGACCGGCTGCGCGATCAGCACGGGCCGCTGATGATGCACCAGTCGGGCGGCTGCTGCGACGGCTCCTCACCGATGTGCTACCCGCAGGGGGAGTTCGTCGTCGGGGACCGGGAGATCCTCCTCGGCGTGCTCGACCTGCGGCTCTTCCCCGGACAGACCCGACCGGACGCGCCCGACGACGCCGATGGCGTGCCGGTGTGGATCTCGGCGCCGCAGTTCGACGCCTGGAAGCACACCCAGCTCGTCCTGGACGTCGTGCCCGGTCGCGGTGCCGGGTTCAGCCTCGAGGGCCCTGAGGGGGTGCGCTTCCTCACCCGCTCCCGCGTCTTCAACGACGCCGAGCTGCGCGCCCTGGAGGAGCAGCCGGTGCTCACCGGCGCCGACTGGGAGGCGGGGGCACGGCCGCCGGCCGCCACCCACCCGCAGGTCGTCACGGACGTCGCCGACGCCTGCGCGATCCCCGGCGGCTGAGCGGAGCACTACTGTCGTGCGCATGACCGTCTTCGTCGTCGAGTACACCTACGACACGTCCCGTACCCAGGACCTGGCCACGCTGCGGCCCCGGCACCGGGAGTTCCTCGGCCGCCTCCACGAGGAGGGCACGCTGCTCGCCTCCGGGCCGTGGCTCGACAACGCGGCCCCGGGGGCGCTCCTCCTCGTCCGCGCGCGCGACGTGGCCGGGGCCCAGCACCTGCTCGACGACGACCCGTTCCACCGGGCCCACCTCATCACCCGCCGCACGGTGCGGCCCTGGAACCCGGTCGTGGGCGCCTTCGCCGAGCACGCGTCGCACTAGTCCGGCTCGTCTGTTACTGGTGGACCATGGACGAGTTCTGGCCCGTGCTCAAGTGGATCATCGCCGTCGCCTCCGCGGGCGCGGCGGTCCTGCTGGTCATGGCGGTCGTCAACGTCGCGGTGACCCGGACGAGGGGGCGGCTGCCCGGGCTGTGGCACGGCTGGCTGCGGGTGCGCCGGCCGCTCGCCGCGCTGCTGCTGGCGATCGCCCTGCGGATCTCCTTCGCCGCCACCGCCGACCGTGGCACCGCCCGCGACGTCGGGATGCATGTCCTGCTCGTCGCCACCATCGCCTCGGCCGTCTGGCTGGCCGCGACCCTCGTGCTCGCCTGGATGGAACACGCCCAACAGCGCGTGGTGGCGCGCAAGCAGGACGACCGGGAGCGGCGGCGGGCCCGCACCCAGATGCAGCTCATCCGCCGGCTCGTCAACGTCGCCTTCGTCATCATCGGGGTGGCGATGGTGCTCCTCACCTTCCCGGGTGTGGAGCGGGTCGGCACGACGATCCTCGCCTCGGCCGGCCTGCTCAGCGTCGTCGTCGGCATCGCCGCGCAGACCAGCCTGGGCAACCTCTTCGCCGGACTGCAGCTCGCCTTCACCGACGCCATCCGCATCGGCGACATCGTCGAGGTCGACGGCACGTGGAGCACCGTCGAGGACATCACCCTGACCTACGTCGTCGTGAGCATCTGGGACGAGCGGCACAAGGTGCTGCCGTCGACCTTCTTCACCACCGAGCCCTTCATCAACTGGAGCCGCACCGGGGACAGCGTCACCGGCGTCGTCCACTTCGAGCTCGACTGGCGGACCGACTTCGCCGGTATGCGGGCGGCGTTCGACGAGTTCGTCGCCGGGCACCCGGCGTGGGACGGGCGGGCCAAGTCGCTCCTCGTCACCGACTCCACGGGCGGAAAGGTCACCGTCCGTGCCCTCGTCACCACGGCGAACACGAGCGACGACTGGACCCTGCGCTGCGCCGTCCGGGAGCACCTCGTCGTCTGGCTGCGGGAGCACAACCCCGAGGCGCTGCCCGTGCAGCGCGTGGCGCTGCCGCCCTACACGGACAGCGAGCTCGTCGCGGGAAGGCGGGACTGATGGCGCTGCACGTCGTGCGTGTCTACGACGCGGAGCGGGCGGTGGGCCACCGGGTGCTCGTGGACCGGCTCTGGCCGCGCGGGATCCGCAAGGAGGTCGTGGACACGTGGCTGAAGGAGGTGGCCCCCTCCACCGGGCTGCGCCGGTGGTTCGACCACGTCCCGGAGCGCTACCCGGAGTTCGTCCGCCGCTACCGCGAGGAGCTGGTGGGCAGCACGGCACTGGCCGAGCTGCGCCGTATCGTCGCCGAGCACGAGGACGTCACCCTGCTCTACTCGGCGCGGGACACCGAGCACAACCAGGCCGTCGTGCTCGCCGACTACCTGCGTGACTGACGCGCGGTTCGCGTCGTCGGCGTGGCCGTCGTCGGGTCCTCGGGCCACGGGTGCTTGGGGTAGCGCCCGCGCAGCTCGGCCCGCACCCGCGGGTACCCGGTGCGCCAGAACCCGGCGAGGTCGGCCGTGACGGCGGCGGGACGCCGGGCCGGGGAGAGCAGCTCGAGCACGAGCGGCACCCGCCCGCCGGCCAGGGCCGGGGCGCCGCGCCAGCCGAAGACCTCCTGGATCCGGACCGCGAGCGTGGGCCGGGCCGGGTCGGAGTAGTCCACCCGCAGCGCGGACCCGGTGGGCACGGTGACCCGCTCGGGGGCGAGCTCGTCGAGGCGGGCCGCCTCCGGCCACGGCAGCAGCCGGCGCAGCGCGCTCGTCGTGTCGAGCCGCGCCAGGTCCCGGTCGCTGCGCACCCGCTGCAGGTCCGGGCCGAGCCACTGCGCCACACGGTCGAGCAGGGCCTCGTCGGAGACGTCGGGCCACGGCTCCCCCAGCGCGGCGTGGAGGAACGCCAGCCGCTCGCGCAGCGAGACCGCCGCGGCGGGCCACGGCACCAGCCCGAGCCCCGCGGCACGCAGCCCGTCGCGCACCGCGGCGGTGACGCGCTCCGGGGCGGGGCGGGCCAGCGGTTCGGCCGCGAGCTCGATCGCGCCCAGCCGCTCCACCCGTCGCGCGACGAGCCGCCCGTCGCGCCAGGCGACGTCCTCCACCGTGGCGAGGAGGTTGGCCCCCGCCTCCCGGGCGGTCGCCTCGTCGATCGGGGCGGCCGCCCGGATGACGGCGTCGGCCTGGCCCGGCGCGCGGGTCGCCTCCGCGACGGCGAGCCACTCGCTGCCGGCCAGTGCGCCGCCGGCGAACCGGGCCCCCGCCCCGGACGCGAGCAGGTAGTGCTCGGAACCGGTCCGGCGGCGGGCGATGCGGTCGGGGTGGGCGAGCGCCGTCACCAGCCCGACGGCGAGGTCGAGGTCGGCGACCGGCTCGTGGGGTGGCGCCGGTCGGGTGGTGCGCAGCAGCCGCTCCCACCGGTCGGCCTCCCGGCGCCACGTGTCGCCGCGGCCGGCCTGGGCCCGGCGCCTGCGCAGCACCGCGGTGAGGTCGACGTCGCCGGGACCGCCGTCGTCGGCGAGCAGCGCGACCACCTCGGCCGCGGTCCGCGGCCCGACCAGCGCGGCGCCGTCGAGTAGTGCCCGCGCCAGCCGCGGGTCGGTGCCCAGCGCGGCGATGTCGCGGCCCCGGCCGGTGACCGTGCCGTCGGGCGTCAACGCCCCGAGCTCGGCGAGCGTGGTGTGGGCGGCGGAGACGGCGGCCGGGGGCGGCGGGTCGAGCAGGGCGAGCCCCGCTCCCCCGGGCGCGCCCCATACAGCGAGCTCGAGCAGCGGCCCGGTGAGGTCGGCGGTGTGGATCTCCGGCTGCGGGTGCCGCGCGAGCCGGGCGTGCTCGGCGGCCGACCAGCAGCGGTACACCGTCCCGGGCCCCTGCCGGCCGGCGCGGCCGGCACGCTGCTCGGCCGCTGCCTGGCTGACGCTGCGGGTGACCAGCCCGGCCAGCCCGCGGTGATGGTCGGTGCGCGGCTCGCGTGCCAGCCCGCTGTCCACGACCACCCGCACCCTGGGCACGGTGAGGGAGGACTCGGCCACCGCCGTCGACACGACCACCCGACGTTCCCCGGCGGGTCGCAGCGCACGGTCCTGCTCGGCGCCGGGGAGGCGGCCGTGCAGGGGCAGGACTGTCACCCCGGGGAGTGTGCCCCGTAGGCGGCGGACGACGTCGTCCACCTCCCGGGCGCCCGGCAGGAAGACGAGCACGTCGCCCTCCTGCTCGGCCACGGCCCGGCCGACCACCTCGGCGACGTGCCCGAGGAAGGCCGGGCTGGTCCCGCCGGGCACGAGCCGGGCCGCGGTGCGCGGGGGCGGGCACCACACCGTGGCGACCGGGTGCAGCGCACCGGGCACGGTGACCACCGTGGCCCGCGGCCCGAGGAGGGCGGCCACCCGGTCGGCCTCGACCGTCGCCGACATCGCCACGACGGCGAGGTCCTCCCGCAGGGCCGCGCGGACCTCGACGAGCATGGCGAGGAGCAGGTCGGTGTCGACCTGCCGCTCGTGCACTTCGTCGAGCACCACCGCCCGCACGCCGGGCAGCTCCGGGTCGCCCTGCAGCCGGCGCAGCAGGGTGCCGGCGGTGACGAACTCCACGAGCGTGTCGGGACCGCTGCGCCGTTGGCCGCGCACCGCGAAGCCGCTCGTCGCCCCGACCGGCTGGTCCAGCAGGTCGGCGAGGCGCCGGGCCGCCGCGCGCGCGGCGATCCGCCGCGGCTGCGTCACCACGACCCGTCCCCCCAGGGCGACCGACAGGGCGGGCGGCACGAGGGTCGTCTTGCCGCTGCCGGGCGGGGACTGCAGCACCGCCACGCCGTGGGCACGCACGGCCGCGGAGAGCTCGGCGAGCCCCGCGGTGACCGGGAGGGCGGGCGGGGCGGTGAGGAGGGAGGACAGGACGGCGGACACCCCGCCAGTGTGCCGCAGCGGGTCAGCCGCCCGGGGGGCCCGCCGTGCCGACCCGCCGGTGCCGGGACAGACTGGCCAGATGCGAACAGTCGGAGTGGAGGAGGAGCTGCTGCTCGTGCGCAGCGGCTCCGGGCAGGCGGTGTCGGTGGCGCCGCGCGTGCTGCGCAGGGCGGACCTGGCCGAGGGGGACCGCCCGGCCGACGGCCGCCCCGGGCACCCCACGGCCGAGGCCGGGTCCAGCCTGGACGGTGAGCTGCAGCGCCAGCAGCTCGAGACGGACACCGCGCCGCACCGGAGCATGGACGACCTCGGCGCGGAGCTCGTCGCCTGGCGGGAGCACGCCGAGGCCGCGGCACGGCGGGAGGGGGCGCGGGTGGCCGCCCTGGGCACGTCCCCGCTGCCGGTGGAGCCGCGGACGGGGCGGAGCGAGCGGTACCGCGAGATCGTCGAGCGCTTCGGCCTCGTCGGCTCCGAGCAGCTCACCTGCGGGTGCCACGTCCACGTCGGTGTCGACTCACCCGACGAGGCGGTCGCCGCCCTCGACCGGGTCCGCGTGTGGCTCCCCACCCTCCTCGCCCTGTCCGCCAACTCCCCCTACTGGCAGGGCAGTGACTCCGGGTACGCCAGCTACCGCGCCCAGGTCATGGGGCGCTGGCCCACGGCCGGGCCACCGGACGCCTTCGGCACGGCTGCCGCCTACCGGCAGCGGATCCGGGACCTCCTGGCCACCGGCGTCATCATGGACGAGGGCATGGTCTACCTCGACGCCCGGCCCTCGGCGACCTACCCCACCCTGGAGATCCGCGTCGCCGACGTCTGCCAGGACCCCCGCGACACCGTGCTGCTCGCCGCCCTGTCCCGGGCCCTGGTCCAGACCGCGGCCGCCGACTGGCGCGCGGGCCGGCCCGCGCCCGACGTCCCCACCGCCCTCCTGCGGGCCGCGACCTGGCAGGCGTCCTGCTACGGCCTCGGCGACGGCCTGGTCCACCCCGACACCGGGCGGCCGCGACCGGCGTCCGAGGTGTTGACGGACCTCGTCGAGCGGGTCCGGCCGGCCCTGGAGGAGTACGGCGACGTCGGCCTCGTCGCCGCGGGCCTGGACCGGCTCGCCCGTACCGGTAACGGCGCCGACCGGCAGCGGCGGGAGCTGGAGCGCACCGGCAGCCTGCCCGACGTCGTCGCCGCCGCGGTCCGCACCACCCACGGACTGGAGGACGCCGCCGTCGGCGGCTCGAGGACGGAGGGGGACCCACGATGACCTCGCTGTGGTTCACGGCCGGCCCGGACACCGTGCCAGGGGCGGCCCGGCACGCGAGCAAGCCGGTCGCCGGCAGCTACGACGTGGCCGTCGTCGGGGGCGGGCTCACCGGCGTGGCGACAGCGCTCCTGCTCGCCCGCGCCGGTGCCCGCGTCGTCCTGCTCGAGGCCCGTTTCATCGGTGCCGGCACCACGGGCCACTCCACCGCCAAGGTGTCCCTCCTGCAGGGGACCCGGCTCTCCGCCATCGCGCGCCGGCACGGCCCCGAGCTCGTCCGGCAGTACGTGGCGGGCAATCGGGTGGGGCAGGACTGGCTGCTCGCCGAGTGCGCCCGGCTCGACGTGCCGGTGCAGCGCAGGGCGGCCCTCACCTACGCGGCCGGACCGCAGCAGCTGCCCGCGGCCGAGGCGGAGCACGCGGCCGCCCGGGCGGCCGGCCTGCCGGTCGAGTGGCGCGACACCTTCCGCGTCCCCTTCCCCGCCCTGGCCGCGACCTGGCTGCCCGACCAGGCGCAGGTCGACCCGGTCGCCGTGCTCGCCGCCCTGACGCAGGAGGCCGAGCGGGCCGGGGTGGATGTGCGGACCCAGGCCCGGGTCACCGACGCGCACGGCCCGGACGGCGCCGTCGTCACCGGACGCGGCTCGGTACGTGCAGACTGGGTCGTCCTGGCCACCGGTACCCCGTTCGCCGACCGTGGCGGGTTCTTCGCCCGGCTCGAGCCGCAGCGCTCCTACGCACTGGCCTTCGCCGTCCCCGAGCCCACCGGCCTGCAGATGTCCATCACCGCCGGTACACCCACCCGGTCCATCCGCACCGCACCCGGCGCCGACGGTGAGCTGCTCCTCGTCGGGGGTGCCTCCCACGTCGTGGGACGCGCCGAGTCCCCCCGGGCGCGGGTGGAGAACCTCCTGAGCTGGACCCGGGGCTGGTCCCCCGACGCCCGGCTCGTGGCGCGCTGGTCCGCCCAGGACTACCACCCGGTCGACGAGCTGCCCTACGTCGGCTCGCTGCTGCCGCGCGACGCCCGGGTGCTGGTCGCCACCGGCTATGCCAAGTGGGGCATGGCGAACGCGGTGGCCGCCGCGCACCTGATCGCAGGGCACATCGGCGACGACCGCCCGGAGTGGGGCGAGGCGTACCGCAGCTGGAGCCGGCATGAGGTCACCGGCCTGACCGAGGCGGTGCGGCTCAACGCCGGCGTGGCTGCCCAGCTCGCCGGTGGCTACGCGCGCGCGATCGCCCACCCCGAGCCACGGACCGAGGGGCCGGAGGGGCCGGCCGCGCCCCCGGCACCCGACCGTCCGGCCGATGCCGGGACCGGCGTCGTCCCTGCCGAGGGCACCGGCTGCATCGTCCGGCGCGGCATGCATCCGGTGGCGGTCTCCACCGTCGACGGTGTCACCCGGGCCTTCTCCGGCTTCTGCCCGCACCTGGGCGGTGTGCTGCGCTGGAACGACGAGGAGCGCTCGTGGGACTGCCCGCTCCACGGCTCCCGCTTCACGGCGGAGGGCGAGCTGCTCGAGGGACCGGCGACCCGGGGGCTGCAACCTCGATGACCCCTGAGCTGCGCACCCCGGGACGGTGGCAGGTGCGCATCCCGCTCCCCCGGGACGTCACCCGCGCGTGGTGGTGGCGCGAGCGGTGGCGGCGCCACCCCCGGTGGGCGCTCGCGATCCGGGCCGCGGTCGCAGCGGCACTGGCCTGGGCGCTCGCGGGGGTGCTGCCCGGCCCGGCCGCGGAGTTCCCCTACTACGCCCCCTTCGGCGCCGTCATCGCCACGACGTTCACGCTCGCCGGCTCGGTCCGGGAGTCGGTGCAGTCGGTGGCCGCCATCGCGGTCGGCGGCGCCGTCGGCTGGGTCGTGGATCTCCTGCCGGTGTCCGGGCCGCCGGCGGTCGCGCTCGTCGTCGTGCCCGCCGTGCTGCTCGCCGGCTGGCGCCGGCTCGGGGCGATGGGCGGGTGGGTACCCACCGCGGCACTGTTCACCCTCATCATCGGCAACGGCGAGGCGACCTACGTCGGCGCCTACGCCGGCCTCACCCTCCTCGGTGCGCTCGTCGGGATCGCGGTCAACGCCGTCTTCCCGCCACTGCCCCTGGCCCCCGCCCAGCTTGTCGTCACCGCCTTCCGCCGGACCGTCGCCGACGACGTCGCCCGCCTGGCCGACCTCCTGGAGTCGGACGAGCCGCCGAACGTCCTCCAGTGGGAGCAGGAGCACGCGGCCAGCCCCCACGAGCGCGCCCGCATGCATGCGTTCGTCGCCGAGGTGGGCGAGGCGGCCCACCGCAACCGGCGTGCCCGCCGCTACAGCGGCTCGATCGAGGCGCTGCGGTACGAGGCCCGCACCCTCGACCGTCTCGCCCTGGTGGTCAGCGACCTCGCCGACCTCCTCTTCAGCGACCTGCCCTCTGACACCGAGGCACGCGCGGCCGCGCTGACCGCGGACACCCGGCGCCGCATCTGCTCCGCGCTGCGGACGATTGCCGCCGCCCTGGAGAACCCCACCGTCGCCGGCACCGCCGACCCTCACCTCGACGGGGAGGAGAACCCGATGTCGAGCGCCCACGCCGCCGACGCCGTGCGGGACGCCAGGCGGCTGGCCCCGCGGCGTGACGAGCAGCTCGTCGTCGACGGCATCCTCGTCTCCCTCAAGCGCGCGGTGGACTCGCTGGCCGAGATCGAACGCACCGACTAGACCACTTCGGGTCATGATGGGGGCACCGACGCCGACGAAGGAGCAGAGACGTGCCACAGCCCCAGGACATCTCGACCACGCCGCAGTGGAAGGCCCTCGAGGAGCATGCCGCCGCGACGGCCGGGACCTCCCTGCGCGACCTCTTCGCCGCGGACCCCGACCGGGGCACCCGGCTCGTGGCCGAGGTGGGAGACCTGTACGTCGACTACTCCAAGAACGGCGTCACGGAGGAGACCCTGCGCCTCCTCGTCGACCTCGCCCACGCCGCCGGGCTGCCGGAGCAGATCGAGGCGATGTTCCGCGGGGAGCACATCAACACCACGGAGGACCGCGCCGTCCTCCACACCGCCCTGCGCGCCCCACGGGGCACCGAGCTCGTGGTGGACGGGCAGGACGTCGTCGCCGACGTCCACGAGGTGCTCGACCGCATGGCCACCTTCAGCGAGGAGGTCCGCAGCGGCCGGTGGCGCGGCCACACCGGCCGGCGGATCACCCGAGTGGTCAACATCGGCATCGGTGGCTCCGACCTGGGCCCGAGGATGGCGACGCTTGCCCTGGCCCCGTACGCCACGCCCGACATCACCGTCGACTTCGTCTCCAATGTCGACGGTGACGACATCGCCCCGGTGCTCGCGGCCGCCGACCCGCACGAGACGCTCTTCGTCGTCGTCTCCAAGACCTTCACCACCCTGGAGACGATCACCAACGCGACGACGGCGCGCCGCTGGCTCGTCGAGGCGCTGGGTGAGGACGCCGCGGTGGCGAAGCATTTCGTGGCCGTCTCGACCAACGCCGAGAAGGTCGCCGAGTTCGGCATCGACACGGCGAACATGTTCGGCTTCTGGGACTGGGTCGGCGGCCGCTACTCGATGACCTCCGCGGTCGGGCTCTCGCTCATGATCGCCATCGGCCCGGAGCACTACCGCGACATGCTCGCCGGCTTCCACACCGTCGACGAGCACTTCCGCACCACCCCGCTGGAGCGCAACCTGCCGGCGCTGCTCGGCCTCATCGGTATCTGGCACCGCAACTTCCGTGGCGCGGACACCCACGCCGTGCTCCCCTACAGCGAGTACCTCTCCCGGTTCCCGGCCTACCTCCAGCAGCTGGACATGGAGTCCAACGGCAAGTCGGTGACCCGCGACGGCACACCGGTCACCGTGCAGACCGGACCGGTCGTGTGGGGCGAGCCGGGCACCAACGGGCAGCACGCCTTCTACCAGCTCATCCACCAGGGCACCCAGCTCGTCCCCGCCGACCTCATCGGCTTCGTCCACCCTGCCGAGGAGGTGCCCGAGCACCACGACCAGCTCACCGCGAACCTCCTCGCCCAGGCGGAGGCCCTCGCCTTCGGCAAGACCGCCGAGGAGGTGCGTGCCGAGGGTGTGGCCGCGGAGCTGGTCAGCCACCGCACGTTCCGCGGCAACTCCCCCACCACGCTCATGCTCGCGCCGCGGCTCACGCCCTCCGTGCTGGGGCAGCTCGTCGCGCTCTACGAGCACCGGGTGTTCACCCAGGGCGTGGTGTGGGGGATCAACTCCTTCGACCAGTGGGGGGTGGAGCTGGGCAAGGTGCTGGCGCAGCGGATCGGCCCCGAGCTCACTGCCGAGGAGGAGCCCGAGCTGCGCCACGACTCCTCGACGAACGCGCTCATCCGCCGCTACCGGAGCCTGCGCCGGCGGGGGTGAGGCTCAGGCCGCGCCGAGCTGGGCCCGGACCCAGGCGATGTCGGCGCGGTGCTCCTCGGCGCCGCCCGGGGTCTCGACGACGACCGGTGCGCCCGCCTCGCGGAGCACCGCGCCGAGATCCTCGGGCGGCAGCGTCCCCTGACCGAGGTTGGCGTGGCGGTCGGCGCCGGAGTTGAAGGCGTCGCGGCTGTCGTTGGCGTGGACGAGGTCGATCCGCCCGGTCACCGCGCGGACCCGCTCGACGAGTCCGGCGAGCTCCTCGCCGCCGGCGTAGAAGTGGCAGGTGTCGAGGCAGAACCCGATCTCCGCGCCGCCGTCGGCCGCGAGCACCGCGGCCCACAGCTGCTCGAGGCGCTCCACGCCGCGGGCCATCGCGCGGTTGCCGCCCGCCGTGTTCTCGATGAGCACGGGGACCTTGGCATCGAGCCCTGCGACGCACTTGCGCCAGTTGTCGAACCCGACGGCCGGGTCGTCCGCCGCCAGCACGTGGCCGCCGTGGACCACGATCCCCGCCGCCCCGATCTCCGCGGCGGCGTCGACGTGCTTCTGGAGCAGCTTGCGGCTGGGGATGCGGATGCGGTTGTTCGTCGTCGCGACGTTGAGGACGTACGGGGCGTGGACGTAGATCCGCACACCGGCCGACTCGGCGGCGGCCCGCAGCGCCTCGGCGCCGCCGGCGTACCGGACCTCCGGGCCCTTCCACCCCTGGGGGTCCCCGAGGAAGATCTGGACGGCATCCGCCCCCCGCGCGCGGGCCTCGGCGATCGGGTCGGTCTGGTCGACATGGGCTCCCACTACTGGCATGGGGCCGACCCTAACGCCTCGTGCGGACACCGGGTGCCGGCGCTGGGTGAGGCGGCCGCGCGGTGAGGATCCGCTCGACCACCTGGGCCACGCCGTCCTCGTGGACCGGGGGCGCCGTCGCGTCGGCCGCCGCCAGCGCCTCCGGGTGGCCCCCGCTCATCGCGAACCCGCGCCCCACCGAGCGGAGCATCTCGACGTCGTTGGGCATGTCCCCGAAGGCGACCACCTCGGTGAGGGGGATGCCGCGCGACCGGGCGAGGTCGGCGAGGGTGGACGCCTTCGTCACGCCGGGTGGGCCGAGCTCCAGCAGCGCCCGGCCCACGCTGGACCGGGTGACGGTGAGGAGGTGTCCCACCTGCTCGCGTCCGATGCGGAGGAACTTGTCGGGGTCCAGCGCGTCGGCCAGGGTGACGAGCTTGACCACCGGCCCCGCGGCGAGCAGCTCCTCGGTGGAGGTCACCACGGTCACGCCCCGCTGCGCGGGTGCCTGCTGCTCCCGGCCGCGTGCCTCGAGGTAGCCCGACGTGGCGCGCAGGCCCGCCGGGGTCTCGGCCGCGAAGACGGCGTCCGGGACCGCGGCCCGGAGCAGCTCGACCGCGCTGTAAGCGGCCTCCCGGGGGATGGGGTGGACCTCGATCGGCTCCAGCGTGGGGCCGCTGACCACCATCGCCCCGTTCGCCGCGATCACCGGTCCGGTCAACCCGGTCTGCCGGAGGATCGCAGGGAGCCACCGCGGCGGTCGCCCCGTGACGAGCACGACGTCCAGACCGGAGTCGACGGAACGCGCGAAGACGTCACGGGTGCGCCTGCTCACCGCTCCGGTGGCGGGCAGGATCGTGCCGTCGATATCCGACGCCACGAGGCGGGGGGTGAAGTCCAGCGATATCGGCAACCGAATCCTTCGCCTCGTCCGGGGATGTGTGACACCCGTCGCCGTCGCGGCGGCGGGCACCCGTCCGCACCATAGGCCGTTCCGGCGGCAGCGGCGAAGCGCCGCCGGCTCAGACCGCGACCCCGACGTACTTGGTCTCGAGGAACTCGTCGATCCCGGCGAAGCCGCCCTCGCGCCCGATCCCCGACTCCTTGATACCCCCGAACGGTGCCGCGGGGTTGGAGACGATGCCCTGGTTGAGCCCGACCATCCCGGTCTCCAGCGCCTCGCTCACCCGGATGCCGCGGGCGAGGTTCTCCGTGTACACGTACGCCACGAGCCCGTACGGGGTGTCGTTGGCCAGCGCGACGGCCTCCTCCTCGGAGTCGAACTCGGTGATGGCCGCGACGGGGCCGAAGACCTCCGTGCTGGACAGCCGGGCCTCGCGCGGGACATCGGTGAGCACGGTGGCCGGGTAGAACGACCCCGGCCCCTCGACCGGCTCCCCGCCCAGGCGCACCCGTGCCCCGCGGTCCACGGCGTCTGCGACGAGGTCGCGGACCTTCGCCACCGCGGCGTCGGTGATGAGCGGGCCGACGACCACCCCGTCCTGGGTGCCGCGCCCCATCGGCAGCGTGCTCATGCGCTGGGTGAGCCGTGCGGCGAAGGTGTCTGCCACGGGGCGCTGGACGAGGAACCGGTTCGCCGCGGTGCATGCCTGGCCGATGTTGCGCATCTTGGCGAGCAGCGCCCCGTCGACGGCGGCGTCGAGGTCGGCGTCGTCGAAGACGAGGAACGGGGCGTTGCCGCCGAGCTCCATCGACGTCCGCATGACGGTCCGTGCGGCCAGCCCGAGGAGGTGCTTGCCCACCGGGGTGGAGCCGGTGAAGGAGAGCTTGCGCGAGCGCGGGTCGAGGATGAGGGGTGTCATGACGTCGTCGGAGCGGCTGGTCGTCACGACGTTGACGACGCCGTCGGGCAACCCGGCCCGGACGAGGATGTCCACCAGCGCGAGCGTCGACAGCGGGGTCTGCGCCGCGGGCTTGATCACCGACGTGCAGCCGGCGGCGATCGCCGGCCCGATCTTGCGCGTGCCCATCGCCATCGGGAAGTTCCACGGCGTGATGAGGATGCTCGGCCCGACCGGCTGACGGGTGAGGAGGAAGCGCGACCCGCCCCCTGGTGCGGGCAGGTAGCCCCCGTCGATCCGCACCGCCTCCTCGGCGAACCAGCGGAAGAACTCGGCGGCGTAGGCCACCTCGCCGCGTGCCTCGGCCAGCGGCTTGCCCATCTCCAGGGTCATGACGAGCGCGAGCCGGTCGGCGTCCGCCCGGATGAGCTCGAAGGCGCGGGTGAGGACCTCGCTGCGCTCCCGGGGCGGGGTCGCCGCCCAGGAGGCCTGAGCGGCCGCCGCGGCGTCCAGCGCGGCCATCGCCTCCTCCGGCGAGGCGTCGGCGACCTCGCACAGCACCTGCCCCGTGGCGGGGTCGTGGACCGGCATGGTCCGCTCGGTCGAGCGCCACTGCCCGCCGACGAACAACCCGGTCGGGACGGACGCGATCGCCTCGGTCTCCTCCATGGCAGCCTCCTTGCCGTTCCCGCCATCGTATGGGTATTGTCAACAATCCGACAACCCTCGTGGGAGGTCCCGATGACGACGACGCTGTCCCCTCGGCTGCTGCAGGCCACCCCCGTGACCGTGGACCACGCGCGCGGCTGCCGCGTCCACGGCACCGACGGGCGGCGTTACCTCGACTTCACCGCCGGGATCGGGGTGGTGAGCACCGGCCACTGCCACCCCCGGGTGGTCGCCGCCGCGCAGGAGCAGGTCGGGCGGCTCATCCACGGGCAGTACACGACGGTCATGCACCGACCGCTGCTCGAGCTCACCGAGCGCCTCGCCGACGTGCTGCCCCCCGGGCTGGACTCGCTGTTCTTCGCCAACTCCGGGAGCGAGGCCGTGGAGGCGGCCCTCCGGCTCGCCCGGCAGGCCACGGGCCGCCCGAACATCGTCGCCTTCCACGGCGGGTTCCACGGGCGCACGGTCGCCGCCGCGACGATGACGACGTCGGGCACCCGCTTCTCCGCCGGCTTCAGCCCGCTCATGGGCGGGGTCCACATCGCCCCCTTCCCCACCGCCTACCGGTACGGCACCACGGAGGAGGAGGCCACCGCCTTCGCGCTGCGCGAGCTGGACTACCTGTTCGCCACCGTCACCGCTCCGGAGGAGACCGCGGCGTTCGTCGTCGAGCCGGTGCTCGGTGAGGGCGGGTACATCCCGGGCAACACCACCTTCTTCCAGGGCCTGCGCGAGCGTGCCGACGCGTACGGCATCCTCCTCGTCGTCGACGAGATCCAGACCGGGTTCGGCCGCACGGGCCGGTACTTCGGCCACCAGCACTTCGACGTGCGGCCCGACATCATGACCATCGCCAAGGGCATCGCCTCCGGCTTCCCGCTCTCGGGGATCGCCGCCTCCGCCGAGCTCATGGCACGCGCCTGGCCCGGCTCCCAGGGCGGCACCTACGGCGGGAACGCCGTGGCCTGCGCGGCAGCCGTCGCCACCCTGGACGTCATCGCCGAGGAGGGCCTGGTGGACAACGCCGCCGAGCGCGGCGCCCAGCTGCTCGCCGGTGCCCGGGCGGCGGCCACCCCTGCCGTCGGGGACGTCCGCGGCCTCGGCCTCATGGTCGGTGTCGAGCTCACCACGCCGGACGGTCAGCCGGACACCGCCCGTGCCCAGGCGGCCCAGCAGGAGGCGGCCCGCCGCGGGCTGCTCATGCTCACCTGCGGGGCGTACATGAACGTCGTGCGCATGATCCCGCCCCTCGTCATCACCGCCGCGGAGGTCGACGAGGGCCTGGCGATCTGGGCCGACGTCCTCGCCGCCGTCTCGTGAGAGGAAGGCCCGTGGCCCGCTACGTCACCATCACCCTCGAGGTGCGCGGCGTCTCCTGCCGCGCCCGGCTGCTCGACGACGAGGCGCCGGCGACGAGCCAGGCGGTCTGGGACGCCCTGCCGCTCGCCGGGAACGCCTTCCACGCCAAGTTCGCCCGCAACGAGGTCTACACGCTCCTGCCCCGCATCACCGCCGCCCCGCACCGGGAGAACCCCACCGTCACGCCCATCCCCGGCGACGTGTGCCTCTTCGATTTCGAGCCCTGGGAGATCGGCAACCCGGCCTTCGGCTACGAGCCGGGCTCGGCCG
>NZ_CALGNQ010000057.1 GCF_937958535.1 uncultured Georgenia sp. | reverse complement strand
TCGACGAGGCCGACGGCGACCAGCAGAAGGCGCTGGAGATCATCCGCGTCAAGGGCCTCAAGGGCGTCGCCAAGCGCGAGGGACGCTCGGCCTCCGACGGCCTCGTCGCCGTCGAGATCGTCCAGGACGGCGACCGCGAGACCGGGGTCATGGTCGAGCTCAACTCCGAGACCGACTTCGTGGCGAAGAACCAGGTGTTCATCACCCTGGCGGAGAAGGTGCTCGCCGCGGCCGTCGCCTCCGGTGCCGAGGACGTCGAGGCCCTGCTCGCCGCCCCGACCGGTGACACCACCGTCGGCGCCCTCGTCGACGAGCACGCCGCCACGCTGGGCGAGAAGCTCGTCGTGCGACGCGTCGCCCGCCTGTCCGGGGAGAAGGTGACGAGCTACCTGCACCGCACCGCCAAGGACCTGCCCCCGCAGGTCGGCGTGCTCGTCGCCACCGACGCGGCCGGCGCCGAGGTGGCCAAGGACGTCGCGATGCACATCGCGGCCTTCAGCCCGCAGTACCTCACCCGGGACGACGTCCCCCAGGACGTCGTCGCCAACGAGCGGCGCATCGCCGAGGAGACCTCCCGCAACGAGGGCAAGCCGGAGGCCGCGCTGCCGAAGATCGTCGAGGGCCGGATGAACGGCTTCTACAAGGAGAACGTCCTCCTCGAGCAGGCCTACGCCCGTGACCCGAAGACCACGGTCGGCAAGGTCGTCGAGGGCGCGGGCGGCACGGTGACCGGCTTCGTCCGGTTCCGCGTCGGCGCCTGACCAGCTGTCCGGTGGCCCCGGCCCGTACCCGGGCCGGGGCCACCCGCGTACCATCACCTCGGAGGTCTGCATGAACGTCCCGTCCGACACGTCCACCGCCGCCCCGCCGCGCCGGGTGCTGCTCAAGCTCTCCGGTGAGGTGTTCGGCGGGGGGTCGATCGGTCTGGACCCGGACGTCGTGTCCGCGGTCGCCCGGGAGATCGCCGAGGCGAACCGCGCCGGGGTGCAGATCGCCATCGTCGTCGGCGGCGGGAACTTCTTCCGCGGCGCCGAGCTCTCCCAGCGGGGGCTGGACCGCTCCCGCGCCGACTACATGGGCATGCTCGGCACCGTGATGAACGCCCTGGCGCTGCAGGACTTCCTCGAGCAGGCCGGGGTCCGCACCCGCGTCCAGACGGCGATCACCATGGGGCAGGTCGCCGAGCCCTACATCCCGCTGCGCGCCGTGCGGCACCTGGAGAAGGGCCGCGTGGTGATCTTCGGCGCCGGCGCAGGGATGCCGTTCTTCTCCACCGACACCGTCGCCGCGCAGCGCGCCCTGGAGACGCACTGCGAGGAGGTCCTCGTCGGGAAGAACGGTGTGGACGGCGTCTACACCGCCGACCCGGCCGTGGACGCCTCGGCGACCAAGCTCGAGCACGTGACCTACCGCGACGCGCTGCGCCAGGGGCTGCGGGTCGTCGACGCGGCGGCCTTCTCCCTGTGCATGGACAACGGCCTGACGATGCGCGTGTTCGGCATGAACGAGCCAGGCAACGTCACGCGGGCGCTGCTGGGTGAGAAGATCGGGACACTGGTGACGGTTGGCGGCGGCGACGCCCCGGCGGCCGACAACGACGGCACCACCGACGGCACCACAACGGCTGCCGGGGACGACACGAAGGAGCAACGGTGATCGACGAGATCCTCCTCGAGGCCGAGGACAAGATGGACAAGGCGGTCGAGGTCGCCGGTGAGGAGTTCAGCAACATCCGCACCGGCCGTGCCAACGCGGGGATGTTCAACAAGATCCTCGTGGACTACTACGGTGCCCCGACCCCGCTGCAGCAGCTCGGCTCGCTCACCATCCCCGAGGCCCGCACGGTGCTCATCCAGCCCTACGACCGCGGTGCCACCCAGGCGATCATGAAGGCGCTGCGCGAGTCCGACCTCGGCGTCAACCCGGCCGACGACGGCAACGTCATCCGCGTCGTCCTGCCCGCCCTCACCGAGGAGCGGCGCCGTGACTACGTCCGGCTCGCCAAGGCCAAGGCCGAGGACGCCCGGATCTCCATCCGCAGCATCCGGCGCAAGGCCAAGGACGAGCTCGACCGCCTGAAGAAGGACGGCGAGGTCGGCGAGGACGAGGTCGAGCGCGCCGAGAAGGAGCTCGAGAGCCTGACGAAGAAGCGCGTCGACACCGTCGACGACCTCCTCGCCGGCAAGGAGCGAGAGCTGCTCGAGGTCTGACCGGCCCGTGAGCACCACCGGCGGCGACCCACCGCTCACGCGTCGGCAGATCCGCCAGATCCAGGAGGGCGCCCGGCGCTCGCTCGTCACGCCGGCGCCCCCCAAGCCCGGCGGCCGGGCGGGCCGCAACCTGCCCGCCGCCATCGGCGTCGGTCTGGGGCTGCTCGCGCTCGTCCTGCTCAGCCTCTTCCTGCGCGAGGAGGCCTTCGTCGTGCTCGCCCTGCTCGCCACCTCCGGCGCGCTGTGGGAGTTCGGGCGGGCGGTGGGCACGCGCGGCATCACCATCCCGCTGCTGCCGCTGTGGGTGGGCAACGCCGGGATGCTCGTCTCGGCGTACACGGCCGGGCCGAGCGCGACGCTCGTGGCGTTCTTCCTCACCGCCGGCGGGGTGCTCGTGTGGCGGGTGGTCGACGGCGGGGGGCCGGAGGCGGTCCGGGACGCCGCCGCCGGGGTGCTCGCCGCGGCCTACGTCTCCTTCCTCGCCGCCTTCGCCGTGCTCCTCCTCGCCGAGGAGCGGGGCCCGTGGCTCGTGCTCACACTGCTGCTCGGGGCCGTGGCGAACGACACCGGCGGCTACGTCGCCGGGGTGCTCTTCGGCAAACACCCGATGGCGCCGTCGATCAGCCCGAAGAAGTCGTGGGAGGGGGCGGCCGGCTCCCTCGTCCTCGCCGCCGGCGTCGGGGTCGGCCTGGCGGTGCTCGCGCTGGACGCGCCGTGGTGGGTCGGGCTCCTCTTCGGGGCCGGCGCCGTCGTCACCGCGACGGTCGGCGACCTGGCCGAGTCGCTGCTCAAGCGTGACCTCGGGCTGAAGGACATGGGCACCCTGCTGCCGGGGCACGGCGGCATCCTCGACCGCATCGACTCCATGCTGATGACCGCCCCGGCCGGCTACCTCCTGCTGACGACGTTCGTCAGCTGACCGTCACGAACATCTGGAAGAATCGGCCCCGCCATGTCGACGACCGCCTCCCTGCCCCCGACGCCCGGCGCCGCCGGTGACCGTCCCCGGCTGACCTTCACCGCCCGCCGCCGCGGCAAGCCACCCCGCCACCTGGCCGACCTCAGCCGGGAGGACCGGGCCCAGGTGCTGCGGGACCGGTCCCTGCCGGGCTACCGCGCCGACCAGCTCTCGCGGCACTACTTCACCCACCTCACCCGCGACGACGCCGCCATGAGCGACCTGCCCGCCCGGGACCGCGGCCGGCTGGTGGAGGAGCTCCTGCCGGAGCTGCTCACCGAGGTGCACACCCTCCAGGCGGACGCCGGCGCCACCCGCAAGACCCTGTGGAGCCTGTTCGACGGCGCCAAGGTCGAGTCGGTGCTCATGCGCTACAGCGAGCGCGCCACCCTGTGCGTCTCCTCCCAGGCGGGCTGCGGCATGGCCTGCCCGTTCTGCGCCACCGGACAGCAGGGCCTGACCCGCAACCTGTCCACCGCCGAGATCGTCGAGCAGGTGCGCCTGGCGGCCGCGGCCTGCCGCGACGGGTTGCTCGCCGGCGGGCCCACCCGGCTGACCAACGTCGTCTTCATGGGGATGGGTGAGCCGCTGGCCAACTACCGCGCCGTCGTCGACGCGGTGCGTCGGATGGTCGAGCCCAGCCCGGCCGGCTTCGGGCTCTCCGCCCGCAACGTGACCGTCTCCACCGTCGGGCTGGTCCCGGCGATCGACAAGCTCTCCCGGGAGGGGCTGCCGGTCACCCTCGCGGTCTCCCTGCACGCCCCCGACGACGGCCTGCGCGACGACCTCATCCCGATCAACTCCCGGTGGAAGGTCGGTGAGCTGCTCGACGCCGCCCGCCGCTACTTCGACGCCACCGGACGACGGGTGAGCATCGAGTACGCCCTCATCCGCGACATCAACGACCACGAGTGGCGCGCCCAGCTCCTCGCCGACGAGCTGCTCTCCCGCGGGCGGGGCTGGGTCCACGTCAACCCCATCCCGCTCAACCCCACGCCCGGCTCCCGGTGGACCGCCTCCGACCCCGCCGTCGAGGAGACCTTCGTGCGGACGCTGCGCCGCGCCGGCATCCCGACGACCGTGCGCGACACCCGCGGCAGCGACATCGACGGCGCCTGCGGGCAGCTGGCGGCCGAGGCGCTGGCGGCCACCGCCCCCAAAGTGAAGGAGCCCACCCGATGAGCAGCCCGTTCCCGGTCGCCGGACGGATGAGCACCGGCTACCACCGTGAGCAGGTCGACGAGTTCTTCGCCCGTGCCCGCCGCGAGTACGAGGCCGGCACCATCGGCGAGAACGGGCTGACCGAGGCCGACGTCCGGTCCGTCGCCTTCGACCTCGTCCGCGGCGGCTACGCGACCGGCTCGGTCGACTCCGCCCTCGACCGGCTCGAAGCAGCGATCGTCCAGCGGCGCCGCGACGCGTTCATCGCCCAGCACGGGCAGCAGGCCTGGATGGACCGGATCGCCGAGCTGGCCACCACCCTCTACCCGCGCCTGGTCCGGCCGCGCGGCGAGCGCTTCGCGCCTCCCGAGAAGGGCCGCGGTTACGACCGCGACGCCGTGGACGACCTCATGGACCGGCTCGTGGAGTACTTCGACGCCAACGGCGACCTCACCGCCGCCGAGATCCGCACTGCCACCTTCCCCTCCGCGCGCCGCCAGCGCGCCTACGCCGAGGGGGTCGTCGACGCGTACCTCGACCGTGCCGTCGAGGTGCTCCTGGCGGTCGAATGACCACGACGCTCACCCTCCTCGGCTCCACCGGGTCCATCGGCACCCAGGCCCTCGACGTCGTCGCCCGCGGCGGCTACACCGTCGAGGCGCTGGCCGCCGGCGGCGGCAACCTGCGGCTGCTCGCCGAGCAGGTGGTCGAGCACGACGTCCCGCGGGTCGCCGTCTCCCGCGGTGACGCGGGCGAGGTCCGCGACGCGGTCACGGCGGTCGCCGCCGAACGGGGCCGGCCCGCACCGCCGGTCGAGGTCCACGTCGGGGACGAGGCCGTGGCCGAGCTCGCGGGCGGCGGCAGCGACGTCGTCCTCAACGGGGTCACCGGCTCGGTGGGCCTGGAGCCCACGCTCGCCGCGCTGCGCGCCGGGTCGCGGCTCGCGCTGGCGAACAAGGAGTCCCTCGTCGTCGGTGGCGCGCTGGTCCGGGCCGCCCGGCAGCACCCCGACCAGATCGTGCCGGTCGACTCCGAGCACTCCGCCATGGCCCAGGCACTGCGCTCCGGCACGCACGCCGAGGTGGCCCGGCTCGTCCTCACCGCCTCCGGCGGCCCGTTCCGCGGGCGGCGCCGCGAGGAGCTCACCGACGTCACCGCCGAGCAGGCGCTGGCCCATCCCACGTGGGACATGGGCCCCGTCGTCACGGTGAACTCCGCCACCCTGGTCAACAAGGGGCTGGAGCTCATCGAGGCCCACCTCCTGTTCGACGTCCCCACCGAGGACATCACCGTCGTCGTCCACCCGCAGTCCGTCGTCCACTCGATGGTCGAGTTCGTCGACGGCTCGACCATCGCCCAGGCCTCCCCGCCCGACATGCGTCTGCCGATCGCGCTCGCGCTGTCGTGGCCGGCGCGCCCGCAGCGGGCGATCGCCCCGTGCCGCTGGGACGAGGCGACGAGCTGGACCTTCGAGCCGCTCGACGAGGAGACCTTCCGCGGTGTGCGGCTGGCCCGCCAGGCCGCTGCGGCCTCGGCGACCCACCCGGCCGCCTTCAACGCCGCCAACGAGGAGTGCGTCGCCGCCTTCCTCGCCGGCCGGCTCGGGTTCCTCGCCATCACCGACATCCTCGAGCAGGTGCTCACCGAGCACGACGGCGCCCCCGCCGAGGGCCTGGACCTCGCCACCGTCCACGCCACCGAGACCTGGGCCCGGAGCCGCGCACGGGAGCTGGTGGACCGCCGATGAGCTTCGCCGTCGGCGTCCTCGTCCTCGTCGCCGGGCTGCTCGTCTCCATCGCGCTCCACGAGGTCGGGCACCTCCTGCCCGCCAAGCGGTTCGGCGTCAAGGTCACCCAGTACTTCGTCGGCTTCGGACCCACCCTGTGGTCCCGCCGCCGCGGCGAGACCCGGTACGGCCTCAAGGCGATCCCGCTCGGCGGCTACGTGCGGATGGTCGGCATGTACCCGCCGGCCCGCGCCGGCGCCACCCCCCGCCGCACCCGCGGCGGCCGCCCCACCCTCGTGGAGGAGGCCCGCCAGTACTCCCTGGCGGAGGTCGCGCCGGGGGAGGAGCACCGCACCTTCTACGCACTGAGCGTGCCGAAGAAGCTCGTCGTCATGCTCGGAGGGCCGGTGATGAACCTCCTCATCGCCGTCGTCCTCATCGCCGTCGTCATGGTCGGGTTCGGGGTGCCCGCCTACACCGCCACGCTCGGCAACGTCCAGGAGTGCCTCCCCGCCGACCCCGCCGCCACCGAGTGCCGCGACACCGACCCGCCCGCCCCCGGCGCCCTCGCCGGCCTCCGGCCGGGCGACACGGTGCTCTCCTGGGGCGGACGACCCGTCACCGGGTGGGACGACGTCCGCGCTGCGATCGCGGACGCCGGGACGAGCCCCGCCACCGTCGTCGTCGAGCGCGACGGGCAGGAGCGGACCCTGACGGTGACCGCTGCGACGGTCGACCGGCCCGTCGTCGTCGACGGGGAGGTCCTCACCGACGCGGACGGCGAGCCCGTCACCGAGCCCCGGCCCTTCGTCGGGATCGGGCCCACCGCCGCCCTGGAGCGCCGGCCCCTCGGTGCCGTGCCCGCCCGGGTCGGTGAGGCGCTCGGCGCGACCGTCGACGTCGTGCTCACCCTGCCCCAGCGCATCGTCGCCGTCGCCCAGGCCGCCTTCGGGCAGGAGGAGCGCGACCCCGGGGTCGTCGGTCTCGTCGGGGTGGGCAGGTTCGCCGGGGAGATCGCCTCGATCGACAGCGAGCGGTACGGCGTCGCCGAGCGCACCGCCGACATGCTCGGCCTCCTCGCCTCGCTCAACCTCGCCCTCTTCGTCTTCAACCTCCTCCCGCTGCTGCCCCTCGACGGCGGGCACATCGCCGGCGCGCTGTGGGAGGGGCTGCGCCGCCGGGTCGCGGTGTGGCGCAACCGGCCCGACCCGGGCCCCGTCGACGTCGCCCGGCTGCTGCCGGTGACCTACGTCGTCGTCGTCGTCATGGTCGGGATGAGCCTGCTGCTCGCCTACGCCGACATCGTGCGACCCGTCACCCTCACCGGCTGACCTGTGCGCGGGGGAACGCCGGTGGGGGATACTGGCCGGGTGAGTACTCCGATCTCCCTGGGCATGCCGACCGTCAAGGAGCAGCCACCCGTGCTGGCTGCCCGCAAGCCGACCCGCAAGATCCGGGTCGGCGACGTCGAGGTCGGCGGTGACGCACCGATCACGGTGCAGTCCATGACGACGACGAAGACGCACGACATCAACGCCACGCTGCAGCAGATCGCCGAGCTCACCGCCTCCGGCTGCGACATCGTCCGGGTGGCCTGCCCCACCGACAAGGACGCCGAGGCGCTGCCGATCATCGCCAAGAAGTCGCAGATCCCGGTCATCGCGGACATCCACTTCCAGCCCCGCTACGTCTTCGCCGCCATCGAGGCCGGCTGCGGCGCGGTGCGCGTCAACCCCGGCAACATCAAGAAGTTCGACGACAAGGTCAAGGAGATCGCCAAGGCCGCCTCCGACGCCGGCGTCTCCCTGCGCATCGGCGTCAACGCCGGCTCCCTGGACCCGCGGCTGCTGAAGAAGTACGGCAAGGCCACCGCCGAGGCGCTCGTCGAGTCCGCGGTGTGGGAGGCCTCCCTCTTCGAGGAGCACGACTTCCACGACTTCAAGATCTCGGTCAAGCACCACGACCCCGTCGTCATGGTGCAGGCCTACCAGATGCTCTCCGAGCAGGGGGACTGGCCGCTGCACCTCGGGGTCACCGAGGCCGGGCCGGCCTTCCAGGGCACGATCAAGTCCGCCACCGCCTTCGGGGCGCTGCTCTCCCAGGGCATCGGCGACACCATCCGCGTCTCCCTCTCCGCGCCGCCCGTCGAGGAGGTCAAGGTCGGCAACCAGATCCTCGAGTCGCTCAACCTGCGGCCCCGCAAGCTCGAGATCGTCTCCTGCCCCTCCTGCGGCCGCGCCCAGGTGGACGTCTACACCCTCGCCGACGAGGTGACGGCCGGGTTGGAGGGCCTGACCGTGCCGCTGCGCGTGGCCGTCATGGGCTGCGTCGTCAACGGTCCCGGCGAGGCACGGGAGGCCGACCTCGGCGTCGCCTCCGGGAACGGCAAGGGCCAGATCTTCGTCAAGGGCGAGGTCATCAAGACCGTGCCGGAGGACCAGATCGTCGAGACCCTCATCGCCGAGGCCAACCGGATCGCCGCCGAGATGGGCCTGGAGCCCGACAGCGGCAGCCCGGTCGTCACGGCCGGCTGAACGGCGCGACGTGCTCGGCAGGTGGCGCTCCTCCACCGGTGTGCGGGTGCGCTCCCTGCGTGAGGAGGACCGCGCCGCCGCGCTGGAGCTGTGCGCCGTCGACCCGGTGGCGACCGTGCTCGCCGCCGTCCAGGTGGAGCAGCTGGGCCGGCGCCGGCTGCCCGGCGCCGAGCTGCTCGGCATCTGGCGGGAGGGGGAGCTACGCGCCCTGTGCTGGGCCGGCGCCAACCTCGTCCCGGTCGCGCTGGACGAGCCGGAGCTGCTCGACGCCATGGCCGACCACGTCCGCGGCCGCGGCCGCCGCGCGTCCTCGATCGTCGGGCCGGCCGAGCAGGTGCTGCCGCTGTGGGACCGCCTCGGCCCGACGTGGATGCGGCCGCGTGAGGTACGCGCCGACCAGCCGTCCATGGCGATCAGCAACACCCCCGCCGTCGCCCCCGACCCGCGGGTGCGGCTCAGTCGGCTGGAGGACCTCGACATCCTCGTCCCCGCCTGCGTCGCGATGTTCACCGAGGAGGTGGGCTACTCACCCCTCGCGGCCGGTGGCGCCTACGCCGCACGCGTCCGTGAGCTGGTGACCCTGCAGCGCTCCTACGTGCGCATCGAGCAGGCGCCCGAGGGCCGGCGGGTCGTCTTCAAGGCCGAGGTCGGGGCCTGTGCCCTCGGGGTGGCGCAGATCCAGGGGGTGTGGGTGCACCCCGAGCACCGGGGGGAGGGCATCGCGGCGCCGGCGATGGCGGCCGTCGTCGAGGACGTCCGCCGCCGCACCGCCCCCACGGTTTCCCTCTACGTCAACGGCTACAACGCCCCGGCGCTGGCGACGTACCGCCGCACCGGGTTCACCCAGGTCGGCATCTACGCCACCGTCCTCTTCTGACCGCCGGCGCGGGCCGGGGTGCCGGGCACCGCACCGCTCCCGGGGTACGCTGGCCCGCGTGCTGATGCGGATGTCGACCCTGTTCCTGCGGACCCTGCGTGAAGACCCGGTGGACGCCGAGCTGCCCAGCCACCGGCTGCTCGTCCGGGCCGGCTACATCCGGCGCGCCGGCGCGGGCATCTACACCTGGCTGCCCCTCGGTCTGCGCGTGCTGCGCAAGATCGAGGACATCATCCGCGAGGAGATGGTCGCGGCCGGGGCGCAGGAGGTCCACTTCCCGGCGCTGCTGCCGCGTGAGCCCTACGAGGCCACCGGCCGCTGGACCGAGTACGGGCCGAACCTCTTCCGGCTCAAGGACCGGCGCGAGAACGACTACCTGCTCGCGCCCACCCACGAGGAGATGTTCACCCTCCTGGTCAAGGACATGTACTCCTCGTACAAGGACCTGCCGCTCACGCTGTTCCAGATCCAGACGAAGTACCGCGACGAGGCCCGGCCGCGCGCCGGCCTGCTCCGCGGGCGTGAGTTCATCATGAAGGACGCCTACTCCTTCGACGTCGACGACGCCGGCCTGGAGCGCTCCTACCAGCAGCAGCGCGACGCCTACGAGCGGATCTTCACCCGCCTGGGCCTGGAGTACGTCATCGTCGCCGCGACGAGCGGGGCGATGGGTGGCTCGCGCTCGGAGGAGTTCCTCTTCCCCACGCCCTCCGGTGAGGACACCTTCGTCCGCTCGCCGGGCGGCTACGCCGCCAACGTCGAGGCCGCCCGGACCGCGGTGCCCGACCCGGTCGACGCCACCGGCCTGCCGCCGGCCGAGGTCCGCGACACCCCCGACTCCACGACGATCGAGACCCTCGTCGAGCGGGCGAACGAGCTCTACCCTCGCCCCGACCGGCCGTGGACGGCCGCGGACACGCTGAAGAACGTCGTCCTGTGCCTCACCCACCCCGACGGCACCGAGGAGCTCGTCGTCGTCGGGCTGCCCGGCGACCGCGAGGTCGACCTCGCCCGGCTCGAGGGCGCCCTGGAGCCCACGACCGTCGCCCCCGCCACCGACGAGCAGCTCGCCACCCGACCCGAGCTGGTCAAGGGCTACATCGGGCCGGACGTCGTCGGGCCCAACGCCGTGCGCGACGGCGAGGAGCGCACCTCCCTGCGCTACCTCCTCGACCCCCGCGTCGTCCCCGGGACGAGCTGGATCACCGGTGCCAACGCCGAGGGCAAGCACGTCTTCGGCCTCGTCGCCGGCCGCGACTTCACCGCCGACGGCACCATCGAGGCCGCCGAGGTGCGCGCCGGCGACCCCGCGCCCGACGGCTCGGGCCCGCTCGAGCTCGCCCGCGGCATCGAGATCGGCCACGTCTTCGCGCTCGGCCGCAAGTACGCCGAGGCCCTCGGGCTCTCCGTGCTGGACGAGAACGGCAAGGCCGTGACGGTGACGATGGGCTCCTACGGCATCGGCGTGAGCCGGGCGCTCGCCGCCATCGCCGAGGCCACCTGCGACGACCTGGGCCTGTCCTGGCCGATGAACGTCGCCCCCTACCACGTCCACATCGTCGCCACCGGCAAGGACGAGCAGGTCTTCGCCGAGGCCGAGCGGATCGGCTCCGAGCTGTCCGCCCGGGGCGTGGAGGTGCTCCTCGACGACCGCCCGCGGATGTCGGCCGGGGTGAAGTTCGCCGACGCGGAGCTCCTCGGGGTGCCGCTCGTGCTCGTCGTCGGCCGCGGCCTGGCCGACGGCACGGTGGAGCTGCGCGAGCGGGCCGGCGGGGAGCGGCACGAGGTGCCCGTCGGCGAGGCCGTCGACACGGTCGCCGCCGCCGTCCGCGCCGCCCTCGAGCGCTGAGGACGCCGGTGCGGAGCGGCCGGCTGCGCGCCGCCGGCGCAGCCCTCCTCCTCGCCCTCGCCCTCGCCGGCTGCGGGGTCCGGGTC
>NZ_CALGNQ010000056.1 GCF_937958535.1 uncultured Georgenia sp. | reverse complement strand
AGCGCGAGGTCGACCGCATCGAGGCGATGGTGCGCTCGATGACCCCCGAGGAGCGGAACAACCCGCGCATCCTCAACGGTTCGCGGCGCTCCCGGATCGCACGGGGCTCGGGCACCACGGTGACCGAGGTCAACCAGCTCATGGAGCGCTTCGAGCAGGCGCAGCAGATGATGCGGCAGATGGCCCGCACCGGCGGGCGGCTGCCCCGCGGCGGCTTCGGCCCCGGTGGGCTGCCCGGTGGCGGGAAGAAGTCCCGCGGCCGCATGGCGCCGCCGCCGAAGAAGGGCAAGAAGGGCAAGTCCGGCAACCCCGCCAAGCGCGCCCAGCAGGAGGCCGAGGCGGCACGTCGCGCGGCCGAGGCACCCGCGCCCACCGGCTCGGCCTTCGGTCTCGGCGGCGGCCGGGACGAGCCCGAGGCCGTGCCGGACCTCGAGGAGCTCCAGAAGTACCTGCGCTGACGAGGAGGGGCGTGACCCAGCCGCTGCACCTGACCGGCACGATCGTCGTCGGGGACGGCGCGGAGCTGGACGAGGTGTGGGTGGTCGACGGCCGCCTCACCCTCGACCCGCCCGCCGCACCCGCCCGCACGATCGAGGGCTGGGTGCTGCCCGGGCTCGTCGACGTCCACTGCCACATCGGGCTGGGGCCGCACGGCGCGGTGAGCCCCGCGCAGGCCGAGGCCCAGGCCCGGGCCGACCGTGACGCCGGCACCCTTCTCGTGCGTGACGCCGGCTCCCCGCTGGACACCCGCTGGGTGCAGTCGCGGCCCGACCTGCCCCGCCTGGTCCGCGCGGGCCGGCACCTGGCCCGGCCCAAGCGCTACCTGCGCCACTTCGGCCGGGAGCTCGACGACGTCTCCCAGCTGCCGCAGGCGATGGCGCAGGAGGCGGCGGACGGCGACGGCTGGGTGAAGATCGTCGCCGACTGGATCGACCGCTCCGCGGGCGTCGACGCCGACCTGCGGCCGCTGTGGCCCGCCGACGTGCTCGCCGAGGGTGTCGCGGCCGCGCACGAGGCAGGCGCCAGGGTCACCGCCCACACCTTCTCCCGCGAGGCCGTCGACGACCTGCTCGACGCCGGGGTCGACGGCATCGAGCACGGCACCGGCATGACCGCCGACCACATGGCCGAGGCCGCCCGCCGCGGGATCCCGGTCACCCCGACCCTCCTCCAGGTCGGGAACTTCGCCGCCATCGCCGACCAGGCGGGGGACCGGTACCCGGTGTACGCCGCCCGCATGCGGGCCATGCACGAGCGCCGCTACGAGCAGGTGCGGGCCTTCCACGAGGCCGGGGTGCCCCTCCTCATGGGCTCCGACGCCGGCGGCACCATCACGCACGGCACGCTGCCCGCCGAGCTCGCCGAGGTGGTGCGGGCCGGGGTCCCGGCCGCGGACGCCGTCGCCGCCGCGAGCTGGCGCGCACGGCAGTTCCTCGGCGTCCCCGGCGTCGCCGAGGGGGCGTCGGCCGACGTCGTCGTCTACGACGCCGACCCCCGCGAGGACGTCGCCGTCCTCGCCCGCCCCACCGCCGTCATCCTCCGCGGCGAGGTCTGCTGACCGCTCGGCAGGTCCCGCCCGTCTCACCCGGCGTGCCGGTCCCACCCCCGGCCCGGGCCCAGCCCCGCCCGGTCCCACCCCCCCCGCCCGGGCCCAGCCCCGCCCGGGTCGGCCCCGGTTCGGTCGGACTGTCGACGTCGCCCCGCGGCACTGCGGTGTGCGCACCACCGGAACGGGGTTGCGCGGTTGCTTGGTTGTGTGGTTCATTAGTCATGTAATGAACTAGGCAGGCCGAGGAGGTGGGACGTGTTCGACGGGCCCGAGCCGATCTACATGCAGATCGCCGAGCACCTGCGTCGCCAGATCCTCGACGGGACGCTGGCCGAGGGGGACCAGGTGATGAGCACCACCCAGTTCGCCACGACGTACCGGATCAACCCCGCCACCGCGGCCAAGGCCTTCGCCCAGCTGGTCGACGAGGGCGTCATCTACAAGCAGCGAGGAGTGGGGATGTTCGTCGCCGACGGCGCCCGGGAGCGGCTGCGGGAGCGGCGGCGCGGCGCGTTCTTCACCGACCACCTCGACGCCGTGCTCGACGAGGCCGGCGTGCTCGGCATCAGCGCCGAGGAGATCGTCCGCTACATCAAGGAGAAGGGGGTCCGCGCATGAGCGGCCTGGACATCGAGCTGCGCGACGTGACGGTCGACTTCAAGGACACCCGCGCGCTCGACGCCGCTACCGTCCGCTTCCCGGCGAACAGCATCACCGGGCTCCTCGGCCGCAACGGCTCGGGCAAGACGACGATGCTGTCGAGCATCGCCTCACTGCTGCGCCCCACCTGGGGCGAGGTGCGTGTCGACGGCCGCGACCCCTACGAGGACGAGGCGCTCATGGAGCAGATCTGCCTCATCCGGGAGAGCGGCGACGTGCTCACCGAGGAGAAGCTCACGGTCACCCTCGAGTTCGTCGCCTCGGCCCGGCCCACGTGGGACCAGGCATACGCCGAGGAGCTGCTCGACGCCTTCGAGCTCGACCCCCGCAAGAAGCCCCGCAAGCTCTCCCGCGGCCAGCGGTCCGCGTTCGGCGCCGTCATCGGCCTGGCGTCCCGCGCCCCGGTGACCATGTTCGACGAGGTCTACCTCGGTATGGACGCCCCGTCCCGCCGCCGGTTCTACGACCTGCTCATCGCCGACTACGTCGAGCACCCCCGCACGATCATCCTGTCCAGCCACCTCATCGGCGAGGTCGAGCAGCTCTTCGAGAACGTCGTGGTGCTCGACCACGGGCAGGTCGTCCTCGCCGAGGACGCCGACAGCCTGCGGGAGCGCGGGGCCACGGTCACCGGTCCGGCCGCCCGGGTGGACGCCGCCACCGCGGGACTACGGGTGCTCAGCGAGCAGTCCCTCGGGCCGACGAAGCAGGTGACGGTCCTCGGGACGCTCGACGCCGACGTCCGCGACCGGATCCGTGCCGCCGGCCTGGAGCTCGGCGCGGTGCCGATCCAGGACCTGTTCATCGCCCTGACCGAGAAGGAGGCCCGCCGATGACCCGCGCCGCCGCCCCCCGCCTGCGCGGTGCCGTCAGCTCCAGCCGCCCGCAGTGGGCGCGCACCGTGCACCGCCACCTGCAGGTCTACGTCTACCTGTGGCTGTGGTTCTGGGCGATCTGCATCGTCGGCGCCGCTGTCGCCGTCGTCGTCACCGACCGGTTCGGGACCGTCAACGTCTCCGTCCTGCAGTTCGTCCGCAACGGGCCGATGGTCTGGTTCCTCTTCGCCCTCGGCATCATCGTCTCCACCACCTACCTCGGCGTGCACGTGGCCAACGGGATGACCCGCCGCTCGTTCGTCATCGGCGGGCTCGTGGCCGGTGTCGTCGCCGCGCTGCTCCACGCGGT
This sequence comes from uncultured Georgenia sp., assembly GCF_937958535.1. Classification (GTDB taxonomy): domain Bacteria; phylum Actinomycetota; class Actinomycetes; order Actinomycetales; family Actinomycetaceae; genus Oceanitalea. The sequence goes on along the minus strand of NZ_CALGNQ010000056.1, from coordinate 15,560 downwards.
GACCGGAGCCGCCCTCCTGCTGCTCGAGGGGGCGCTGTACGACCGCATGGGCTGGGACCACGACGCGGCACCGGGGGAGCAGTACGTCCGGGGCGTGTGGGAGACCGGTGTCGGCCCGCTGCTCCTGGACCACACGCTCACCACCGCGGCGGGTGTCCTCACCGGGATGCTCGTCGGGATCACCTACTACCGGCTCGGCGGCTGGTGGGCCACGCTCGCGCTGCCGCTGACCATGGTGCCGATCCTCTACGTCATGTTCGCGACCAGCTGGTCCGAGGCGCCCTTCGTCCCCTGGGACCTGCCGCCGGTGTCCGCCCACGTGTTCGGCGGGGTCGGCTCCGTCGCAGCGGCGGTCGCCTTCGCCCTGCTCGCCCGCACCGTCCCCATCACCCGATCGGAGTCATGAGATGGAACCCGTCATCGAGGTCGAGGGTCTCCGCAAGACCTACGGCACCACCGTCGCCGTCGCCGACGTCGGCTTCACCGTCCACGCCGGCGAGATCGTCGGCATCCTCGGGCGCAACGGCGCCGGGAAGACGACGACGGTGGAGGCCCTCGCCGGGCTGCGCACCGTCGACGCCGGCCGCATCCGGGTGCTGGGGGAGGACCCCCAGCGCCACCCGGAGCGGATCCGGGAGCACGTGGGCATCCAGCTCCAGCAGGCCAAGCTGCCGCCGAAGATCACGGTGGCAGAGGCGTTGCGGCTCTACGCCTCCTTCTACGCCCAGCCGGCCGACGAGACCGTGCTGCTCGACATGCTCGGTCTCGCCGAGCACCGTGACAAGCGGTTCGAGAAGCTCTCCGGCGGACTGCAGCAGCGGCTGTCGATCGCCCTGGCGCTCGTCGGCAACCCGCGCATCGCGATCCTCGACGAGCTCACCACCGGCCTGGACCCCCAGGCCCGCCGCGAGACCTGGGCGCTCATCGACGAGGTCCGTCGGCGCGGGGTGACCATCCTGCTCGTCACCCACTTCATGGACGAGGCCGAGCACCTCAGCGACCGGGTCGTCGTCATCGACGCCGGTCGGGTGGTCGCCGAGGGTGCCCCCGCGGAGCTGGCCCAGGCCGCCACCGACCGGCGGGCGTTCCGGATGACCACTCCACGACCGGTCGACCTGGCCACCGTCCGCGCCCTGCCGGAGGTCACCGACGTCGTCCAGCGCGGCCGGGAGATCGAGGTGACCGGCACCCGGACCGTGCTGCCCGCCGTCGTCCTCGAGCTCGCCCGGCACGACATCGTCCCCGACGACATCACCACCCTGCGCCGCAGCCTCGAGGACGTCTTCCTCGAGCTCACCGGCCACCGCAGCCCGGAAGGAGCCGCAGCATGACCACCGCCACGACCACCGCCCCCACCACCGCACCCGCACGGCGCGGCCTGGGCACGCTCACCGCCACCGAGGCCAGGCTCTTCCTGCGCGACCCGGGAGCCGTGTTCTTCGCCCTGGCCTTCCCGACGGTCCTCCTGCTCGGGATGGGCCTCGTCATCCCCGGGATGCGCGAGCCGATCACCGACATGCCGCAGTTCGCCGGGATGGCCGTCATCCACCTGTGGGGGCCGGCCGTCCTGTCCCTCGCCGTCGGCACGGTGGCGCTGACCACGCTGCCCGCCTACGTCGCCTCCTACCGGGAGCACGGGGTGTTCCGGCGCCTGTCGACCACGCCGATGCGGCCGCGCAGCGTGCTGGCGGCGCACGTCGTCGTCAGCGGCGCCGCCCTCGCCGCCGCCGTCGTCCTGGCCGTCACCGTGGGCGTCCTCGCCCTCGACCTGCCGCTGCCCGAGCAGCCGCTGCTCATCGTCGGCACGCTCGTGCTGGCGACGCTGGCGATGTTCGCCATCGGGTTCGTCGTCGGCGGCACCGCCCCCAAGGCGTCCACCGCCTCGGGCATCGGGATGCTGCTCTACTTCCCGATGCTCTTCTTCGCCGGGGTGTGGACCCCGACGGCGATGATGCCCGACACCCTGGCCACCATCGCCTCCTTCGTCCCGCTCGGCGCCGCCAGCGAGGCGATGACGGTGGCCTGGTTCGGCGGTGACCTGCCCTGGCAGGAACTGGCGGTGCTCGCCGGCTGGAGCGTCGTCGGCTACCCCGTCGCCGCCCGCGTGTTCCGCTGGTCCTGACGGGCCCGCGGCGACGGTGACCCCGACGTGACCGACGCCCCACGGGCGGGGGTGGACACCGGGGTTGGGCAGAGCGCCGCCGGTCTGGCAGAATGACCCGCTGTACTCGGACCGCCGGGCCCCTCTCACCCGCCGGAACCGCGTCCAGGACTGTGCCCGACCTCGACACCCACCGGGGAACGCGTCCGGTCCGCCCCACATGAACCAGGAGTACCCACCACAGTGGCAGTCAAGATCCGTCTCAAGCGCATGGGCAAGATGCGCGCCCCGTACTACCGCGTCGTCGTCATGGACTCGCGCAAGAAGCGTGACGGCCGCGCGATCGAGGAGATCGGCAAGTACCACCCGACCGAGGAGCCCTCGTTCATCGAGATCGACTCCGAGCGGGCCCAGTACTGGCTCTCCGTGGGCGCCCAGCCCACCGAGCAGGTCGCGGCGCTCCTCAAGGTGACCGGCGACTGGCAGAAGTTCAAGGGTCTGCCCGGCGCCGAGGGCACCCTGCGCACCAAGGACGGCTCCGCCGAGGCCGCCGCCGAGGCGAAGGCCGCCGCCATCAAGGCCGCCGAGGACGAGGCCGAGAAGCGCAAGGCGAAGGCCGCGGAGAAGGCCGCCGCGGAGGCCTCGGAGGACGCGTCCGAGGAGAGCGCCGACGAGACCAATGCTGGCTGACGCCCTCGAGCACCTGGTCCGGGGCGTCGTCGACCACCCCGACGACGTCACCGTGACCTCCCGCTCGCTGCGCCGCGGCGAGCTGCTCGAGGTGCGGGTGAACCCGGACGACCTCGGCCGGGTCATCGGACGGCAGGGCCGCACCGCCCGCGCCCTGCGCACCGTCATCTCCGCGCTGTCCACGCGCGGCCCGGTCCGCGTCGACGTCGTCGACACCGACCTGCGCTGACCAGTCGACGCGAGCCCTGGTTCACCGCCCGGTGAGCCAGGGCTCCGTCGTTCCCGTCGTCCCCCAGGAGAGACCCAGATGGAGCTCGTGGTCGCCCGCGTCGGAGCCCCGCACGGGCTGAAGGGCATGGTCCGGCTGGACGTGCGCACCGAGGACCCCGCCGGCCGTCTCGCACCCGGCACCGTCCTGGCGACGGACCCCGCCGACCGCGGCCCGCTCACCGTCGCCGCCGCGACCCAGCGCCAGGGCACCTGGTACGTCCGCTTCGCGGAGGCCCCCGACCGCACCACCGCCGAGGCGCTGCGCGGCACCGTCCTCCTCGTCACCGTCGACGACGAGGACGAGGAGGAGGACGCCTGGTACCCCCACCAGCTCACCGGCCTCGTCGTCGAGGACACGACCGGGCGCCGACTGGGCACCGTCGCGGGTGTGGAGCACCTGCCCGCCCAGGACGCGCTCGTCGTCACCGAGGAGGGTGGGCAGCGGACCCTCGTGCCGTTCGTCGCCGAGATCGTCCCCGTCGTCGACGTCGCCGGCGGGCGCGTGGTGCTCGACCCCCCGCGCGGGCTGCTCGCCTCCGACCCGGTGGAGGAGTGACGTGCGGATCGACGTCCTGACGATCTTCCCGGACTACCTCGCCCCCCTCGACCTCTCGCTGGTCGGCAAGGCCCGGCGCGCCGGGCTGCTCGACCTCGCCGTCCACGACCTGCGCGACTGGACCACCGACCGGCACCGCACGGTCGACGACACCCCCTTCGGCGGCGGGGCCGGGATGGTCATGCGCCCCGACGTGTGGGGCACCGCCCTGGACGACGTGCTCGCCCGCCCCGTCCCGGCCCGGACCACGGCAACCGAGGACCCGACACCCACCGTCCTGCTCGTCCCCACCCCGGCCGGGGAGGTCTTCACCCAGCGCACCGCCGAGGAGCTCGCCCGGGCCGACCGGATCGTCGTCGCCTGCGGCCGCTACGAGGGCATCGACGCCCGCGTCGTGGAGCACTACGCGAGCCGGCCCGACGTCCTCGTCCGCGAGGTCTCGATCGGGGACTACGTGCTCAACGGCGGGGAGGTCGCCGCGCTCGTCGTCGTCGAGGCGGTCGCCCGGCTGCTGCCCGGGGTGGTCGGCAACCCCGAGTCGCTCGTCGAGGAGTCCCACGGCGCCGCCGGGCTGCTGGAGTACCCCGTCTACACCAGACCCCCGGTGTGGCGGGACCTCGAGGTGCCCGAGGTACTCACCTCCGGCCACCACGCCAAGGTCTCGCGGTGGCGGCGTGACCGGGCCCTGGAACGCACCGCCGAGCGCCGCCCCGACCTGCTCGCCCGGCTCGCCCCGCAGGACCTCGACCGCGCCGACCGGGAGGTGCTCGCCCGGCTCGGCTGGTACGTGGGGCAGGACGGCCCCCGCCGCGTGCACGTCCGACCCGCCCGGCAGGACGACGCCGCGGGGCTGGCCGAGCTCGCCGCCGTGACGTTCCCGCTCGCCTGCCCACCCGCCCTCCCGGCCGAGGCCGTCGCCGAGTTCGTCGCCACCCAGCTCGACGAGGCAAGCTTCACCCGCTACCTCGCCGACCCGCAGCGCCTCCTCCACGTCGCGGTCGACGAGGAGACCGGGACGCTGCTCGGCTACACGATGGTCGTCCTCGACTCCCCGCCCCCCGGGCAGGACGACGGCCGAGGCGTGGCCGAGCTGAGCAAGTGCTACGTCCGCCCGGAGGTCCACGGCGGCGGCCTGTCCGGCCGGCTGGTCGCGGCCGCCACCGCGGCGGCCGCCGCCCGCGGCGCGGCGACGATGTGGCTCGGCACGAACACCGGCAACCGGCGCGCGCGACGCTTCTACGAGCGCTGCGGCTTCACCGTCGTCGGGCGCCGCACCTTCGACGTGGGCGGCGTGCCGAACGACGACGTGGTGATGAGCACACCGATTTCCGCGCCCTGATGCCGTGTGGCAAGATGGACCGGTCATGCGCCCACACGCGCACGGTCTGCCACGGGGGACCGGCGTAGCAGGGTGCGCGACCCCCAGACCACGACACGCGGCAGCGAGTGCTGCCACGAGCAAGCGCCGGTGACCTGTGGCACCAGCGGGAAGGCCGAACCATGCAGACCCTCGACCACGTCGACGCACCCTCCCTGCGCGACGACATCCCCGACTTCCGGGCCGGTGACACCCTCAAGGTGCACGTCAAGGTCGTCGAGGGGAACCGCTCCCGGATCCAGGTGTTCCAGGGGTACGTCCTGGCCCGCTCCGGCTCCGGTGTGCGCGAGACCTTCATCATCCGCAAGGTGAGCTTCGGCGTCGGCGTCGAGCGCACCTTCCCGGTGCACTCCCCGACGATCGACAAGATCGAGGTCGTCCAGCGCGGTGACGTGCGGCGCGCGAAGATCTACTACATGCGCGGCCTGCAGGGGAAGAAGGCTCGCATCCGCGAGAAGCGCTGACCGCGCCCCGGACCACGTACCATCACTTCTGCCCGGCTCGCTCGAGCCGGGCAGAAGTTCTTTTGTGTGACAGGAGCAGACACCGGCCGTGACCAACGACGATGACGCCGCTCCGTCCAGCCCTTCCCACCCCCGCCGCGACCGCGACCGGGTGAGGTCCGGCGACCGCGCCGAGGCCCGCCCCTCCAAGCGCGGGTGGCTCCGCGAGACGGCGATCGTCGTCGTCAGCGCCCTGGTGCTGTCGGTCATCATCAAGACCTTCCTCGTCCAGGCGTTCTTCATCCCGTCCGGGTCGATGGAGGACACGCTGGCCGTCGGCGACCGGGTGCTGGTGAGCAAGCTGGCGCCCGGCCCGCTCGACGTCAACCGGGGCGACGTCGTCGTCTTCGTCGACCCGGGGGGCTGGCTCGAGCCCACCCCCGACACCCGCAACGCCGTCCAGCGCGGGGTCGAGGAGTTCCTCACCTTCGTCGGGCTACTGCCGCAGAACGCGGGCGAGCACCTCATCAAGCGGGTCATCGGGCTGGGCGGTGACACCGTCGAGTGCTGCGACGAGGACGGCCGGCTGGTCGTCAACGGCGTGGGCATCGACGAGCCGTACCTCAAGCCGGGGGTGACGCCGAGTGACCGGGAGTTCTCGGTCACCGTCCCCGAGGGGCACCTGTGGCTCATGGGGGACAACCGCTCCAACTCCCAGGACTCCCGCTCCCACCAGGGCGGTCCCGGGGGCGGGGCGGTGCCGATGAGCAACGTCGTGGGCACCGCCATGCTCATCCTGTGGCCGGTCGACAGCTGGACCGTCCTGCGCAACCCCGGCGACACCTTCGCCGCCGTCCCCGACCCCTGACCGTCGGGCGCCCCGCGGCCCGACGTGCGCACGCAGGGCCGCACCCACCACGTGCGCGACCGCACAGTCGCCGCCGGTCCCGGTACACCCGCGGGATGTGCGGGAGACAGGTGGCGTCCTCGGCGTGGGGCGCTGCCGGGTGGCCCACGGTGCTTACGATGGGCGCGTGCCTCCTGCCTCCCGACCCCCGACGCGTCACCTCGAGCGTGAGCTGTTCGCCGCCGGGCACCGGCTCGTCGCCGGCATGGACGAGGTGGGCCGTGGGGCACTGGCCGGGCCGGTGAGTGTCGGCGTCGTCGTCGTGGACGAGACGACCGGCCGCCTCCCGCGCGGGCTGCGCGACTCCAAGCTGCTCACGCCCGCCGCCCGGGAGGCGCTGTGCGAGCCGGTGCGCCGCTGGTCGGTGGGCAGTGCGGTCGGGCACGCCCAGCCCGCCGAGATCGACGCCATCGGGATCATCGCGGCGCTGCGACTGGCGGGCAACCGCGCCCTGGCGGTGCTGGCGGCGCAGGGGCTGGTGCCCGACATCGTCATCCTCGACGGCGTCCACGACTGGCTCACCCCGCCCGCGGACCTCTTCGCCGACCTCGAGCAGACCGCCTTCCCCGCCCCGCCGCCGGTGCGCACCCAGGTCAAGGGCGACATGCGCTGCGCCGCCGTCGCCGGGGCCAGCGTGCTGGCCAAGTGCGAGCGCGACGCCATCATGGTCGAGCTGGCCGAGCACCACCCGGAGTACGGCTGGCACTCCAACAAGGGCTACTCGGCCCCCGAGCACCTGGCCGCACTGCGCGCTCAGGGCCCCAGCGAGCTGCACCGCCGCTCCTGGCGGCTGCCCACCGCCGAGGAGCTCGCCGACGGTACCGTGGACGCGGAGGCGCTCGAGGTGGCCGCCCCGGAGGAGGCCGACGCCGCTGTGGTGCAGACCGCCGCCGTGCCCGCCCGTGCTGGTGCGGCGCTCCCGGCTCGACCAGGGGCATGATGGTCGGGTGAGCGCAGAGGACCTGGAGAACTACGAGGCCGAGCTCGAGCTCGGGCTGTACCGCGAGTACCGCGACGTCGTCGGGCTGTTCTCCTACGTGGTGGAGACCGAGCGGCGGTTCTACCTCGCCAACGAGGTGGACCTGCAGGTGCGTACCGCGGGTGGTGAGGTGTTCTTCGAGCTGACGCTCGGCGACGCCTGGGTGTGGGACGTCTATCGTTCGGCGCGGTTCGTCCGCTCCGTGCGCGTGGTGACCTTCAAGGACGTCAACGTCGAGGAGCTGCCCCGCGCGGAGCTCGGCCTGCCCTCCTGACCGGTACCGCCCCGGACTGCCCCGTCGGGCTGACGCACGCCCGATCTCGGCCCGCCCTGCCGGCCAGGGCCGCCGCAGACTGCTCCACCGGGCCGTCTCGCGCCGGTGGGCCCACCGGCCCCGGCGCCGGCACCCGGCACGCCCGCCCCCGATCCGTGACGCTGGTCGCGGAGGTGGTGCCCGGTGGCCGCGAAGGACGAGCTCGGTGCTCTCGGCGAGGGCATCGCCGTGGCGATGCTCGAGTCGGACGGTTACGAGATCCTCGACCGCAACTGGCGGTGCCGCGAGGGGGAGATCGACGTCGTCGCCCGCGACCCGCGGGCCGACGCGATCGCCTTCGTCGAGGTCAAGACCCGCAGCGGCACCGGGTTCGGCCACCCCGCCGAGGCGGTGCACGCCACCAAGCTCGCCCGGCTGCGCCGCCTGGCCGCACGCTGGCTGGCCGAGCACCCGGTGCGGGCGGCGCAGGTACGCATCGACGTCGTCGCCGTCCTGCGCCGTCCGGGCCGCCCCGCGCTCGTCCAGCACCTGCGGGCGGTGGGCTAGGTGGGGCTGGCCCGCACCTGGTCCGTGGCCATCGTCGGCGTCGAGGGCCACCTCGTCCAGGTCGAGGCGCACGCCGCCGGCGGGCTGCCCGCGTTCACCCTCGTCGGCCTGCCGGACACCTCCCTGTCGGAGGCCAAGGAGCGGGTGCGCGCCGCCGTCACCTCCAGCGCCCTGCCGTGGGACGCCCGCCGGCGCACCGTCAACCTCTCCCCGGCGTCGCTGCCGAAGGCCGGGTCCGTGTTCGACCTCGCCGTCGCGGTCGCCTGCCTGGGTGCCGACGGGCTGCCCACCGCCGAACGGGCGGCGGGGGTCGTCCACCTCGGTGAGCTCGGGCTGGACGGCCGGGTCCACCCGGTGCGCGGGGTCCTGCCCGCCGTGGCCGCCGCGGTCGCGGCCGGCCGCGCCGACGTCGTCGTCCCCGCCGCGAACCTCGCCGAGGCCCGGCTCGTGCCGGGAGCCCGGGTCCGCGGGGTGCACCACCTCGCCGAGCTCGCCCGCGAGTACGGCGCCGACATCACCCCGCCCACCGCCGAGCCGGCGCACGCCCCACCGCCCCCGCCACGGGCTGCCGCCCCGGACCTCGCCGACGTCGTCGGACAGGCGGACGCCCGCTTCGCCCTCGAGGTCACCGCCGCCGGCGGGCACCACCTCCTCATGGTCGGCCCGCCCGGTGCCGGCAAGACCATGCTGGCCGCCCGGCTCCCCGGTCTCCTGCCGGACCTCGACGACGGCGACGCGCTCGAGGTGACCGCCATCCACTCCGTCGCCGGCACCTTCGACCCCGGCGGCGGCCTGCTGCGCCGCCCGCCGTTCGAGGACCCGCACCACACGGCCACCGCCCCGGCCATCGTCGGCGGCGGTGCCGGCGTCCCACGGCCCGGCGCGGCCTCCCGGGCGCACCGCGGGGTGCTCCTCCTCGACGAGGCGCCCGAGTTCGCGCGCCGCGTCCTCGACTCGCTGCGCCAGCCGCTGGAGAGCGGTGAGGTCGTCGTCCACCGCGCCCGCGGCAGCGCGCGCTACCCGGCCCGCTTCCAGCTCGTCCTCGCCGCCAACCCGTGCCCCTGCGGGAAGGCCGCCGGCAAGGGGCTGGCCTGCACCTGCAGTCCGCTCGAGCGGCGCCGGTACCTCGCCCGGCTCTCCGGCCCGCTCCTGGACCGTGTCGACCTCCAGATCGAGGTCCCCGCCCTCACCCGGGCCGCCGCCGCGCTCGACGGCGCGGCGGAGAGCAGCGCCGTGGTGGCGGCACGGGTGCGGGACGCGCGGGCGGCGCAGCGGGAGCGGCTGGCGCACACCCCGTGGCGGACCAACGCCGAGGTGCCCGGCGCCTGGCTCCGGGCACCGGAGCGCGGGCTCGACCGCCGCGCCCGGGCGGTGCTCGAGCGCGCCCTGGACGCCGGGACGCTGAGCCTGCGCGGCATGGACCGGGTGCTGCGGACCGCGTGGACGCTCGCCGACCTCGCCGGCCGACCCGGCCCGGGCCTGGAGGAGATCGGCACCGCGATGAGCCTGCGCACCAGGGGAGGGCGCCATGGCTGACGACGGGCGGCGGCTCGCCGCCGCGGCGTGGACCCGGGTCGCCGAGCCGGGGGACCGGCAGGCCGGTGTGCTGCGCCGCACCCTCGGCCCCGACGGCGCACTCGACTGGCTGCACCACCTCGCCCGGCGCGGGTGGTCGGGCCGGCCGGTCCCGCCCGGGGTGAGCGATCCCGTGACAGCGGCGCTGCCCTGGGAGGAGGCCGTGGCCCGGTGGCTGCCGCGGCTCGACCAGCTCGACATCCGCCGCGAGCTCGCCACGCTCCACGCCCTGGGTGGGCGCCTCGTCGTGCCCGGCGACGAAGAGTGGCCCGCCGCGGTCGACGACCTCGACGACGCCGCCCCCGCCGCCCTGTGGCTCCGCGGCGGGGGACGGCTGAGCGCCGGAGACCGGCGCGTGGCGGTCGTCGGGCTGCGGGCGAGCACCGCGTACGGGGAGCCGCTCGCGGCCCAGCTGGGCGCCGCGCTCGCCGAGCGGGGGGTGGTCGTCGTGTCGGGTGGTGCCTACGGCATCGACGCTGCCGCCCACCGCGGCGCGCTGAGCACCGGGGCAGCGACCTGGGCGGTCATGGCCGGGGGAGTGGACCGGCTCTACCCGAGCGGCAACAGCGCACTCCTCGAGGCCGTCATGGCCGACGGCGTCGTCCTCGCCGAGCCGGCCCCCGGTTCCTCGCCCCAGCGGCACCGGTTCCTCCTGCGCAACCGGCTCATCGCGGCGCTCGGACAGGTCTGCGTCGTCGTCGAGGCCGGCTGGCGCTCGGGCGCACTGAGCACCGCCCACCACGCCGCCGACCTGCTGCGCCCCGTCGGGGCGGTCCCCGGCCCGGTCACCTCGATGGCGTCCGCCGGCTGCCACCGGCTGCTGCGCGAGACCGACGCCGTGTGCGTCACCGACGCCGCCGAGGTGCTGGAGCTCCTCGCCCCGAGCGGCCAGGACCTCCCCGCGGACCGCCCGGTCCACCCCGGGCTGCTCGACGGCCTCGACCCGGTCGGGGCGCGCGTCCTCGACGCCCTGCCCGTGCGGGCGACCGCCACGCTGCGGGGGCTGGCACGCACCGCCGGGCTCAGCGAGCACGAGGTCCGCAGCGGGATCGGACGGCTCGAGCTCGAGGGCCGGGTGGAACGCGTCGGTGCCGGCTGGCGCCGGACGCGACACCCCGCCCGTCCCCGCAGCACCTCGGGGTCCCGGACCCCGAACCACCAGTGACCTGGGTCACAATCCGGTAACATCCAGGGCACACATGTGTGCTGGACCGCAGCGGCGCCGTTCTCGCACGCTCCACCTGGGGACCGCCCCTGGATCCGGCCCGAGCGAGGGGAAGGCAAGGCATGGCAGGCAACAGAGCAGTTGCGTACAAGGGCCCGGGCAAGGTCGAGATCATCGAGACCGACTACCCCACCTTCGAGCTGAAGGACGGCCCGGGCGTCAACCCGGCGAACGTCGGACGGAAGGTGCCGCACGGCGTCATCCTCAAGACCGTCGCCACCAACATCTGCGGCTCCGACCAGCACATGGTCCGGGGCCGCACCACCGCACCGACCGACCTCGTGCTGGGCCACGAGATCACCGGTGAGGTCGTCGAGACCGGGCCGGACGTCGAGTTCGTCAAGAAGGGCGACCTCGTCTCCGTCCCGTTCAACATCTCCTGCGGTCGCTGCCGGAACTGCAAGGCGCGGCGCACGGAGATCTGTCTCAACGTCAACCCCGACCGGCCGGGCAGCGCCTACGGCTACGTCGACATGGGCGGCTGGGTCGGCGGGCAGGCGGAGTACGTCCTGGTCCCGTACGCGGACTGGAACTGCCTCGTCTTCCCCGACCGCGACCAGGCGATGGAGAAGATCCTCGACCTGGCGATGCTGTCGGACATCCTGCCCACCGGGTACCACGGGGCCTACAGCGCGGGCGTCACGACGGGCTCCACGGTCTACGTCGCGGGCGCCGGCCCGGTGGGCCTGGCCGCGGCGGCCTCGGCCCAGCTGCTGGGGGCGTCGGTGGTGGTCGTCGGGGACTTCAACACCGAGCGGCTCGCCCAGGCGCGCAGCTTCGGCTGCGAGACGATCGACCTCAACAAGGGCATGCCGCACGAGCAGATCGAGCAGGTGATCGGCGAGCCGTTCGTCGACGCCGCGGTGGACGCCGTCGGCTTCGAGGCACGGGGCCACGAGGGCAAGGAGGCACCGGCCACGGTGCTCAACAGCGTCATGCTCATCGCCGACGCCGGCGCCCGGATCGGCATCCCGGGCCTGTACGTCACCGGTGACCCGGGCGGCGTCGACGAGGCCGCCAAGCGCGGTGCGCTGTCGCTCGACTTCGGCACCGGCTGGGCCAAGGCGCTGTCCTTCGTCACCGGCCAGACACCGGTGATGAAGTACCACCGCGGCCTGATGAAGGCGATCCTGCGCGACCGCATCCAGATCGCCAAGGCGGTCAACGCCGAGGTGATCAGTCTCGACGACGCCCCACGCGGGTACGAGGAGTTCGACAAGGGCGCGGCGAAGAAGTACGTCATCGACGCCCACGGCTCGATCCGCTGACCCACGGGAGGACGGCGCCACGGAGCGGGCGCCGTCCTTCCCGGCGACCGGCGTGTCGCGACGGGAGCATATGGAGCCGAGGCCCCTCCCGGCCGGCGCTCGCAGGGCGGCGAGCGACATTTCCCGGGACGTCCGGCGTGGTGGGGCCGTCCCCGACCCCGGGGCGCGGCACGGTGGGGGCGTGCACGACATCGACGCGCTCCTGGACGCCTTCGGCCGCCACCTCGCCTTGCAGCGCGGCCTGTCCGAGCACACGGTGCGCGGCTACCTCTCCGACGTCCGCTCCCTCCTCCTCGACCTCGCGCAGGCCCAGGCCCGCGGGGCTCCCCGCACCGCCGACCTCGCGGGGGCCGAGGCGGGCGAGGCACCCCGCACGGTCGACCTCGCGCGGCTCGACCTCGCCGCCCTGCGCGCCTGGCTGGCCGGACAGGCCCGCGCCGGCCGCACACGGTCGACGGTCGCGCGGCGTGCCGCCGCCGCCCGCACCTTCTCCACCTGGGCCCACCGCCAGGGTCACCTGGCCGAGGACGTGGGGCAGCGGCTGCTGAGCCCGCGCCCGGACCGGCGGGTGCCCCAGGTGCTCGCCGTCGACGAGGCAGCACACCTCCTCGACCTCGCCGCCCGGCGGGCCGACGACGGCGACCCCGTCCACCTGCGCGACTGGGCCGTCCTGGAGCTGCTCTACGCCACGGGGGTGCGCGTGGCCGAGCTGGTCGGGATCGACCTCGACGCGGTGGACCGGCGGGAGCGGACGGTGCGGGTGCTCGGCAAGGGCGGGACGGAGCGAGTGGTGCCCTTCGGGGTCCCGGCCGACCGCGCGCTGGGGGAGTGGCTCACCCGGGGGCGCCCCGCACTGGTGACCGCGACGTCGCCGCCGGCGCTGTTCCTCGGTGCGCGCGGCGGACGCCTGGGCGTGCGGGCGGTCCGGGAGAGCGTGCACCGTCTCACCGCGCTCGCCGGCGTGCGCGACCTCGCCCCGCACGGCCTGCGCCACAGCGCGGCGACCCACCTGCTCGCCGGCGGCTCCGACCTGCGCACCGTCCAGGAGGTGCTCGGTCACGCCTCCCTGGCCACCACCCAGCGGTACACCCACGTCACCCCGGAACGGCTGCGGGCCGCCTACACCCAGGCGCACCCGCGCGCGTAGCCTCCCGCCGGGACGATCAGGACGTGCCGCCCGCACCGCCCGCGTGCCGGGGCAGCAGCCGCACCACCTGCGCGGGGGAGAGGAGGGTGAGCGGGTCGAGGTAGTCCTCGCGGCCGCGGCGGGCGCCCCAGTGGAGGCAGGTGGCCGGCGCGCAGTGGCCGGCGCCCTCCAGCTGCCCGACGACCTGCCCGGCGGCCACCGCCTCCCCGCGGATGACGGCGGGGGCCACCGGCTCGTAGGTGGTGCGCACCCCGTCGGCGTGGTCCACCGAGACCACCCCGCGCCCGGCGACGGCCCCCGCGAACGCGACGACCCCGTCGGACGCCGCCCGGACGGCCGCCCCGTCGGCCAGGGCGAGGTCGACGCCCCGGTGCCCGGCCGACCAGCGCTCGGCCGGAGCGGTGAACGCGCGCAGCACCGCGGCCGGCTCCCCGGAGGGCCACTCATAGGCCGGCCGCCGGCCTGCCGCCGCGGCCACATCCACCCGCTCCTGGGCTGCGGGCCCGCCATCCGGCCCCACGGCCAGCAGCACCATCCCGCCCACCGCGGCCACCGCCGCCGCGGCCGCCGCCACCCCGCTCCCCACACCCATGGCCGCAGCGTGGCCGGGCCCCACCGCCCGCGTCGGCGCCACCCGCGGCGACGGTGCACGGCGGCGACCTCGACGCACCCGGTGGAGCACCCCGCACCGCATGCCGGTGCCGCGGCCGGCCGGCGGGACACAGGGCCGCGTGTGGCGTGCACGACAGGCGACCGGCGCCGCCGGGGCACCCGGGGGCGGTGCGGTAGCATGGCCACCGCAACCGGAGCGATCTGGTTGACATCGCGTGCCCACAGGTCGCGTCCGCAGTCGGTCCCACCGACCCGGCGACGCGAGGCGGTCGGCGCGGTCCCGCCCAGGCGGGTGCCGGCCGTCGTGAGCACCAGGAGCGGCGGCCACCCGGCCGCCGGTGGACAACCGAACCGCGGGTCCGTGCATCGCACCGGCCCGCCCGACGTGCGGGCGAACCGCACCGGAAAGGACGAGCCATGGCCGTCGTCACCATGCGCCAGCTCCTCGAGAGCGGCGTGCACTTCGGGCACCAGACCCGGCGCTGGAACCCGAAGATGAAGCGCTTCATCTTCACCGAGCGCAACGGCATCTACATCATCGACCTGCAGCAGTCGCTGACCGACATCGACCGTGCGTACGACTTCGTCAAGGAGACGGTCGCCCGCGGCGGGACGATCCTCTTCGTCGGCACCAAGAAGCAGGCCCAGGAGGCCGTCGCCGAGCAGGCCGCCCGCGTCGGCATGCCTTACGTCAACCAGCGCTGGCTGGGCGGCATGCTCACCAACTTCAGCACCGTGCACAAGCGGCTCCAGCGGATGAAGGAGCTCGAGCAGATCGACTTCGAGGACGTGGCCGGCTCGGTCCACACCAAGAAGGAGCTGCTCATGATGCGCCGCGAGAAGGAGAAGCTCGAGCGCACCCTCGGCGGCATCCGCGACATGAACAAGCTGCCCTCCGCGGTGTGGGTCGTCGACACCAAGAAGGAGCACCTCGCGGTCTCCGAGGCCCGCAAGCTGGGCATCCCGGTCGTCGCGATCCTCGACACGAACTGCGACCCGGACGAGGTCGACTACGGCATCCCGGGCAACGACGACGCCATCCGCGCCGTCAGCCTGCTCACCCGGGTGATCGCCGACGCCGTCGCCGACGGCCTGGTCACCCGCCACGGCGGCACCACCGGTGAGGCCGGCGGCGACGCCGAGCCGCTCGCCGAGTGGGAGCGCGAGCTCCTCGAGTCGCACGAGGGCGAGCAGAGCGCCCAGACCACCCCGGCCGGCGCCGAGCAGACCGAGGGCGCGCTCGACGCCGCCCAGCAGACCGCCGGTGCCACGCACGACGCCGAGCAGGTCGCGGCCGCCGCGGAGTCGGGCGACGAGTCCGCCCCCGTCGTCGACGGTGCGGGCCCCGACGCCACCCAGGTGGCCGACAACGCCCCGGCGACGGACGCCCCCGCGGCCGACGAGCCGCCCGCCGGCCAGGCCTGAGCCCCGACCCCGACTGGAGAGAACACACCCATGGCGAACTACACCGCCGCTGACATCAAGGCGCTCCGCGAGCAGACCGGCGCGGGCATGATGGACGTCAAGAAGGCGCTCGACGAGGCCGACGGCGACCAGCAGAAGGCGCTGGAGATCATCCGCGTCAAGGG
>NZ_CALGNQ010000055.1 GCF_937958535.1 uncultured Georgenia sp. | reverse complement strand
GCCCGGGGTGACGTCGAGGCGCACCCCGCCGCCCGGTCCGGGGCGGGCGACGATCGGCACGCCGGCCTGCCGCAGCCGCTCGACGTCCCGCTCGACCGTCCGCGAGGTCACGCCCAGGTCGCGTGCCAGCGAGGCGACCGTCCGCCACCCCCGAGTCGCTGGGAGCGTCTCGATGAGTCGCTGCTGGCGCTCGACCCGGCGCAGCGTCAGGTGGGCGTCGCGGGACGCCGCGCTCAACTCGTGACCGTCCATCGTCACCACCCCAAGACCCCGACGCAGGCCGGTCGGGGTCTGTCCCTAGCGTGTCACATATGAGCCGGACCACATCAGCACAGACGACACAGAGCAGCGCGGTCGCCGCGTTCTTCGACCGCTACGCGACGGCGCTGTCCCGGATCGACCTGGACACGCTCGCCGCCTGCTACCACTACCCGGCGCTCGCCGTGACGCGGCTGGGCTGCCAGGTCATCACGGACCCCGAGGCGACCCGGCAGTTCTTCGCCGCCAACGGCCGCCGCTACCACGACCGGGGCATCATGGCGGTGCGTATCGTCAACCTGCGCCCCAGCTACGCCGAGGACGGCCTGTGGGTCGGCCTCGCCGACCTGGAGAACCTTGCCGCCGACGGCACGGTCGTCGGTGTCGAGCACAACGCCTACCAGCTCGTCCACAGCGACCGGGACGGCTGGCGCATCGCGGTCACGACACCGCTCGACGCACGGTAGCGCCGACAGCCGGTGCGCCGGGCCGCACCCGCGTCAGAAGGTGCGCCGCAGCCGCATGCCGAGCGGCCGGCCGTCCGGGTCGAAGACCGTGCGGTAGAAGGCCGACGTGGCGCGTCGGGCCCACCGGGCGGGTACGGGGGCGTCCGGGTGGCTGCGCAGGCGGCCCGGTGGACGCGGACCGGCCCGGCCGGAGGCGTGCCATGCGTCGAGCGCCGCCGCAGCCGACCGGACGGCGCCGGCCACGTCGTCCGGGTCCAGGAGGTCGGCGTCCTCGTCGGGCCCCCGGCCCAGGTGCTCCCGGAGGAGCGCGAGGCGCAGGTCGCGGGCGAAGCGGCGGGCACCGTCGCCGAGGCCGGCCGGGTCGAGCGGCGCCCGGGTGTCGCGCGCGTCGTCGAGGACTCCGACGACGAGCTCGGAGTCGTGGGTCCACGAGCGGCGGTTGAGGTTGGCGCTGCCCACCGCGGCCCACACGTCGTCGACGACGCAGAGCTTGGCGTGCACGTAGATCGGGGTGCCGTCCTCGCGCTCGAGGTCGAGGACCTGCACCCGGTCCCCGCCCACCCGGCGGACGAGGTCCATCGCCGTGCCCTGCCCGAGCGCCGCCGCCGGCACCTCCACCGGGGACTCCTGGTCCGGGTGGCGGGGGACGACGACGATGAGGTGGAGCCGCGGTGCCCGGTGGAGGGCGGCCGCGAAGACGCGGGCGACGTCCTCGGACCACAGGTACTGGTCCTCGACGTAGACGAGCCGCTGAGCACGCAGGAGCGCCTTGGCGTAGGCCCGTGCCACGCTGCGCTCACCCGCGGGCGCGTACGGCAGCGGCCGGGTCCGCCGCGGGTAGGTGCGCAGCACCTGGACGGCGGCGGAGCCGGCCCGGGGCGGGGCCGGGCGGGCCGGCGGGAGGGGGTCGGGCCGGCGGGGCAGCCCGGCGTCGGCGAGGACCCGCCACGGCGCGCGGACGAGCGGGGCGCGGTCCGCCCAGCGCTCCCGCAGCGTCGTCTCCACGTCGCTGACGGCCGGCCCGGTGAGCGCGACCTGGACGTCGTGCCACGCGGGCCGCGGCCCGTACACCGCCGCGAAGGGCCGGGTGCAGGGGTCGCCGCGGTGGTCGACGTCGTCGCGGCGGGACACGGCGATGTCGATGCCGCCGACGTAGGCGACGTCCTGCGCCGGGGTGTGGCGGTACCGGACGACGACGGCCTTCTGGTGGTGGCTGCCCACCGGGGGTACGCGGTGGTCGAGCAGCACCCGCCCGCCGCCGCCGGCGACCGCCCGGGCGAAGGCCCGGTGCTGCGCGGACGTGTAGCCCAGCAGCGGGCTGTGGGAGCGCCACAGCAGGCCGCGGACGACGGCGCCGCGGCGGCCCGCGGCGGCGAGCACCTCACCCGCCGGGGTGTCGTCGAGCCGCTGCTCGGCGTCGGCGCGCCACCCGGTGAGGAGGACGAGGTCGCCGTCGCCGGTGGCGTCGACCGCGTGCTGGAGGGTGGTGAGGTAGGGCCGGCCATGGGACAGCGCCCGCACCGCGTTGCCCTCGGTCCACGCCGGCAGGCCGGTGACCGGGTTGCCGCGCTCGGCGGCGGTGAGGAACCAGTCGGTCACCTGCCCGCCGCGGCGGCCGAGCAGCGCCCCGACCTGTGCGACGAGCGCGTCGGCCACCGGTGCGGCGACCACCGGGACCTGTCCGACGCGCTCGCGCACCCGGTCCAGGAGTCCGGGGTCGGGGCTGCGGCGCAGCTGCCACAGGACGACGGCGGCGACCCTCCCGTACGCGGCGGCGTGGGCGAAGAGCGCGGGGTCGGGACCGGTGTCGTCACCGAGGAGGAGCCACTGCCGTCCCGGGTCGGCGAGGACCTCGCGCAGGACGTCACGCTTGTGCCGCCCACCGCCGGCCCGCCACGTGCCGTGGGCCCGCGCGGGGGAGCGCAGTGCGCCGGGTGGGTACCCGTCCATCCGCAGCGCCCGGCGCAGGGCCGGCACCCACGGGCGCGGGGCGGCGGTGAGGTAGACGACGGGGGCGTCGGGGTACTCGCGGGCCACGAGGCGGACCACCCCACCGAAGCCGCTGACGGAGCGCTGGTCGCGGGCCGGCCCGAACCTGCTCCGCAGCGTCCGCAGAGGGTGCTGCAGGGCGCTGAGCCCGACCGCGCCGTCGACGTCGACGGCGATGCCGAGCGGCGCGGTGCCCGTCGTGCTGCGCCCACCGGGGCTCCCCATGCTCCGCCTCCTCCGTCTCCGTCCGCCACCGCCCCGTGCGGGCGGCACCCGGTCTCATGCTCACGGCGTGGGTCCCGCTGTGCCAGCCGACGGACCCCGGCACGCGTGCCGGAACCACACACCGTGGGGACTGCCCCTGGTGCGCTGCCTCGCGCCGGTGGAACGATGGACCGGTGGCCGCCGGCCGGAGGGCCCTCCTCCCGCTCGTGCTCGCGACGATGGCGTCCCAGGCGCTCCTCGTCGTGCTCTCCCCCACGCTCGTCGCCGTCGCCGGCGAGCTCGGCGCCTCGGTGGGCACCGTCGGCCAGGCCAGGTCGGTGACCGCGGCCGCGGCGGTCCTGACGTCGGTCGCGCTCATGTCCCGCGCCGACGCGCGCGGTGTGCGCGCCACGGTGTCGCTGGGGGCGGTGCTCGCCGTCCTCGCCTGCGGCGCCGTCGCCGCGGCACACAGCACCGCCGTGTTCCTCGCCGCCCACGTCCTCGTCGGGGTGGCGCTCGCGCTGCTGCTGTCCGCCGGGTTCGGCGGCATGGCGGTCTTCGAGCGCCGCTCCTGGGCGGCCGGCTACCTGGCGGCGGCGAACTCCGCGGCGTGGGTGCTGGTCAGCCCCGTCGTCGGGTACCTCACGTCCACGGTCTCGTGGCGCCTGGCGATGGCGGCGCCAGCGGTGGTCGCGCTCGCGGCGCTGGTGGCCTCCCCGGCGATCGTCGCCCCGGCCCGCCGGGCCGCCCCCGCGCGCCTGACCGCGGCGGTCCGGGACCGCTCCGCCCGACGCTGGGCCGGGGCGGAGCTCGCGGCCTACACGGGCTGGACCGCCTTGCTCACCTTCTCCGGCGCGTTCTTCGTCGAGCGGCTGGGGACGTCGGAGGCGCAGGTGGGCTGGCTGCTCGCGGGGGCGGCCGCCACCCACTTCGTCGCCTCCAGCCGCGCCGGCGTCCTCGGTCGCCGGCTGGCGCCGCGCCGGCTGGCGGTGCTCGGGGCGCTGTGGATGGCGGCGGTCACCCCGGTCATGCTCGGCACGCGTGCCGCGGTGCCGTGGGCCTTCGCCTGGTTCTGCGTGGCCTGCCTCGGTGCCGGGGTGCGCACGCCGGCCTCCGCTGCCCTGGGCATCGAGCAGCTGCCCGGCCACCCCGCGACGATGATGGCCGCCCGTACCGCCGTCACGCAGAGCGGCTACCTCCTCGGTGCGGTCGGCGCGGGGGCCGTCGTCTCCGGTCCCGGCTACGGGGCGCTGGGCTGGGCCCTCGCCGGTGTCATGGTCCTCGCGGCCGCCCTCACCGCCGGGGTCCGCGACCACCGCACCGCCGCGGCCTGAGCGTCGCCGTCGGGCGAAGAGTCCGGCGCCGTCGGGCGTCACGCGATGGGTCGCGAAGTGTCGCGCGCCGTCGGGGCCGGTGCCGCCGCGGCCGGGACGCCGTCGCGCGATGAGTCCCGCGCACCGGCGGGGTCGGTACCGGGACAGGACGTCCGACGGAGGGAGACACCGTGACCACCCCACCCCCATCCCGGGCCGCCCACCTGCGCGAGGAGGTCCGTGCCCAGCGCACCGCCACCGTCCGCCTGCTCGGCGGGCTCACCGACGAGCAGTGGGACGCGCCGTCCCTGTGCCGCGGATGGAGCGTGGCCCACGTGGCGGCCCACCTGACGATGCCGTTCCGGGTGCGGCTGCCGCGGCTCGTCCTGGAGGTGCTGCGGGCGCGGGGCAGCATCGACCGCGCCGCCGACCGGCTCGCCCGGGCCGAGCTCGCCGCCCTGGGGCGGGACGGGGTCGTGGCGACGCTGCGGGAGAACGTCGACCACCCGTGGCAGCCCCCCGGCGGCGGCCCGACCGGTGCGCTGGCCCACGACGTCATCCACGGCCTGGACATCACCGACGCCCTGGGGCTGCGGCCGGTGGCGCCGCCGGGACGCATCGCCGTCGTCGTCGAGGGCGTACGGGACCGCCTCGGCTACTTCGGGGCGGAGCTCGCCGGCCGGCGTCTCGTCGCCACGGACGCCGACGTCGTGGTCGGGCAGGGCCCACCGGTGGAGCTGCCGGTGGACCAGGTGCTCCTCGTGTGCACCGGCCGCCGCTCGGTCGCCGAGGCCGTCGCACGGACGACCGGCGACCGTCGCTGAGCGGAGCGCCGGCCTCGTCCCCGCGCCTTCCCCGCACCACCGGCCCCTGCACCGGCCGCGGAAGGTCCGGGGAATGGCACGTCCCTAACGTCGCGTGCACCGGTCGGCACCCCGCCGACCACCGACCGAAAGAGGTTCGCCGGTGAACCCGGACATCCACGCGGCATACGTCATCCTCTCCTCGGGACGCGCGTCCGAGGCCCTGCTGTGGGACCGCTACCCGAGGCCCGTGCAGCGGTGGGTGCGCCCCCGTCGCCGCTGGGTAGGCGCGCGGCGCCGCGAGGGCTGACGAGCCGTCAGCCGCCGACCCCCGCGGGCGGGGCGGTCTGCACCAGCAGGCCGCCCCGTCCGCCGCGTCGGCACCGGGCGGCGTCGAGCATGTGCCCGGCACCCGCGAAGGTCTCGGCGGCCCGGGCGAGCAGGGTCCGGGCGACGTCGTCGCGGCCCTGGGCGCGTTCCAGGTGCGCCTGGAGCTCGAGCACCATCGCGTGCCAGACCGTGCCCTCCCACCGGTCCGCCATCATCCGGGCGGTGTCGAGGTAGCCGCGGGACCGCTCGATCTCACCGACGGCGGCCGCCGCATGGCCGGCGGGGACGACGAACATGATCTGGCAGAACAGGCACTCGTCGTCCACTCCCATGGCCGCCTCCGCGCGGTCGACGACGGCCAGTGCCTCCTCCGGGGTGGGGGCGGCGTAGACCAGCGTGCCGTAGATGCGCTGGAGCAGGTGGAGCGCCATCGTCGACCACCGCGCGAGCGGCAGCGCCCGGGTGGCCAGCACCGTGGCCTGCTCCCGCTCCCCGAGCTCGAGGTGGATGTCGCCCAGCCGCTGCAGGGCGTGGGCCTCCC
>NZ_CALGNQ010000054.1 GCF_937958535.1 uncultured Georgenia sp. | reverse complement strand
GGCCGAGAGGCGAGGCAGCGGCCTGCAAAGCCGTATACACGGGTTCGAATCCCGTCGCCACCTCGGTACCAGCAGGACAAGGGCGATTGGCGCAGCGGTAGCGCGCTTCCTTGACACGGAAGAGGTCACTGGTTCGAACCCAGTATCGCCCACCAGGACGACGAGGCCCCGGGCCGGCAGCACGGCGGCCCGGGGCCTCGTCGCGTTCCGGCAGAGTGGTGCCGCCGGGCCGCACCGCCGGGCGTGCGCGACGTCCTCGGCGACGCGAGAGACCTCGAGTCCGCAGGTCTGGGCACCGTCGACCTCTTCCTCGACGTCGGCTGCATCCAGGGGCTCGACGAGAGGAGGCGCCGTGCCGAGGGCAGGGGAGTGACGGCGCCGGCGAACCCGGTGACCCTCCTCATGACGAGGCTCCCCTTCCGCGGGCGTGACCTGTGCGACGTCGGCAACAGATCGGTGACGATTCCAGGACCCACGGAGTGCCGGGCCGGATGACCGCGCGGTGACCTGAGTACCATCGATCAGTCATGTCCGATCCACAGCGGGAGCCCACCGTGCCATCCGTTTCTCAGCGTGTCCTAGTCGTCGACGGCGTCGAGCGGTCGGTCACCGAGGGCACGACGGGCACGGACCTGTTCGGCGAGGACCGCGCCGTCGTCGCCATCCGTGTCGACGGCGAGCTCAGGGACCTCCTCACCGACGTCTCCGCCCTGCCCGACGGCACCACGGTGGAGCCGGTCCACATCAGCAGCGAGGAGGGGCTGGCGATCCTGCGCCACTCCACCGCCCACGTGCTCGCGCAGGCGGTGCAGCAGGTGCGCTCCGACGCCAAGCTCGGCATCGGTCCCCCGATCACCGACGGCTTCTACTACGACTTCGACGTCGAGACGCCCTTCACCCCCGAGGACCTCAAGGAGCTCGAGAAGGTGATGAACCGGATCATCCGGGAGGGCCAGACCTTCGTGCGCCGCGTCGTGACCGACGACGAGGCCCGCGCCGAGCTCGCCGACGAGCCGTACAAGCTCGAGCTCATCGGGCTCAAGGGCAGCGGCGCAGAAGCCTCGGCCGAGGGGGCGTCCGTCGAGGTGGGCGCCGGGGAGCTGACGATCTACGACAACGTCCGCCGGGGCGGTGAGGTCGCCTGGAAGGACCTGTGCCGCGGCCCGCACCTGCCGAGCACCCGGCTCATCGGCAACGGCTTCGCCCTCACCCGCTCCGCCGCGGCCTACTGGCGCGGCAGCGAGAAGAACCCCCAGCTCCAGCGCATCTACGGCACCGCGTGGCCCACCAAGGAGGAGCTGCGGGCCTACCAGGAGCGCATCGCGGAGGCCGAGCGCCGCGACCACCGCCGCCTGGGCAGCGAGCTCGACCTGTTCTCCTTCCCCGAGGAGATCGGCTCCGGCCTGCCCGTCTTCCACCCCAAGGGCGCGATGGTCCGCATGGAGATGGAGGAGTACTCCCGCCGCCGGCACATCGAGGCCGGCTACTCCTTCGTCACCACCCCGCACATCACCAAGGCGCAGCTCTTCGAGACCTCCAAGCACCTGGAGTGGTACGCCGACGGCATGTACCCCCCGATGCACCTGGACGAGGTGCGCGACGAGGAGGGCAACGTCGTCAAGCCCGGGCAGGACTATTACCTCAAGCCGATGAACTGCCCGATGCACAACCTCGTCTACCGGTCGCGCGGACGCTCCTACCGCGAGCTGCCGCTGCGGCTCTTCGAGTTCGGGCATGTGTACCGGTACGAGAAGTCGGGCGTGGTCCACGGCCTGACCCGAGCCCGCGGCTTCACCCAGGACGACGCCCACATCTACACCACCCGGGAGCAGATGAAGGACGAGCTGGCCTCCCTGCTCGGCTTCGTCCTCGACCTCCTCAAGGACTACGGGCTGGAGGAGTTCTACCTCGAGCTGTCCACCCGCGACCCGGAGAAGTCGGTGGGTGACGAGGAGACCTGGGAGGAGGCCACCCGGGTGCTGGAGGAGGTGGCCACCGACTCCGGCCTCGAGCTCGTCCCCGACCCGGGCGGCGCGGCCTTCTACGGCCCGAAGATCTCGGTCCAGGCCAAGGACGCCATCGGCCGGACCTGGCAGCTGTCCACCATCCAGCTCGACTTCTTCGAGCCGGAGCTCTTCGACCTGGAGTACACCGCCGCCGACGGCACCCGGCAGCGCCCGGTCATGATCCACCGTGCGCTCTTCGGCTCCATCGAGCGCTTCTTCGGGGTGCTCCTGGAGCACTACGCGGGCGCCTTCCCGGCCTGGCTTGCCCCCGTCCAGGTCATCGCCGTCCCGGTCGCCGACGTCTTCGACGACTACCTCGCCGACGTCGTCGCCCGCCTCCGGGCCCGCGGCGTGCGCGCCGAGCTGGACCGCAGCGACGACCGCTTCAACAAGAAGATCCGCAACGCGACGAAGGAGAAGGTACCCTTCATCCTCATCGCCGGCGGTGAGGACGCCGAAGCCGGAGCGGTCTCCTTCCGCTTCCGCGACGGCTCCCAGCGCAACGGCGTCCCGGTGGAGGAGGCGATCGAGCTCATCACCACGGCGATCGCCGAACGACGACAGGTCACCACGGCGTGAGCGACGTGCCACAGGTCAGCGGCGAGCCGGCCGCGGCTCTCGCCGGTGTGCCGGATGCCTTCCAGCGCCTGTGGACACCGCACCGCATGGCCTACGTCGACGGGCAGGACAAGCCGGCGGACGACGGTACCGCCGAGTGCCCGTTCTGCCGCACGCCCCGCAGGGAGGACGCCGCCGGGCTCGTCGTGCACCGCGGCGAGCACGCCTACGTCGTGCTCAACCTCTACCCGTACAACCCCGGGCACCTGCTCATCTGCCCCTACCGCCACGTGGCCGACCTCACCGAGCTGAGCCGCGCCGAGCGGGACGCGATCGGTGAGCTCAGCGCCACCGCGATGACCGTCCTGCGCGAGGTGAGCCGCCCGCACGGCTTCAACCTCGGGATGAACCAGGGCGCGGTGGCCGGTGCCGGGATCGCTGCACACCTCCACCAGCACGTGGTGCCGCGCTGGTCCGGGGACGCGAACTTCTTCCCGATCATCGCCCGCACCAAGGCGCTGCCCCAGGTGCTCGGGGAGACCCGGGAGCTGCTCGCTGCGGCATGGCCGGAGGCGACGTGCTGAGCTCCAAGGGCCGCGTCTTCACCGACGCCGTCTTCGGCCCGGTCGCCCGCGCACTCGTCCGGGCCGGCGTCAGCCCGGACGTCGTCACCGTCACCGGCACCGTGCTCACCGTCGGTGCGGCGCTGTGGCTGCTGCCCACCGGTCACTTCGTCGCCGGCCCCCTCGTCATCGCCGCCGTCGTCCTCGTCGACAGCGTCGACGGCCTCATGGCCCGCACGCTGGGCCGCTCCACCCGGTGGGGTGCCTTCCTCGACTCGACGCTCGACCGGATCGCCGACGCCGCGATCTTCTCCGGACTGCTGCTGTGGGGCGTCTCCCGCGACGAGCCGTGGGTGCTGGCCACCGCGCTGGCCTGCCTCGTGCTCGGCAGCGTGGTGCCCTACGCCCGCGCCCGCGCGGAGGGGTTGGGCCTGAGCGCCTCCGGCGGGATCGCTGAGCGGGCCGACCGCCTCGTCGTCGCGCTCGTCGCCGTCTTCGTCGTCGGGCTCGGGGCGCCGGTGGCCGTGCTCGTCGGCGCCCTCGGGCTGCTCGCCCTGGCCAGCCTGTGGACGATCGGCCAGCGGATGGCGGCCGTGTACCGCCAGACCCGCGCCGACGCCGAGGAGGCGGGATGAGGCTGGACCCCGGGACCCTGCTCCTCACCGCGGCCCGGGTGGTGCCGCGGCTGCCCGGGTGGCTCTCGGCGGCGCTCTTCGCCGGGGTCGCCGACGTCGCCTCCCTCACCGGCGTGGCGGGGGTCGAGCAGCTGCGGGCCAACCTCGCCCGGGCGGTGCCGGACGCCTCACCCGGTGAGCTGCGCCGGCTCACCCGGTGCGGGATGCGCTCCTACATGCGGTACTACGAGGAGGCGCTGCGGCTGCCCGCCGTCCCCACGGAACGGTTGGCGCAACGGGTGCGGCTGGTCAACGGCGAGTGGGCACAGGCCGAGTTCGCCGCCGGACGACCGGTCGTCGCAGCACTGGGGCACATGGGCAACTGGGACCTCGCCGGTGCCTGGGCCACCCAGTACCTCGCCCCCGTGGTCACCGTCGCCGAACGGCTCCGACCCGAGGAGCTCTTCCAGGGCTTCCTCACCTTCCGCCGCAGTCTCGGGATGACGATCATCCCGCTGGACCACGACGGCTCGACATTCCGCAACCTGCTGCGGGCCGGCCGCCGGGGCGCCCAGGTCATCCCGCTGCTCGCCGACCGCGACCTGTCCCGCTCCGGTGTGGAGGTGGAGCTGCTCGGAGAGCCGGCGCGCGTCGCCCCCGGCCCGGCCGCCCTGGCCCTGGCCATCAACCGGCCGCTGGCCTTCGTGTCGATCACCTACGAACGGCTCCACGGCCCGCGGCGCCAGGCGGCGGGAAGCCGGTGGGGGATCGTCGTGGAGTTCAGCGACCCCATCCCCGCACCGACCGACCTGCCCCGGGAGCGGGCGATCGCCCGGATGACCCAGCAGTGGGTCGACCACCTCGGCGACGCCGTGCGCGCCCACCCGGAGGACTGGCACATGCTCCAGCCCGTCTTCGTCGCCGACCTGGACCCGGCGCGCCTCAAGCCGGCAGGGAGCGTGGCCTGATGCGTATCGGGATCGTCTGCGGCTACTCCTTCGACGTCCCCGGCGGGGTCCAGTTCCACGTGCGGGACCTCGCCGAGCACCTCATCGCCCTCGGTCACGAGGTCAGCGTGCTCGCCCCCGCCGAGGAGGGCACCCCGGTACCCGACTACGTCGTCACCGCGGGCCGCACCGTCGCCGTGCCCTACAACGGCTCGGTCGCACGGCTGAACTTCGGCCCGGTCGCGGCCGCCCGCGCGCGGCGCTGGCTGGAGGAGGGCGACTTCGACGTCCTCCACCTCCACGAGCCGATCCAGCCGAGCCTGTCCATGCTCGCACTGTGGATCGCCGACGGCCCCATCGTGGCCACCTTCCACACCGCGATGAACCGGTCCCGCGCCCTGCAGGTCGCCTCCCCGCTCGTGCGGCCGCTGCTGGAGAAGATCACCGGCCGGATCGCCGTCTCCGAGGAGGCCCGCCGCACCGTCGTCGAGCACCTCGGCGGGGACGCCGTCGTCGTCCCCAACGGGGTCTTCGTCGACCGCTTCGCCCAGGCGCCCCGCGCGGAGGCCTGGTGCGGCACCGACGAGCGTCCCACCGTCGCCTTCCTCGGTCGGCTCGACGAGCCGCGCAAGGGGCTGCCGGTGCTCGCCGCCGCGATCCCGCAGGTGCTCGCGCAGGTCCCGGGCGCGCGCTTCCTCATCGCGGGCCGGGGCGAGGCGGCCGAGTACCGCCAGGCGCTGGGCCACCTGGGGGACGCCGTGACCTTCCTCGGCCCGGTGAGCGACCCCGAGAAGGAGTCGCTGCTCGCCTCCGTGGACGTCTACGTCGCACCCCACACCGGCGGGGAGAGCTTCGGCATCGTGCTCGTCGAGGCGATGAGCGGCGGCGCCCACGTCGTGGCCAGCGACATCCCCGCCTTCCGTGCCGTGCTCGACGGGGGGCGCTACGGCTCGCTCTTCCCGAACGGGGACTCCGCCGCGCTGGCCGCCGCCCTCACCGCCTCGCTGGTGGACCGCCAGGCCACCCGGCCCGTCCGTGAGGCGGCCGCGGCCGCGGTACGCCGCTACGACTGGTCGGTGGTGACCCGCGAGGTGCTCGCCGTGTACGAGACCGTCACCGCCGGTGGCGGGCACGTCCACGAGGACCCGCGGTCCCGCACGGTCGTGGGCCGCCTGCGGGCCGTCCTCGACGGCCGGACGGAGGCCGAGCGATGAGCTGGGAAGGATGGACGCTCGTCGTCGTCCTCCTCGTCCTCGTCCTGGGCTGGGTGCTGTGGCTCCTCGCCCAGCGGGTCGACCGGCTCCACCGCAAGGTGCTGCGCTCCAGGGCCACGCTCGAGCTCCAGCTCGCCCAGCGGGCGGCCGCAGCACACGAGCTGGCCATGTCCGGGGCGCTCGACCCCGTCGAGGCGGTGCTGCTCGCCGACGTCGCCCAGCGGGCCAGCGCCGGGGCCGGGGGAGTCGTGCAGGACGGACTGGAGGGAGAGCCCGACGTCACCGAACCGCCGAGCGACGTCGACCGCTCGCTGGTGGAGTCCGAGCTGTCCCGCGCGCTGCGCGCCGTGCTCGAGTCGCGCGCCGACACCGAGCCGCTGAGCGAGAACCCGCTCGCCGCTGAGCCGCTGCGCCGCCTCGACGCCGCGTGGTACCGGCTCGAGCTCGCCCGCCGCTTCCACAACGCGCACGTGGCCGAGGTGCGCCGGATGCGTGCCAACCCCGTGGTCCGGCTGCTCCGCCTGGCCGGCCGCGCTCCCATGCCGCAGGCCTTCGACATGGACGACGCCCGGCCCCGCCTCTGAGCGGCCGCACCGTCCCACCCGCCTCATAGGCTGACCCCCATGGCCTTCCCACCCGAGCCCTACCCGCCGTCGGGGCGTCCCCTCCACACCGCACCCGCGCCGGTCCAGCAGCCCCGACCGGCGCCCTGGGGACCCGGCGGGCCCCCGACGCCGGCGCAGGCGCCGTGGCAGCCACCGCGCCACCCCCGCGGCGGCACCGTGCTCATCGCCGTCGGGACCACCGTCGCGGTCCTCGCGCTCCTCGTCATCGTCGTCCAGATCGCGGTCATGACCAGTGCCGGCGCCGCCGTCGTCGGCGGCGTGGTGGCGCTCGTCCCGCTCACCGCCGTGCTCCTCGGCATCCGGTGGATCGACCGCTGGGAGCCGGAGCCGCGGTACGCACTCGTCTTCGCCCTCCTCTGGGGCGCCGGGGCCGCCACCCTGCTGTCGCTGGTGCTCAACACCGCCTTCACCGAGGCGGTCTACCACAGCACCGGGAACGTCGACACGGCCGAGCTGGTCGGCGCCGCCGTCGGGGCGCCCCTCATCGAGGAGTCCGCCAAGGGCCTGGGGGTGCTCCTCCTCTTCCTCGCACGACGTCGCTACTTCGACGGCCCGGTCGACGGCATCGTCTACGCCGCCACGGTCGCCGCCGGGTTCGCCTTCGTGGAGAACATCCTCTACTTCGGCAGCTCGATGGAGATCCTGCCCCAGATCTTCGTCATGCGCGGGATCCTGTCGCCCTTCGCCCACGTGCTGTTCACCGTCGCCATCGGCATCGCGCTGGGCCTCGCCGCGCGCAGCCGCTCGCCCTACGCGTGGCTGGGGGCCCTCCCGGCCGGCTGGACGGTGGCCGTGGTGCTCCACGGCCTGTGGAACGGCAGCACGTTCACCGGCCAGTTCTTCGGTCTCTACGTGCTCGTCCAGGTGCCCCTGTTCGTCTCGGCGATCCTCCTCGTCGCCTGGCTGCGACGGCACGAGCGTCAGGTCATCACCGCCCGGCTGGTCGAGTATGCCCGCGCGGGCTGGTTCGCCCCGCACGAGGTCACCATGCTCGGTTCCTTCCCCGCTCGGCGCGCCGCCCTGTCCTGGGCCGCACGCGGGGGCCCCACGGCGAAGCGCGCGATGAAGGACTTCCAGCGCGCGGCCACCGCGCTGGCGATGAACCGGCAGCGCCTCGTCACCGGCCGCGCGGAGCGGTCCTACCACCACGACGAGCGCGCCCTGCTCGAGCGGGTCACCGCCGCCCGGGGGACCTTCCTGCGGGCGCTGACGGCGGTGCGCTGACCACCGCAGCGGAGATCAGCTTCCTCACCGTCCCGGGAGGCGGGCACGATGGCGGTTCCCGGGAAAGGACCCGCCATGACGCGCGTCCACCGGCACGACGCCGCTCGCACCGAGCTGCGTGGTGCGAGGACGGTGCGGCCCTGACCGCCGTCGTACGGGCGCCCGAGACGTGAGCCCGCCCCGGGGAGCGCCTCCCGCTCACCTAGACTGGTGAGGTCCTACTGCCCCCACCCACCCGAGGTCACCGTGTCCCAGGAGCCCACCACGTCCGCCGCCGACCAGCCGCAGGCCGGCACCCCCCGCGTCCGGCGGGGCCTGGCCGACCACCTCAAGGGCGGCGTCATCATGGACGTGGTCACCCCCGAGCAGGCGAGGATCGCCGAGGACGCCGGGGCGGTGGCCGTCATGGCGCTGGAGCGGGTGCCCGCGGACATCCGCGCCGAGGGCGGCGTCTCCCGGATGAGCGACCCGGACATGATCGAGGGCATCATCGGGGCCGTCTCGATCCCGGTCATGGCCAAGGTGCGCATCGGCCACTTCGTCGAGGCCCAGGTGCTGCAGAGCCTGGGCGTCGACTTCGTCGACGAGTCCGAGGTGCTCAGCCCCGCCGACTACGAGCACCACATCGACAAGTGGGCCTTCACCGTGCCCTTCGTCTGTGGGGCGACCAACCTCGGCGAGGCGCTGCGCCGCATCGCCGAGGGCGCCGCCATGATCCGGTCCAAGGGCGAGGCGGGGACCGGTGACGTCTCCAACGCCACCATGCACATGCGCCGCATCCGGCAGGAGGTCCGCCGGCTGTCCGCGCTCCCGCAGGACGAGCTCTTCGTCGCCGCGAAGGAGCTCCAGGCCCCGTACGACCTGGTCCGGGAGGTCGCCCGCTCCGGCCGGCTCCCCGTCGCGCTGTTCACCGCCGGGGGCATCGCCACCCCCGCCGACGCCGCGATGATGATGCAGCTCGGCGCCGAGGGTGTGTTCGTCGGCTCGGGCATCTTCAAGTCCGGCAACCCCGCCCAGCGTGCGGCAGCGATCGTCAAGGCCACGACCCACTACCGGGACCCGGACGTCATCGCCCAGGTCTCCCGGGGCCTGGGGGAGGCGATGGTCGGCCTCAACGTCGACGAGATCCCGGTCCCGCACCGGCTGGCGGAGCGTGGCTGGTAACCCGCCCGGCAGCGGCCTGCCCGACGGCGTCCTGGGCTACGGCCTGGGACCGGAGTGGCAGCCCGGCCCCGACGGCCTGCCCGTCCGCAGCGCCGCCCGGGTCATCGTGCTGGACCCGGACGACCGGCTGCTCCTGCTCCGCGGCCACGACGCCGCCGAGACCACCCGCTCGTGGTGGTTCACCGCCGGCGGCGGCCTGGCCCCGGGAGAGGACCCGCGCACCGGGGCGCTGCGCGAGCTGCGCGAGGAGACCGGGCTGCGCCTCACCCCGGACGACCTCCAGGGCCCGGTGCTCACCCGCAGCGCGATCTTCGACTTCTCCCACGTGACCTGCCGCCAGGACGAGGAGTTCTTCCTCGCCCGGGTGCAGGTGACCGAGCTCGACCTGGGCGGCTGGACCGCCCTCGAGCAGGAGGTCGTCGACGAGGTCCGCTGGTGGCACCTGGACGAGCTCGACGCCGCCGTCGCCGCCGGCGCGGTGGTCTACCCGCGGCACCTGCCGCAGCTGGCCCGCCGCCTCGCGCGGGGGTGGGACGGCACGGTCGAACACCTCGACGAGTCCAGCAGCGTCACGACGCCGCGCCCCGGCCGCCGGTAGGATCGCAGGAGCCCGACAGGACGCGCCTGCCGCCGCTGCCGTCGACCGGCGGGAGCACCCCGGCCGACCACGCCGGTGCCCGGCGCGGCCCCGTCCACCGTCCCACAAGGACGACCCGCGAGAAGCTAAGGAGCATCATGGCCGGCCACTCGAAGTGGGCAACCACCAAGCACAAGAAGGCGGCGCTGGACGCCAAGCGCGGCAAGCTCTTCGCCCGGCTCGTGAAGAACATCGAGGTCGCCGCCCGCACCGGCGGGGGAGACCCGGCCGGCAACCCGACCCTGTACGACGCCATCCAGAAGGCGAAGAAGAACTCCGTCCCCGCCGACAACATCGAGCGCGCCGTCAAGCGCGGCTCCGGGGTCGAGGCCGGCGGCGCCGACTACGAGACCATCATGTACGAGGGCTACGCCCCCGGTGGCGTCGCCGTCCTCGTCGAGTGCCTCACCGACAACCGCAACCGCGCCGCCTCCGACGTGCGAGTGGCCTTCACCCGCAACGGCGGCACGCTCGCCGACCCCGGGTCGGTCTCCTACCTCTTCCACCGCCGCGGCGTGGTCATCGTGCCGAAGAACGACGGCCTCACCGAGGACGACGTCCTCGGTGCCGTGCTGGACGCCGGCGCGGAGGAGGTCAACGACCTCGGGGAGAGCTTCGAGGTGATCAGCGAGGCGAGCGACGTCGTCGCCGTCCGCACCGCGCTCCAGGAGGCGGGGCTCGACTACGACTCCGCCGAGGCGCAGTTCGTGCCCTCCATGGAGATCGAGGTCGACGCCGAGGGGGCCCGCAAGGTCATCAAGCTCATCGACGCGCTCGAGGACTGCGACGACGTCCAGAACGTCTACGCCAACTTCGACGCCCCCGACGAGGTGCTCGCCGAGCTAGCCGCCGAGTGACGGCGGTGTCGCTCCCGCGAGGCGCGGGTGGCGGCTGAGACACTGGGCCCATGCGCGTCCTCGGAGTCGACCCCGGCCTGACCCGGTGCGGGCTGGGCGTCGTGGACTCCGGTCCGCGGCGTGAGCTCAGCGCCGTGGCCATGGGCGTCCTGCGCACACCGCCGGACATGCCGATCCACCAGCGGCTGCTGACCATCTCGGCCGGGATCGAGGAGTGGATCGTGCGCCACGACGTCGACGCCGTCGCCGTCGAGCGCGTCTTCGCCCAGCACAACGTCCGGTCGGTCATGGGCACCGCCCAGGTCGCCGGGCTCGCGATGGTCGCCGCCGCCCGCGCCGGGCTGCCGCTCGGGACCCACACCCCGAGCGAGGTCAAGGCGGCGGTGACCGGGTCCGGGCGCGCGGACAAGCTCCAGGTCCAGGAGATGGTGCGGCGCATCCTGCGGCTCACCCAGCGTCCCCAGCCGGCCGACGCCGCCGACGCGCTCGCCCTGGCGGTGTGCCACCTGTGGCGGGCCGGCACCCCCGGTGCGGGACTGGGCGGCCGGCAGGCCACCGCCGCCCAGGAGGCCTGGGCGCGGGCCGAGCTCGCGGCGCGTCGGGCCCGGCCGGCGCTGCGCACCCGCTAGCCTGACTGTTCGCACACACGTTCGCCCCGCACGGGGCGGGGACAAGGAGCCGAAGTGATCGCCAGCGTCCGGGGGACCGTCGAGTCCGTACGGCTCGACTCCGCCGTCGTCACGGTGGGCGGGGTGGGTCTGCTCGTCCAGGCCACCCCCGCGACGCTCGCCACGCTGCGGCCCGGCAGCGAGGCGAACCTGGCCACCTCCCTCGTCGTGCGCGAGGACTCGCTGACGCTCTACGGCTTCGCCGAGGACGACGAACGCGACGTCTTCCAGACCCTCCAGACGGTCTCCGGGGTGGGGCCCCGGCTGGCGCTGGCCGTGCTCGCCGTCCACCGTCCGGACGAGCTGCGCGCCGCCGTCGCCGCCCAGGACGTCGCCGCCCTCACCAAGGTGCCGGGCATCGGGCGCAAGGGCGCCCAGCGCATCCTGCTCGAGATCGGGGACAAGCTCGGCCCGGTGCGCGGTGACCTGCCCGCCCCCGCGCCGGCCGCCCTGGACACCTCCCCGGAGGTCGTCGAGGCCCTCGTCCAGCTCGGCTGGTCCACCAGGGCCGCCGAAGACGCCGTGACCGCGGTGCTCGCCGCCCCCGAGGCCGACCGCGACGTCGCCGCCGTGCTCCGTGCCGCCCTGCAGCACCTGGGAGGCCACGCCCGTGCCTGAGGAGCGGTACCTCGACGCGGAGGCCGACGAGCTCGAACGGGCCGCCGAGGCCGCGCTGCGCCCCCGCCGGCTGGCGGACTTCGTGGGACAGGCGGTGGTGCGCGACCAGCTCGCCCTCGTCCTGGACGCCGCCCGCGCCCGCGGCTCGGCCCCCGACCACGTCCTGCTCTCCGGCCCGCCTGGGCTGGGCAAGACGACGCTGGCGATGATCATCGCCGCCGAGCTCGAGGGGGCCCTGCGGCTCACCTCCGGGCCCGCCGTCCAGCACCCCGGTGACCTCGCCGCCATCCTCTCCTCGCTGCAGGAGCACGACGTCCTGTTCATCGACGAGATCCACCGGCTCGCCCGGCCGGTGGAGGAGATGCTCTACCTGGCGATGGAGGACTTCCGCGTCGACGTCATCGTCGGCAAGGGCCCGGGCGCGACGTCCATCCCGCTCACCCTGCCGCGCTTCACCGTCGTCGGAGCCACCACCCGGGCCGGGCTGCTGCCCGCACCGCTGCGGGACCGCTTCGGCTTCACCGGCCACCTGGAGTTCTACTCCCCGGCCGAGCTGGAGCAGGTGCTCTACCGCAGCGCCCGCCTGCTCGGCGCGGAGCTCGACCCCCGGGCCGCGGCGGAGTTGGCCTCCCGCTCCCGCGGCACCCCGCGTATCGCCAACCGGCTGCTGCGCCGCGTGCAGGACTGGGCGCAGGTCCGCGGCAGCGGCACGCTCGACCTCGAGGCCGCCCACGCCGCCCTCGACCTCTTCGAGGTGGACCAGCGCGGGCTCGACCGGCTCGACCGCGCCGTGCTGCGCGCGCTGTGCGAGCGCTTCGGCGGGGGACCGGTGGGCCTGTCCACCCTCGCCGTCGCCGTCGGTGAGGAGCCGGAGACCGTCGAGACGGTCGCCGAGCCGTTCCTCGTGCGTGAGGGACTGGTCTCCCGCACCCCGCGCGGGCGCGTCGCCACCGCGGCCGCCTACGAGCACCTCGGGCTGCACCGCCCCGACGACGGCGCACTGTGGTCCTGACACACCGGACCGGTGGTTTCCCCCTGTCGCCGCCGTCACCTAGACTCGTCCAGTATTTTGCCGTCGATGAGTGCTGCCCTGACGCAGCCCCATCGCCACCAAGGGAGACTCCGTGGACCCGACGTTCCTCATCCTGATCGCCGTCTTCGCCCTCATGATGTGGATGATGTCGCGGGGCGCGAAGAAGCAGCGGCAGGCAGCGCAGGAGCTGCGCAGCAACCTCCAGGTCGGGCAGCAGGTGATGACCGCATCCGGCTTCTACGGGACCATCGTCGACATCGACGGTGACGTCATCACCCTGGAGTCCACCCCCGGGATCGAGACGCTGTGGAAGCGCGAGGCCATCGCCGCGGTCACCGAGCCGCCCTTCGCCGTCGACACCGACGACGACGCCGAGACGGAGGAGTCCCACGAGGACGGCGTCGCGGACATCGCCGTGCCGGACGACGCCTCGTCGCTGACCGAGCAGCCCGCCGACCCCACCACCGACGAGCCGGCCGACCGGCCCGGCGACGAGAACGACGAACGCCGCGCCTGAGGCGCGGCACAGCAGAAAGAAGACAGCGTTGGCGTCCACCGCCCCACGTCCGCTGCGGAAGATCGTCACCCTCATCGTCCTGCTCGCGGCGATGCTCGGCGCCGTGGCGATCGGACAGCAGCTCCACGACGACAGCGACGGCGACTCCGGCCCCTCCTTCGCCCCCGGGCTCGCACTCGACCTCGAGGGCGGCGTCCAGCTCATCCTCACGCCCCGGCTGGACCCCGAGGCCCAGGAGGGTGACGAGATCACCGCCGAGGACATCGAGCAGGCGATCCAGATCATCCGGCAGCGCGTCGACGCCTCCGGTGTCGCCGAGGCCGAGATCACCCGGCAGGGGTCGGCCAACATCGTCGTCGGCCTGCCCGGCAACCCCGACGAGGCCACCCTCGACCTCGTCCGGCAGTCCGCGGAGCTGCGGTTCCGGCCCGTCCTCCTGGTCACGGACCCCACCCCCATCGACCCGAACCAGGAGGGGCTGCCGACGCCCGAGCCCGACGCCGAGGCGGAGGCCGCCGACGGGGAAGGCACCGCGGACGAGTCCGGCGAGGAGCAGGCCGCCGAGGCCGAGGAGACCTCCGCCGACGAGGCCCCGGCCCTGGAAGCGCCCTCGGCGCCGGCGGTGGACCGCGAGGCGATCGAGGCCGCCGCCTTCGCCGTGGCCGACGAGGACGGCGACGGGGAGCTGTCCGACACCCCCGCCACCGAGCCGACGAGCAACAGCGACCTCGCCTGGGTCACCGAGCAGGTCCTCTACGACATGTACACCCTCGACTGCACCGACCCGGCGAACCTCGTCGGCGGCGTGCAGGACGACCCCGAGCGGCCGCTCGTCGCATGCGCCCAGGACGGTTTCAGCAAGTTCGTCCTCGGCCCGGTCGACGT
Organism: uncultured Georgenia sp.; assembly: GCF_937958535.1. Classification (GTDB taxonomy): domain Bacteria; phylum Actinomycetota; class Actinomycetes; order Actinomycetales; family Actinomycetaceae; genus Oceanitalea. Next base: position 3,637 of record NZ_CALGNQ010000054.1, on the reverse strand, counting down.
CGAGGGCACCCAGGTCGACTCCGCGGGCTCCGGGCTGGAGGTCACCCAGGCGGGTGTCACGACCAACAACTGGGTGGTCAACCTCGAGTTCACCGGCGAGGGCACCGAGCTCTTCCGGCAGACCTCCGAGCGACTCGTGAACCAGCAGCCGCCGCAGAACCAGTTCGGCATCGTCCTGGACGGCCTGGTCATCTCCGCCCCGCGGATGAACCAGGTCATCCCCGACGGCCAGGCGCAGATCTCCGGCAGCTTCACCCGGGAGAGCGCCAACACCCTGGCCAACCAGCTGAACTTCGGCTCCCTGCCGCTGAACTTCGAGGTGCAGAGCGAGGAGCAGATCTCCGCCACCCTGGGCTCGGAGCACCTGCGCATCGGGCTCATCGCCGGGGTCATCGGCCTGGTGCTCGTCGCCCTGTACATGCTCTGGCAGTACCGAGGCCTGGCGTTCATCGCGGTGGGCAGCCTGCTCGCCGCGGCGGGGACCACCTACGGGGCGATCCTCCTGCTCTCCTGGCTGCAGGGCTACCGGCTCTCGCTCGCCGGTGTCGCCGGCCTCATCGTCGCCGTCGGCATCACCGCCGACTCCTTCATCCTCTACTTCGAGCGCATCCGTGACGAGATCCGCGAGGGCCGCACCCTCGAGGGCGCGATCGAGCACGGGTGGAACCGGGCCAAGCGGACGATCGTCATCTCCGACGTCGTCACCCTGCTCGCCGCCGTGGTGCTGTACTTCCTCGCCGTCGGCGGAGTGCGTGGCTTCGCCTTCACCCTCGGCCTCACCACGGTCATCGACCTCGTCGTCGTCTTCCTCTTCACCCACCCGACGATGCAGCTGCTCATCCGCACCCGCTTCTTCGGCGAGGGCCACCCGCTCTCCGGCCTCAACCACGCGACGATCGGGGCACGCGCCCCGGCCTACCGCGGCCGCGGCCGCGTGGAGCGCGAGCCCCGACCCACCGCCCGCACCCGGACCACCGAGCAGCGGCCGCCCGAGACGGTCGGGCAACGGCTCACCATCGCCGAGCGCCGCGCCGCCGAACGGCGCGCCCAGCAGGAGGCCGCGGCGGCGTCCGGCACCACCGAGGAGGACGGCCGATGATCAGCCTGGCCCAGCTGGGCAACCAGCTCCACACCGGCGAACGGTCCATCCCGTTCGTGCAGCGCCGCCGCACCTGGCTCACCGCCGCTGTCGCGCTCGTCCTGCTGTCGGCGCTGCTCGTCGCGTTCAAGGGCATCAACGCCGGCATCGAGTTCCGGGGCGGCTCGCAGTTCACCATCACCGGGACCGCCACCCTGGAGGAGCAGCCGGCCCACGACGTCGTCGCCTCGCTCGGCGACGGCGAGGTGGCCCGCGTCACCACCGTCGGCGCGTCCGCCGTCCGGGTGCAGACACAGGAGCTGACCACCGAGCAGACCGAGGAGATCCGCCAGGGCCTGGCCGAGGCCTACGACGTCCCGCTCACCGACGTCACCTCCACCTTCATCGGCCCCTCCTGGGGGCAGGACATCACCCGGCAGGCCCTCCAGGGGCTGGCGGTCTTCATCGTCCTCGTCTCGGTCGTCCTGTCGGTGTACTTCCGCAGCTGGAAGATGGCGACCTCGGCCCTCGTCGCGCTGCTCCACGACCTCCTCGTGACGGTCGGGGTGTACTCGGTGGTCGGCTGGGAGGTCACCCCGGCGACCGTCATCGGGCTGCTCACCATCCTCGGGTACTCCCTGTACGACACCGTCGTCGTCTTCGACAAGGTCCGGGAGAACACCGAGAACCTCACCGAGCAGCACGAGCGCACCTATGCCGAGCTGTCCAACCTCGCGGTCAACCAGACGCTCATCCGCTCCATCAACACCTCGCTCACCTCGTTGCTGCCGGTCGGCTCCATCCTCTTCGTCGGTGCCCTCCTGCTCGGGGCGGGCACGCTGCGCGACATCGCCCTGGCGCTGTTCGTCGGCATGTTCGTCTCGACGATCTCCTCGATCTTCGTCGCCAGCCCCCTCCAGGTGGTGCTGCACGAGCGGGAGGAGACCGTGCGGACCCACACTGCCGAGGTGCTGGAGCGCCGCCGTCGCACCACCGGGACCGAGGAGACCCCGGTCGCGACACCCGCCGAGGAGACCACCGTCGTCGCCGGCCATCACCGTGGCCAGGCGGCCCAGCCCAAGCGCCGGAAGGGGCGACGTTGACCGACTTCCCTGCAGAGCTCACCGAGCTGCTCGACTCCCACGTCCGGGTGGTCCCGGACTTCCCGGAGCCGGGCGTGCTGTTCCGGGACATCACCCCCCTGCTCGCCGACGGCCCGGCCTTCGCCGCCCTCATCGACGCACTCGCCGAGCGGTACCGCGGTCAGGTGGACGCCGTCGCCGGCCTCGAGTCCCGCGGGTTCATCCTCGCCGCACCCCTCGCGCACGCCCTGCGCATCGGCATGATCACCGTCCGCAAGGCCGGGCGCCTGCCCGGCAACGTCACCGGCGTCGACTACACCCTGGAGTACGGCACGGCCCGGCTCGAGGTGCGGCCCGAGACGGTGACCCAGGGCCACCGGGTGCTCATCATCGACGATGTCCTGGCCACCGGTGGGACCGCGCGGGCGGCCGTGCAGCTCATCGAGGGCGCCGGCGCCCAGGTCGCGGGCCTGACGATGCTCCTCGAGCTGGACGACCTGCGCGGCCGGGACAAACTCACGGGCTACCGGGTGGAGAGCATCCTCCACTACTGAGCAGGCCCTGCCGACGGGCCCCACCGCACGGTCACCCCGCCGTCGTCCTAGAATGGAGTGATGTCGGAGGACACGGTGACCGGTGCGACCACGGACGCGCGCACGCCACGCGTGCGGTCGCGCTTCGGGCTGCGCGGGTCCCGGGCCGCCGTCTCCCCGGCGATCGAGCCGGTGCTCCACGCACTGCGGTCCAACCACCCCCGTGCCGACACCACGCTCATCGAGCGGGCCTTCACCGTGGCCGAGCGCGCCCACCGCGGGCAGATGCGCAAGAGCGGGGACCCGTACATCACCCACCCGGTGGCCGTCACCACCATCCTCGCCGAGCTCGGCATGACCGTGCCGACCCTCGCCGCGGCGCTGCTCCACGACACCGTCGAGGACACCGACTACTCCCTGGAGCAGCTGCGGGCCGACTTCGGTGAGGAGATCGCGCTCCTCGTCGACGGCGTCACCAAGCTCGACAAGGTGACCTACGGAGAGGCCGCCGAGGCGGAGACCGTCCGCAAGATGGTCGTGGCGATGGCCCGGGACATCCGGGTCCTCGTCATCAAGCTCGCCGACCGGCTGCACAACGCCCGCACGTGGAAGTACGTCTCCCCGCAGTCGGCCCAGCGCAAGGCACGCGAGACGCTGGAGATCTACGCCCCGCTGGCCCACCGGCTGGGGATGAACACCATCAAGTGGGAGCTGGAGGACCTCTCCTTCGCCACCCTCTACCCCAAGGTCTACGACGAGATCGTCCACCTCGTCGCCGAGCGGGCACCGGCCCGCGACGAGTACCTCTCCACGGTGCGCACCCAGATCGAGGCCGACCTGCGCGCCAACAAGATCAAGGCGACCGTCACCGGGCGGCCCAAGCACTACTACTCGATCTACCAGAAGATGATCGTCCGCGGCCGGGACTTCGACGACATCTTCGA
>NZ_CALGNQ010000053.1 GCF_937958535.1 uncultured Georgenia sp. | reverse complement strand
TCAGCGCCGGACACGTCGCTGCCTCCGGAACAGGTCGATGAGGGCGTCGACGACGTCGTCGGAGCTGGCGGCCACGACGTGCTCGATACCGCGCCGGCGGAGCATGTCCCGCACCCGCTTCTTGCGGTTGGCGACGGCGGTAGTCGCCGCCGCGTGGAGGCGCCGGTCGCGCTGGAGGAACGGCGGCAGCTCCAGCCCGCCGTCGACGTCGGCGACCGGCCCGATGCCGGGCGTCGTGGGGATGGCGTCGGCGACCGAGATGACCATGATGTCGTGGCGGGTGCGCAGTCGGCGCAGCGCGTCCTCGTCGCTCAGCGCCGGACGCGCCTCGTCGGTGATGAGGACGACGAGCGTGCGCCGGGTGGCGGAGGTGAGGATCCGGTCCAGCACCCGGCTGAGGTCCGACGGCGGCGCGTCCCGGGTGAGGTCGCGCTCGAGGATGCGCAGCAGCATCTCCATGTGCCCGGTCCCGCCGCGGGCGGGCACCTGGGTGATCCGGCGCGAGTCCCCCGCGACGAGCCCGACGAGGTCGCCGCGTGCCCGGGCGAGGTAGGCGACGACGTCAGCGGCGAAGAGCGCGATCTCCGACTTCCGCTCCCCGCTCGGCGCCGTCGCCGCCATCGACCGGCCGGTGTCGACGGCGAGCACCATGGCGAGGTTGGACTCGTGGACGAACCGCCGGATGATCGGGTACCCGGCCCGCGCCGAGGCCTTCCAGTCGATGTCCCCGACGTCGTCACCCGGGTGGTACTCGACCATGTCGTCGAAGTCCTGCCCGTGGCCGGTGAAGATCGAGCGGTGGTGCCCGTCGAGCAGGCCCGACGCGCGCCGGACCGTGGGCAGGTCGAGGCGTGCGCGGATCTTGGCCAGCCGGGAGGCGGTCGACATTACGGAGCGGGAACGGCGGCGAAGACGGCGTCGATGAGGGCCTCGGGGGCGACGTTGTTCGCCAGCGCGTCGTAGGTCCGCACGAGGCGGTGGCGCAGCACGCTGTGGCTCAGCGCCTTGACGTCGTCGGGCACGACGTAGGTACGTCCCTGCTGCAGCGCGTGCGCCTGCGCCACCCGCATGAGGGCGATCGCACCGCGCGGGCTGGCGCCCACGCGCACGTGCTGGGAGAACTTCGGCAGCGGCCGCGGCCCGCCGCCCCGCGTGGTGTTGACGATGGCCACGATGTACTGCTTGATCGAGGTGTCGACGTACACCTGCTGGGTGAGGCGCTGAAGGAACAGCACGTCGTCGAGGGTGATGGGGGCGCTGCGCAGCGGGGCCTCGAAGGAGCCGGAGCTGATCCCGTCCAGCACCCGGACCTCCTCCGTGGGGGTCGGGTAGGTCAGCACCTCCTTGACGAGGAACCGGTCCATCTGGGCCTCGGGCAGCACGTAGGTGCCCTCCTCCTCGATGGGGTTCTGCGTGGCGAGCACCATGAACGGCTTGGGCAGCGGGTAGACCTCGCCGCCGATCGAGGTCTGCTTCTCCTGCATCGCCTCGAGCATCGCGGACTGGGTCTTGGCGCTGGAGCGGTTGATCTCGTCGAGCAGGACGAGGTTGGCGTGCACCGGCCCGAGCTGGGTGGTGAACGTCCCCGTCGCGTAGTTGAAGATCTGTGTGCCGACGATGTCGTTCGGCATGAGGTCCGGCGTGCACTGGATGCGGTGGAACGTCCCGGACACGGACGACGCCAGGGTCTGGGCCGCCGTCGTCTTGGCCAGCCCCGGCACCGACTCGAGCAGGATGTGCCCGCCGGCGAGCAGCGTGGAGACCAGGGCCACGCGCAACGCGTCCTGGCCCACCACCCGCTGGCTGAAGATGTCGTTCACCCGGGCGAGCAGCTCCGCCGAGCGCTGGAGGTCGGCGTGCTCGATGGTCGCCGTGCTGGGAGCCAGGCCGGCGCCGGTGGGTGTGGTCATCGTTCCCCTGTCCTCCGGTCGACATGGGTCGACCAGGTGTCGTGCGGTGTACCCGCGCGAGTATGCCACCCGAGGCTGAAGGTCACCTGGACGCGGCGGCGATGTACGCCGCGGGCGGACTTACCCTGGAAGGGTGACGTCACGCGCCTCCAGCCTGCTCCGCCCGGGTCTCGGGACCCCGCTCGCCGTAGCGGCGGCAGGCGCCGCGCTCGTGCTCGGCCTGCTGTGGTCGGGCGCGGTCGCGCCGACCGGGGTGCTCGACCCGGGCGCCCTCGTCCGCTGGGGTGTCCCGGCGGTCACCGTCCTCACCGACGGGGCCGCCGCCGTGACGCTCGGCGCCCTCGCGCTGTGCGCACTCGTCCTGCCCGCCCCGCCGTCCGACCGCCCCGGGAAGCGGCGCCGCGTCCGGGGGCCGGTCGACGGGACGGCGTGGCGGGTGGCGGCCCGCACCGCGTCCGTCGCCGCGGTCGTGTGGACGCTGGCGAGCGTGCTGCGCATCGTGCTCACCTACTCCCGCACCTCCGGGCGCCGCCTCGACGAGCCGACCTTCGGCCCGGAGCTGGCCCACTTCGTCACCCAGATCCCGATGGGCCAGGCTTACCTCGCGGCGACCCTCCTCGTCGCCCTGCTCGCCACGGTGAGCGTGGCGGTGAGCACCCCGACCGGCGCCGCCCTGGCGGGGGCACTGGGCCTGGGCACGCTCGTGCCGATCGCGCTCACCGGCCACGCCGCCGGCGCCGCCGAGCACGCCCTGGCGGTGTCCTCCCTGTGGATGCACATGGGTGCGATGTCGCTGTGGGCAGGGGGCCTGGCCGTGCTCTGCCTCGTGGGCCGGCACCTGGGGGTCGACCGGACCTCCGCCGTCACCCGCTTCTCGACGATGTCCGGCTGGACGTTCGCGCTCGTCGGGGTCTCCGGCGTGGCCAACGGCTGGATCCGGGTGGGCTCCCCGGCCGACCTCGGCACGCCCTACGGTCAGCTGCTCCTGGCCAAGGCGCTCGCCTTCGCCGGCCTCGGCATGGTCGGCTGGCTGCACCGGCGGCGGACCGTGCCGCAGGTCGCCGACCGGCCCGGGCTGTTCTGGCGGCTGGCCGTCGGCGAGGTGCTCCTCATGGCCGCGGTCATCGGGGTGTCGGTGGCGCTGGCCGCCAGCCCCCCACCGGTCCCGCAGGAGCCACCGGCGCGGCCGACCCCGGTCCAGGAGGTCACCGGCTACCCTGCCCCGCCCGAACCGAGCTTCCTCACCTGGCTCACCGAGTGGCGGCTCGACATCCTCTTCGGGGTCGCCACGGTGGCCGGCATCGCCGTCTACCTCACCTGGGTGCTGCGGCTGCGGCGCCGTGGGGACCACTGGTCGGGGGCCCGCACGGCGTCCTGGCTGGCGGGGATGGTGCTCTTCGGGTGGGTCACCTCGGGCGGACCGGCGGTCTACGGGCTCGTGCTGTTCAGCGGGCACATGGTCCAGCACATGCTGCTCGCGATGGTGGTGCCGATCTTCCTCGTCCTCGGGGCGCCGGTCACCCTGGCGCTGCGGGCACTGCCCGCCCGGACCGACGGCTCACGCGGGCCGCGGGAGTGGCTGCTCGCCCTCGTCCACTCGCGATGGGCGCAGTTCTGGGCCCGGCCGGTCGTGGCGGCGATCAACTTCGCGGGCTCGATGATCGTCTTCTACTACACGCCGCTCTTCGCGTTCGCACTGAACATGGACGTGCACATCGGCCACGTCCTCATGGTCGTCCACTTCAGCCTGGCCGGGTACCTCTTCGCCAACGCGCTCATCGGCATCGACCCCGGACCGGCGCGGCCCACCTACCCGATGCGGCTGCTCCTGCTCTTCGCGACGATGGCGTTCCACGCCTTCTTCGGGGTGTCGATCATGCAGGCCACCACCCTCTTCGCCGCCGACCACTTCGGCCGGCTCGGGCTTCCGTGGGGGGTGGACGCGCTGGCCGACCAGCAGGTCGGTGGGGCGATCACCTGGGGCATCGGTGAGCTGCCCACGCTCGTGCTCGCGGTCTCCGTCGCCATCGGCTGGGCCCGCGACGAGGACCGTGCTGCCCGCCGGCAGGACAGGCAGGCCGACCGCGACGACGACGCCGCCCTGGCCGAGTACAACGCCCGCCTCGCCGAGCTCGCCAAGCACGACGGCATCACCCCCCGCTGACCCGTTCCCCGCTCTCCGAGCCCACGTCGTCACCGACAGCCCA
>NZ_CALGNQ010000052.1 GCF_937958535.1 uncultured Georgenia sp. | reverse complement strand
GACGAGCCCGATCGCGCACCCGGTGCCCGCGAGCAGCGACCGACCGAGCGTGGTCCCCGGGCCGGGCGACCACGGCGTCGTCGCGGCCGTACCGCGCGGCCACCTCCTCGGCCGCCCACCGGCTCGTGACCACGACGGCGGTGGCCGCGTGGACCGCCTGGTGCTCGGACCGCGCCACGCGCTCCCGCTGCTCGTCGGTCAGGGCGGTGTCGTCGGTCGGGAAGTAGTGGACGAGGAGTGTCACCCGCCGCCCGTCGGCCGTCGCCGCCCGCACCGCCTCCGGCGCGGCCGAGGCGACGATATTGCCGATGAGCCAGCGGCGCTCGGCCGTGAGCAGCGCACCGAGCCGCGCTCGGTCACCCGGGGCGGGGAGCGGCCAGGACCCGCTGACGGCGTAGGGTCGCACGTCGACCCCGAGGCGCGGGAGGGCCGCGGCCACCTCGTCGTCGTACCGGTTCCCGCCGCTGGGCAGGTCGCTGCGCCAGCGCGCGAAGCCGACTCGGTGGGACACGACCGCATCATGCCCGGCGGCACCGACGGCGGGCCATCGGGCCGCGCCCGTCACCCGCGGAGAAGAGAAGGCCCCGGGCCTCTGCGGGACCGGGGCGGCGCCGCGGACTGCGGCGTCATGCTGGTGGAGCTAGCGGGATTCGAACCCGCGACCTTCTCATTGCGAACGAGACGCGCTACCAACTGCGCCATAGCCCCAACGCTCGGATGAGCACTGGAAACTTTAGCACCGCCGTCGACCGAGGGTGAACCCGCCGCCGGGTTGACGTCGGTCACAGGTCCGGCGGGCCGGCCGCGCCGGGCCGCAGTACCGTGGGGACGCCCCGCCCCCGGACGAGGACGGCCATGACCTATCACGTGGACTCCGAGGTCGGACGCCTCCACCAGGTGATCCTCCACCGCCCGGACCTCGAGCTGCGCCGGCTCACCCCGCAGAACCGCGACGAGCTCCTCTTCGACGAGGTGCTGTGGGTGGAGCGCGCCCAGGAGGAGCACGACGCGTTCGCCGGTGCGCTGCGTGAGCACGGGGTGGAGGTGTGCTACCTGGCCGACCTGCTGCGGGAGACGCTCGCCGTGCCCACGGCCCGCGCGCTCGTCGTCGAGCACACCTTCCACGCCGCACTGCTCGGCGCGGCCGCGGTGGAGCCGGTGCTGGAGCTGGTGGCCACGCTCGACGCCGCCGAGCTCACCCGGGTGCTCATCGGCGGGATGACCAAGCGCGAGCTGCTCGACCGCATCGGCGAGCCGCGGTCGGTGGCGCTGCACGTCCTGGGCCACGACGACTTCGTGCTGCCGCCCCTGCCCAACCATCTCTACGCCCGCGATGCCTCGGCCTGGGTGTACGACGGCGTGGGCGTGAGCAACATGCGTAAGCGCTCCCGGCTGCGCGAGTCGCTCCACTACCAGGCGATCTACCGCTTCCACCCGGACTTCGCCGGCGCGGGCTTCCACCTGTGGAGCGGTGCCGGAGGGCGCAGCGCGATCAGCGTCGAGGGTGGGGACGTCCTCGTCCTGGGTCGGGGCGCGGTGCTCGTCGGGATGACCGAGCGCACCACCCCGCAGGGGGTGGAGCGGGTGGCGCAGCGGCTCTTCGCGACCGGCTCGGCGACCCAGGTGGTCGCCCTCGCCCTGCCGCTGGAGCGGGCCTTCATGCACCTGGACACCGTGATGACGATGGTGGACGACCACACTGTCATCGAGTACGCCGGGCTCGGTGCACTGCCCTCCTACCGGATCACGCCGGGTGACGGGGAGGGGGAGCTCGTCATCACCGACCACCCGCCCGAGGAGATGCACGCCTCGATCGCCCAGGCGCTGGGCGTGGACTCGCTGCGGGTGCTCACCCCGGCGCAGGACTCGCGCAGCGCCGAGCGGGAGCAGTGGGACGACGCGTGCAACGTGTTGGCGGTGGCCCCCGGCGTCGTCGTCGCCTACGAGCGGAACACCACGACGAACGCCCACCTGCGCGCCCACGGCGTGGAGGTGGTCGAGGTGCCGGGGTCGGAGCTGGGCCGTGGGCGTGGCGGGCCGCGGTGCATGAGCTGCCCGACCGTGCGGGACGGCATCTGAGCCGACCCTGGTCGGCGCCGGCGCTCTGCGCGGCTGCGCGCCGGCGAATGGTGCGCTACGCGCCGACGGCGCGGCGGCGGGCGAGGACGGAGTCGAGATCCATCCCTCGCGCGGGCGGCTCCTCGACGACGGGACCCTCCACCGGCTCCGGGTCGGCGACCGGGGCGTAGGGCGAGCCCGCCAGGCCAGAGGCGACGACGCGGGGCTCGGCCGGCTCCTTGGGAGCGGGCTGCTCGCCGGCCGGCGTCTCGGCAGCCGGCGGTTCGTAGGGCGCGATGTCGCGGCGGGGCGCGGGCGGCTTGAGGGTGTAGCTCGGGGCGGGCACCGGGACGGGGGTCCAGCTGTCGCCGCCCGGCTCGTCGGACTCGGCCTCGGCAGCGGCTCGGGCTCCGGCGTCGGTGGTCGCTCCGACGTCGGTGGTCGCTTCGGCGTCGGTGTCGGCGGCGGGGCCGGTCTCCGACACCGA
>NZ_CALGNQ010000051.1 GCF_937958535.1 uncultured Georgenia sp. | reverse complement strand
CGTCCCCGCAGACCACCCGCCCGGCGCCCCCACCGAGAGCCCACGTCCCACCGAGCGCTCACTTGCCACCGGCAGCTCGTTTCCCACCGAGAGCTCACTTCTCGCCGGCAGCTCGTTTCCCACCGAGAGCTCACTTCTCGCCGGCAGCTCACTTCTCGCCGAGCGCTCACTTCTCAGCGAGCGCTCACTTTCCCACCGAGCGCTCACTTCTCAGCGAGCGCTCACTTCCTACCGGCAGCTGGGCCCCGATCGGGGCGGCATGCGTGGGACGTACGCTCAGACGGGGTCGTCGAGGTGGTCGACGAGGGACGCGGCCAGGCCCGTGTAGTCCGCCGGGGTCAGTGCCAGCAGGCGCTCCTCGACGTCCTTCGGCAGCCCCATCCCGGTGATGACCGCTCGCATCCCCTCGGCGTCCACCTGGCGCCCGCGGGTGAGCTCCTTGAGTCGCTCGTAGGGGTCGGTCATGCCCTCGGCGCCGGCGACCGACGCGGCCCGCATCGCCGACTGCACCGCCTCCCCGAGCACCTCCCACGAGGCGTCGAGGTCCCGCTCGAGGGCCGCGGTGTCGACGTCGAGGCCGGCCAGCCCGCGGCGCACGTTGTCCACGGCGAGCAGCGAGTGGCCGATCGCCACCCCGATGTTGCGCTGCGTCGTCGAGTCGGTGAGGTCGCGCTGCAGCCGGGAGGTGACGAGCGTGGCACCGAGCGTGTCGAGCAGCGCGCAGGAGATCTCCAGGTTCGCCTCGGCGTTCTCGAAACGGATCGGGTTGACCTTGTGCGGCATGGTCGAGGAGCCGGTCGACCCCTGCGCCGAGAGCCGCTGGCGGAAGTAGCCGAGCGAGATGTAGGTCCAGACGTCGGTGCACAGGTTGTGCAGCACGCGGTTGAAGCGCGCGATGTCGGCGTAGAGCTCGGCCTGCCAGTCGTGCGGCTCGATCTGCGTGGTCAGCGGGTTCCAGGTGAGCCCGAGCCCCTCGACGAACGAGCGGGAGACCGCCTGCCAGTCGGTCTCGGGCACGGAGACGACGTGGGCCCCGTAGGTCCCGGTAGCGCCGTTGATCTTGCCGAGGAACTCGGCCGTGGAGACCCGCCGCAGCTGGCGGCGCAGCCGGGTGGTGAGCACCGCGAGCTCCTTGCCGAGCGTCGTCGGGGTCGCGGTCTGCCCGTGGGTGCGGGAGAGCATGGGCAGCTCGGCGGTCTGCCGCGCCATCTCGGCCAGGTCGCCGACCAGGCCGATCGCGGCGGGCAGCCACACCTGGCGGACGGCGTCCCGGATCGTCATCGCGTAGGCGAGGTTGTTGATGTCCTCGCTGGTGCAGAAGATGTGGACGATCTCGCTCACCCGGGGCAGTGGGCTGTCCGGGCCCAGCGCCTCCGCCGCGGCGGCGAGGCGGCGCTTGAGGAAGTACTCCACCGCCTTGACGTCGTGCCGTGTCTCGCGCTCGATCTCGGCGAGCTCGGCGATCTCCGCCGCCCCGAAGGAGTCGACGATACCGCGCAGGTAGGCGACGTCCGCCTCCCGCAGCGCGGGCGCGCCGGGCAGGGCGCCGGTGGTGGTGAGGTGGACGAGCCAGGAGACCTCGACGTCGAGCCGGGCCCGGTTCAGCGCCGCCTCCGAGAGGTGGTCGACGAGGGGTGCGACGACCTGCCGGTAGCGTCCGTCCAGCGGTCCGAGCGCGATCGGGGGCTCGATCTCCGCCAGGGAGACGCGGTGACGGCCCGGTGCGGCGCCGGTGCCGGTCCCGGCGAGGCCGGCGGAGGACGGGCTGCTGTGCTGCTCGCTCATGGGGGACAGTCTCCCAGAGCCGCGGGGTCGGCCGGTGTCACAGCCCGCCCGGCTGTCGTGTCCCAGGGACGACGGGCACGCTGGACACCGGGGAGGGACGATGACGCGCACCGAGGAGTTCGAGGACCTGCGCCCGCTGCTGTTCTCGATCGCGTACCGGATCCTGGGCAGCGTGAGCGAGGCCGAGGACGCCGTGCAGGAGACGTGGCTGCGCTACGAGACCTCACCGACCCGGCCGCTGTCGCCCAAGGCGTTCCTGTCGACCATCGTCACGCGGGTGTCGCTCAACGTCCTGCGGTCCGCGCGGGTGCGGCGTGAGCAATACGTCGGGGAGTGGTTCCCCGAGCCGCTGCTCGAGGACCCGTACCAGGACCCGGAGCGCTCCGCCGAGCTGGCCGACACCGTCTCGATGGCGGCCCTGGTGCTGCTCGAGCGGCTCAGCCCCCTCGAGCGGGCCGTCTTCGTGCTCCGGGACGTCTTCGGCTTCTCCTTCCCCGAGATCGCCGCCACCGTCGAGCGCTCCGAGGCCGCCTGCCGGCAGCTGGCCGTCCGCGCCCGACGGCACGTGGACGAGGGCCGCCCGCGCTTCGAGACGGACCGGGAGGAGCGCGACGCCCTGGCGGCCCGGTTCTTCGCCGCCTTCACCGCCGGCGACGTCGACGGCCTGCGCGAGCTGCTCGCCGCCGATGTCGAGCTCGTCAGCGACGCGGGCGGCAAGGCCCCCGCCCTGCCCCGCGCGGTGGTCGGGGCGGACAGGGTGCTGCGGGTCGTGGTGGCGGGTGCCCCGCGGCTGCGCCGCGTGGGCGTCACGCTCGAGCAGTGCGAGGTCAACGGCCAGCCCGGGGCCCTGGCACGCGACCGGGAGGGCCGGGTGCTGCAGGCGCTCGCGCTCGACATCGTCGACGGCCGGGTGCGGACCATCCGCAACGTCGCCAACCCGGACAAGCTCGCCCACCTCGGCCCGGTCGCCGACGTCTGGGCGCTCGCCGCGGAGTTCCGCGCCGCGGGCCGGGAGGCCCGCCCCACCTGAGCCGCACCCGCCGCATGTCACGGCACGGCGTGCTGCCGTGTCTCGGGGGCACAGCCATGCACCCGAGGACAAACGGAGGACCCCATGGTCACCCCACGTCACCACGTCGTCGTCATCGGTGCCGGGTACGCCGGCACGATGGCCGCCAACCGGCTGCGCCGCCGGCCCGACGTCGCGGTCACGGTCGTCAACCCGCGGCCCGAGTTCGTCGAGCGCACCCGCCTGCACCGCCTGGTCTCGGGCACGCACCGGGCCACCACCGACCTCGCCGGGCTCCTCGCCCCGGGCGTCCGGCTCGTCGTCGACACCGTGGCCCGGGTCGACGCCGCCACCCGCACCGTCCACCTCGCCTCCGGCACGGACCTGGGCTACGACCACCTCGTCTATGCCGCCGGGAGCACGGCACCGCCCGCGGCCCCGCTGCCCGGGATCGCCCACGCCCACGACGTCGCCTCCCTGGACGGCGCCCGGCGCCTGCGCTCCGCCCTCGTCGGTCTGCCGCCCACCACGCCCGTCACCGTCGTCGGCGGCGGCCCGACCGGCATCGAGACGGCCGCCGAGCTGGCCGCGGCGGGTCGCGCCGTCCGGATGGTCTGCGGGGGCCGACTCGCCCCCACCCTCGGCGGACGGGCACGCCGCACCATGGCCGCCCAGCTCGCGGGGCTGGGCGTCGACGTCGTCGAGCAGCGCGCCGTGCGGGAGGTGCGGCCGGACGCCGTCGTCCTCGACGACGGCGCCCTCCTGGCCGGGCCGGTGACGGTGTGGGCGGGCGGCTTCACCCCCTCCGGCCTCGCCGGTGCCAGCGGCCTGTCGACGGACGGGCGCGGCCGCCTCCTCACCGACGAGACGCTCACCAGCGTGGACGACGACCGCGTCGTCGGCGCCGGTGACGCCGTCGCGCCCGCCGGTCCGGCCCTGTCGATGGGCTGCCGGTCGGCCGCACCGCTCGGGGCGATGGCCGCCGACACGGTGCTGAGCCGTGTCGCCGGGACCCGACCGGCCGCCGTCGACCTCGGCTTCTACGCCATCGGGGTGAGCGTCGGCCGGACCGTGGCCACCGTCCAGCTCACCGAGCGGGACGACTCACCGAGGGAGACGGTGTTCGCGGGCCGGCTCGCCGCGCGGCTCAAGGACGCCGGCCTCACCGGCGCGGTGCTCGCCCTGCGGCTGGAGGGCGTGCGGCCGGGCAGTGCGGTGTGGCCCAGGCGGGCCTCCCTCACCGGTCGGCAGCCGCGTCTGCTCAGCTCGCGACGCTGAGCCGCTCCTTGAGGTGCGCCACGAGGCCCTCGCAGGCGGGCAGGACCTCCTCGTAGGTGGTGACGAAGTCGGCGTCCTCACCGAAGTAGGGGTCGTCGACCTCGAGCTCGCCCGCCGCGACCGCAGCCTCGTCGAAGCTGCGCAGGAGATGGACCTTGTCCGCGTCCTCGCTCGTCGGTGCGAGGGAGCGGAGGAACCGTTCGTGACTGCGGTCCAGGGCGAGGACGAGGTCGACCTCCCGGAAGCTCTCGGCGACGAACTGGCGCGCGACGTGGCTCTCGCCGTCCAGGCCGAACCGGCGCAGCGTGCTGACCGTGCGCGGGTCTGCGGGGCCGCCGACGTGCCAGTCGCCGGTACCGGCCGAGACGACCCGGACCCGCTCACCGAGCCCCTCGCGTTCCAGGAGGTCACGGAGGATGACCTCCCCCATGGGCGAGCGGCAGATGTTCCCGGTGCAGACGAAGGAGACGGTGAAGGGCGACATGGCGGCATTCTCGCCCGCCCCGCCGGGGAAAGCCACCGACTTGGGGCCCGGTGCGCCACAGGCTCCAGTGCCGACGACGGCGTCCCCAGCGCGGCCGGGACGCGCCGATCCGGGGACGGCTGGTCGCCCTAGCGTCGGGCCGGCACCCGACGAAAGGGGAAGGACGATGACGAGCTGCACGCCCGTCGTGGTCGACGGCTGGGGCGGGGCCGGGGAGGGCTGCGTCTCCGTCGGTGACGCGCAGCGCGTGCTCGCCGTCGTCGTGCACCATCTGCGCGGGGCGTTCCCGGAGCAGTGGCAGTCCTCGGCCGCCGACGAGTTCACCGCCCGCCTGGAGGACCTGCTCCTCCACGCCGACCGGCTCGGTGAGCTGCTCGCCACCGCCCGGGAACGGGCCGCCGAGATGTCGGCCGCGGTGGCGCGGGCGTGGGAGGACCGGTGACCGCCCTGCTCCACAGCCACGACGGCGACGGCACCCCCCTCCCGGCCGATGGGCGGCACCGCACCTCCGTCCACGTCCGGGGCGGGGTGGGGGCCACCCGGGTGGACGTCGCGGAGCTGCGCCACATCGAGGGCCGGCTGGAGGAGGTCGTGCAAGACACCGCCCAGCTCGCGGCGGCCCTGTCCGCCGCCCAGCGCGACCTCGCGCTCGACGCCACGCTCGCCCCGGGCGCCGCCGCCCGCGCCGAGGCCGCCGTCGACGCCGCCCTCCACGGCTGGTGGGGCGTGCACCGGTTGAACGAGGAGGCCGGTGCGCTCCTGGTCGCGCTGCGGTACGCCCGCGTCCTCTACGAGGAGGCCGAGCTGGCGGCGCACGTCCGGGGACCCGCTCCCTCGTGGGTGGGGTACCTGCGCCTGCTCGTCTACCAGCTCTCTCTCCTCCACGCCGGCGTGTCGGTGGGCGGCCGTCTCGCGCTGGTCGGGCGGCTGCCCGGCTTCCGGCCGCGCACCCCGGGTCAGGCCCTGCTCGCCGGGGCCGGCGCGCTCGTCAACGCCGTCGTCGGTGACGAGCACCTGCCGCCCGACGCCGTCGCCCTGGACCGCGCGGTGCGCGAGCTGGGCGAGCACGGGCAGTACGTCATCCCGTGGTTCCTCGTGCCCCGCCCGTTCACCTACGACGGCCGCCGGCTCGACCCGGACGCGCTCACCGCGGCGCAGCGGCTCGTCATCCCGGTCACCATGGGCTTCCACGGCCTCACCGGCCGCACCCCCGGCACGGCGACCGACCTGCGGGTGACGGTCGCGCCGTCCCGGCTTGTGCCCCCGGCACCGGACCTCCCCGCGGTGCTCACCGCACTGCACGACATCCACCAGGACCACGGCGCCGCCCCCGGTACGCTCGAGGTCCGGCGCACGGACCACCCCGACGGCACCCGCAGCTGGACCGTCCTGCTGCCGAGCACCCAGGCGATGGCCCCGGGCGGCCGCAACCCGGTGGACAACCTGACGAATGTCGAGGCCTACGGCGAGCTGGTCAGTGACGTCGAGATCGGCGCCGCCCGTGCGATGGAGCTCGCCGGCATCCGGCCCGGTGAGCCGGTGGCGGTCGTCGGCTTCAGCCAGGGCGGGCTGGTGGCCGCCCGGCTGGCGGCTGACCCGCTGCTCCGCCACCGCTTCACCATCACGACGGTGGTGACGGCCGGGTCCCCGGTGGGCCACCTCCGCACGCCCGCGGACACCGAGCTGCTCCACCTCGAGCACGTGGAGGACCCGATCCTGGGCCTGGACGGCGCCTCCAACCCGGCAGAACCGGCGCGCACGACCGTGAGCCGGTCACTGGCCACCGGCACCACCGGTGAGCTGCGCTTCGCCGTCCCGCCCGCCGAGTCCCACTCCATCGCGGAGTACGCGCGCACGGCCGAGCTCGCCCTCGCGGCGGGCGAGCCCTCGGTGACCCACGTGGCGCGGCGGCTGGCCGCCATCTCCGGCGGGCCCGGGGCCCGGGTGACGGCCACCGCCTACACCCTGGAGCGGGGGTGAGTCAGTCGCGCGAGAGCACCGCGTTGAGCACCCAGCTGATCACCGAGATGATCAGCGCTGCGAGCAGCGCCCACCAGAAGCCGTCGACGACGAGGTGCCACTCGGTGAAGCTCGTCAGCCAGCTGGTGAGCAGGAGCATCAGGGCGTTGATGACGAGGCTGAAGAGCCCGAGGGTGAGGATCGTCAGCGGCAGCGCGAAGAGGCTGACGACCGGCTTGACGACGAGGTTGACGAGGGTGAACACCAGCCCGACCACCCCGACGACGAGCACCTGCTCCCAGCCCTCGGCCTCCGGCAGCGAGATCCCCGAGAGGAAGAGCGAGGTGAGCCAGATCGCCACCGAGTTCACGACGAGACGTACGAGGAACCGCATCGGCACATCGTCGCACGCCGAGCACCTCGGCCGGGGTGGGATCATGACGGCATGGCACCAGCGTTCCGCTTCCGCGAGGACATCCACTCCCTGCCGGCCTACGTCCCGGGCCAGCGTCCACCCGCGGGCGGCTCCGCGTACAAGCTCTCGTCCAACGAGAACCCGTTCCCGCCGTCTCCGGCCGTGCTCAGCGCCGTGTCCGACGCCGCCGCCGACCTCAACCGCTACCCCGACATGTACGCCACCGAGCTCGTCGGCGCGATCGCCGCCCACCTCGGCACCGAGGCCGAGCGCATCGCCGTGGGCAACGGCTCGGTCGCCGTGCTCGAGACGGTGCTCAAGGCGGCGTGCGGGCCCGGCGACGAGGTGGTCCACGCCTGGCGGTCCTTCGAGGCCTACCCGATCGCGATCCAGGTCGCCGGCGCCACCGGGGTGCCCGTCCCGCTGCGCGCCGACGGCAGCCACGACCTCACCGCCATGGCCGACGCCATCACCGAGCGCACCCGCGTCGTCCTCGTGTGCACGCCGAACAACCCCACCGGCACCGTCGTCCACGACGACGAGATGCGTGCCTTCCTCGCCCGGGTGCCCCGGGAGGTGCTCGTCGTGGTCGACGAGGCCTACGTCGAGTTCGTCCGGGACGGGGCCGCCACCGACGGCCTGGCGCTGGCCGCCGAGTTCAAGAACGTCCTCGTCCTGCGCACCTTCTCCAAGGCCTACGGGCTCGCCGGGCTGCGGGTGGGCTACGCGGTGGCCCGGCCCCGGCTCATCCGCGGCCTGCGGGCGGCTTCCACCCCCTTCGGGGTCAACGCGCTCGGGCAGGCCGCCGCGCTGGCCGCGCTGCGGGAGACGGACCTCGTCCGCGACCGGTGCGACCGGATCGTGCAGGAGCGCGCCCGGGTGGTGGCCGAGCTCCGAGCGGCCGGCTGGACGGTGCCCGAGACGCAGGGCAACTTCTACTGGCTCGCGGTCGGCCGGCACGCCGCGGCGTTCGCGCGCGAGTCGGCGCTGAGCGGGGCGATGGTGCGGGCGTTCGACGGCGAGGGCGTCCGGGTCAGCGTCGGGGAGAACGAGGGCAACGACGCCGTCATCGCCCTCGCCCGCCAGTGGCTCGGCCGGCGCAGCGCGGTGGCCCCGTCGGTCTGAGGCGCGGGCCGGGTCGGTTTTGACACCCGGGCCGGCACCTGAGGATGCTCGACGGGACCTTCGCGGAGCCGGTCCTGCGGGACCTCGCGGAGGCACCGCCTCGACGCGGAGGCGCACCCGTACCCGTGGAGAGAATGAGGTGGACCCGTGAGTGTGAGCATGAGCAAGGGCCTGCAGTTCGTCGAGGAGACCCAGTCCCCCGAGGCGGCCGCGGCCTGGCGGCAGCAGCTGGACGAGTACGCCCCGGGCGCCTCGGACTGGGTCGTCGAGGCCGTCTTCGGCGGCACCTACCAGCGCGCGGGGCTCGAGCTGCGCGACCGGCAGATGCTGAACATGGCCGCGCTCGCCGCCATGGGCGGGACGGAGCCGCAGCTCACGGGCCACATCCGCACCGCGGTGGAGGTCGCCGGGATGAGCCGGGAGGAGGTGGCCGAGTGCCTCGTCCACCTCATGCCCTACATCGGCGTGCCCAAGGTGCTGGCCGCGATGCGCTGCCTCAAGGCCGCGTTCGCCGACTGAGCCGGGAGGACGCGCACCGTCGACGTGCGCCCGACGTAGCGCTACCAGTGAAGAACTCCGTCACCGGCGGTGAGCAGACCGGTGATCCGCTACGGACGCAGCCCCGACAACTGGCGCCGCGAGGTTCTGTAGCCCTTCTACAAGCGCAGGTTACGGTTCCGTAGCCTACGCTGGCGTAGGTTCGGGGCCGACCCCCGGGCGGGAGGAGGCAGGACCGATGGAGGTGGTCACCACCATGGACACACTGACACCGCGCCCTGAGGCGAGCAGCACGGCAGATCCCGACACGCTCGTCCAGCTCCTCGACCCGGAGGGTCGGCGCCTGGACCACAGTCGTTACGACGCGTGGGTCGCCGACCTCGGACCCGCCGAGCTCCGCGGCCTCTACCGCGACATGGTGCTGGCGCGCCGCTTCGACGCCGAGGCGACCGCCCTGCAGCGGCAGGGCGAGCTGGGGCTGTGGCCACCCAGCCTGGGCCAGGAGGCCGCCCAGGTCGGCTCCGGCCGGGCGATGAGGCCGCAGGACTTCGTCTTCCCCTCCTACCGCGAGCACGCCGTCGCCCACACCAGGGGGATGGACATGCGTGAGCTCATGCGGGTCTTCCGCGGCATCGAGCACGGCGGCTGGGACCCCGCGGCCCACAACTTCCACGTCTACACCTTCGTCATCGGGGCCCACACACTGCACGCGACCGGGTACGCCATGGGCGTGCAGCGCGACGGCGACGTCGGCACCGGCGACCCCGAGCGCGACCGCGCCGTCGTCGTCTACTTCGGCGACGGCGCCACCTCCCAGGGCGACGTCCACGAGGCGATGGTCTTCGCCGCCGTCAACAACGCGCCCGTCGTCTTCGTCTGCCAGAACAACCAGTGGGCGATCTCCGTGCCGACGAGCGGGCAGAGCACCGTGCCGCTCGCCCGCCGCGGCACCGGCGTGGGTATCCCGTCGGTGCGGGTGGACGGCAACGACGTGCTGGCCAGCTACGCGGTCACCGCCGAGGCGCTCGACCGCGCCCGCAGCGGCGGCGGCCCCACCTTCATCGAGGCCTACACCTACCGGATGGGCGCCCACACCACCGCCGACGACCCGACGCGCTACCGCACCAGCGCCGAGGAGGAGTACTGGCGCCGACGCGACCCCATCGTCCGGCTGCGCACGTACCTCACCGCCCAGGGTCACGCCGACGACGCGTTCCTCGCCGAGGTCGAGGCCGCCGCCGACGCGCTCGGCGAGGCCACCCGCGAGTACTGCCGGGCCCTCGCCCCCGCCGGCCCGGAGACGATGTTCGACCACGTCTATGCTGCGCCCCACCCGCAGGTCGCCGCCGAGCGGGCCTGGTACGCGGAGTACCGCAGCTCCTTCGAGGAGGACGAGCGATGACGGCGACCACCGCCGCCCCCGCACCCACCGCCCTGCCGATGGCCAGGGCGATCAATGCCGGGCTGCGCGCCGCGATGCGCCGCGACGACCGGGTGCTCCTCATGGGGGAGGACATCGGCCCGCTCGGCGGGGTCTTCCGGGTCACCGACGGGCTGCAGAAGGAGTTCGGCCGCGACCGGGTCGTCGACACCCCGCTCGCCGAGTCCGGGATCATCGGCACCGCGATCGGCCTGGCGATGGCCGGCTACCGCCCCGTCTGCGAGATCCAGTTCGACGGCTTCGTCTTCCCGGGCTTCGACCAGATCACCACCCAGCTCGCCAAGCTCTCCTACCGGACGCAGGGCCGGGTGCAGGTGCCCGTGGTCGTCCGCATCCCCTACGGGGGCGGCATCCGCTCCATCGAGCACCACAGCGAGTCTCCCGAGGCGCTCTTCGCCCACACCGCCGGCCTGCGCGTCGTCACCCCCGCCACCAGCGCCGACGCCTTCACGATGGTCCAGCAGGCGATCGCCTCGCCCGACCCGGTGATCTTCCTCGAGCCCAAGGCCCGCTACTGGGAGCGCGGTGAGGTCGACGTCGAGGCGCCCGTGGACCTGGGTGAAGCGGCGGTGACCACCGGCCTGCACACCGCCCGCGTCGTGCGTCCCGGGCGCGACGCGACCCTTGCCGGGTACGGCCCGACCGTCAAGACGCTCCTCGCCGCCGCGCAGGCGGCCGCCGCGGAGGGCGCCGAGCTCGAGGTCGTCGACCTGCGCTCCGTCTCCCCGCTCGACGTCGACACCGTCGCGGCGTCGGTGCGGCGGACCGGCCGTCTGGTCGTCGCCCACGAGGCCCCGATGTTCTTCGGGGCGGGGGCCGAGCTGGCCGCCCGGGTCACCGAGGAGTGCTTCTACCACCTGGAAGCCCCGGTGCTGCGCGTCGGCGGCTTCCACACCCCCTACCCCGCGTCCGCGTTCGAGGAGGAGTACCTCCCCGGTCTCGACCGGGTGCTCGACGCCGTCGACCGGACCCTGGCGTACTGAGGAGTCACGTGCCGAGCTACCAGCAGTTCAAGCTTCCCGACGTCGGAGAGGGCCTCACCGAGGCGGAGATCGCCGAGTGGCGGGTCGCCGTCGGGGACACCGTCACCGTCAACCAGACGCTCGTGGAGATCGAGACGGCGAAGTCGCTCGTCGAGCTGCCCGCCCCGTGGGCAGGTGTGGTCACCGAGATCCTCGTCGCGGAAGGGCAGACGGTGCCCGTCGGGGCGCCGATCGTCGTCATCGACACCGACCCGGGCGGGGCCCCGGGCGACGGGGCGGCACCCGCCGAGGACCAGGCCGCGACCGAGCGCGAGGCCGAGCCGCAGCGTGAGGCCGCGACGAGCGGTGACGTCCTCGTCGGCTACGGCACGAAGGAGGCACCGGTGGCGCGCCGCCGGCGCCACACGGCCCCCGCGCCCGCCGGCACCTCGGGTAGCGCCGCGACGGATCGCAGCGCGGCGGCGCCTGCCGCTACGGGCCGCAGCTCGGCGGCGCCCGCCGCGACGGGAGACGGCGCGGCCCGGCCCGCCTCGCAACCGGCCGCGCTGTCGGCAGCGCCCGCCGCGGTCGGTGCCCCGACCGGGGCCACAGCGGGTCCGCGGGCCGGCGACGGCACCCGCCGCACCGACCCGGCCGTGCTCGCCAAGCCCCCGGTGCGCAAGCTCGCCAAGGACCTGGGCGTCGACCTGTCGGCGGTCGCGGCCACCGGCCCCGGGGGCATCGTCACCCGGGAGGACGTCCTCGCCCACTCCGAGCGCTCCGGTGCCGAGGAGCTGGCGACCTACCCGGGCGACGACCAGCCGTGGCTCGCCGACGGTGTCGTCTCCGCCGACGGCCGCCGCACCCGCGTGCCCGTGCGGTCGGTGCGCCGCCGCACCGCGGAGGCGATGGTCGAGTCGGCCTTCACCGCCCCGCACGTCACCGTCTTCCACACGGTGGACGTCACCCGCTCGATGAAGCTCGTCGCCCGGCTCAAGCAGGACCCGGCCTTTGCCGACGTCCGCGTCACCCCACTCCTGCTCGCGGCCAAGGCGCTCGTCCTCGCGGTGCGCCGCCACCCGCAGATCAACGCCTCCTGGGACGACGAGGCGCAGGAGATCGTCTACAAGCACTACATCAACCTCGGCATCGCCGCGGCCACCCCGCGCGGGCTCGTCGTGCCCAACATCAAGGACGCCCACCGGCTCGACCTGCACGGGCTCGCCGCGGCGATCGCCGAGCTCACCGCGACAGCGCGGGCGGGACGGACCACCCCGGCCGACATGAGCGACGGGACGATCACCATCACCAACGTCGGCGTCTTCGGGATCGACACCGGCACCCCGATCCTCAACCCCGGCGAGTCGGCGATCCTCGCCTTCGGCGCCATCCGGAAGCAGCCGTGGGTGCACAAGAACAAGGTCAGGCCGCGCTGGGTCACCCAGCTCGCGCTGTCCTTCGACCACCGGCTGGTGGACGGAGAGCTCGGCTCGCGGGTGCTCGCCGACGTCGCGCGCGTGCTGGAGAACCCGGACATGGGCCTGGTCTGGGGCTGAGCCCGCCCCAGCCCGCTACCGCCGCCCGCGCCGTCCCACGTCCCCGGGCCCCCGTCCCACGGACCCCGAGCCCCCGTCCCGCGACGGGATGCACATCCGGCACGTGGCGCCGCGGCGGTCCGCAGGACCGGACGTGCCCCCGCGCGGGATGGATCGGCGGGGGCGGGCCCCTGCAGACCGAGCGACCGGCAGGGGCCCGGGCCGGCCCCTACAGGCCGAGCGTGGGCGGTAGGTCGCCCGGCTCCGCGCCCAGGACGTGCTCGGCGAGGAACGCCTCGACCACCGAGTACCAGACCTTGGCGTTCTGCGGGGTGAGGATCCAGTGGTTCTCGTCCGGGAAGTAGAGGAAGCGGTGCGGGCTGCGCCCCTCCTCGTCGGCCGGCAGCCCGGACTTCGACAGCAGCTCGTACCAGAGCCGCAGTCCCTCCCCGATGGGCACCCGGTAGTCCTTGTCCCCGTGGATGACGAGCATCGGGGTGCGGATGTTCTCCACGTGCAGGTGCGGGGAGTTGGCCAGCGCCATCTCCGGGGACATCTCCCGGCC
>NZ_CALGNQ010000050.1 GCF_937958535.1 uncultured Georgenia sp. | reverse complement strand
AACTGAGCTGTCGGTGGGACGTGAGCTGTCGGTGGGACGTGAGCTGTCGGTGGGAAGTCAGCTGTCGGTGGGAACTCGGCTCTCGGTGGGAAGTGGGCTCTCGGTGGGAAGTGAGCTCTCGGTGGGGGAGGAGGGGGTGCGGGGGTGCTGGGTCAGCGGGTGGTGCGGCCGAGGAGCTTCCAGGCGGCGGGGAGGAGGCCGGCAGCGGCCGCGGCCTTGATGGCGTCGCCGACGAGGAAGGGCAGCACGCCGAGCGCCAGGGCCTCCCCGAGCCCCACCCCGAGGCTCACCATGAGCCAGGGCACCCCGCCGACATAGACGGCAGCCGTGGACAGCAGGGCGGCGCCGAGCATCGACAGCGGGCGGCGGTCGGCGCGCCGGCGGGCCAGCGACCCGACGAGACCGGCCGCCAGGACGTAGCCGATGATGTAGCCGAAGGAGGCCATCTGCCAGCCGGAGGCCTGCTCGGCGAACCACGGCACCCCGGCCATCCCGGCGAGCAGGTAGAGCCCCATGCTCAGCACGCCGCGCAGCGGGCCGAGCGCCGCACCGACGAGGAGCACCGCGAAGGTGCTCAGGGACAGCGGCACCGGGGTGAAGGGCAGCGGCACGACCACCTGGGCGAGCACACCGGTGAAGGCGGCACCACCGACGACGAGGGCGACGTCGCGGGCCACGCTCGCGGGCAGCGCGTCGCTGAGGACGGCGTGAGGGGTCGTGACGGTCATGGCTGCACCTTCCTGCACGGATCCGGACAGCCACAGGGTAGGCGGGCGCCCACCCACTGGGAAGCGTCGTCCACCTTGCGGTCAGCCGGCGACTGCGGTGCGCGCCCCGGTCGGTGTGCTCACCCGCTCCGGAACCCGGGGCGCGAGCGGGCGCCGGCACCTGGTCCCCACGTGCGGTCAGCCGACGACGGCGGCCCGCACCCCGGTCGGTGTGGTCACCTCGACCCGCGCTCCCGGCGTGAGCCGACGCCCGCGCCGGGTCTCCACCTCGCCGTCGACGCGCACCGCACCGTCGGCGACGAGCTCGCGGGCCTGCGCGCCGGAGTCGGCGAGGGAGGCGAGCTTGAGGAACTGGCCCAGGCGGATCTCCCCGTCGACGGGGACGACGTGCTCGGTCTGCATGCACCGATCATGCCCCGCCGCGGGGTGGACGTCCTGCACGCCTCGCGGCCGCGCCCCCTACGATCGGTGCCATGCTCAGGCGTATCGACCTCCGTGGCACCACCCTGTCGGCCGGCGAGCTCGCGGACGTGCTGCCGCGGGCCACGCTCGACGTCGAGGCGGCGCTCGCCCAGGTGCTGCCGATCATCCAGGACGTCCGCGACCGCGGTGCGGCCGCGCTGCGTGACCTCGCCGAGCGCTTCGACGGCGTCCGGCCGGAGCACCTGCGGGTCCCGGTCGACGCCCTGGAGGAGGCCCTGGCCGGGCTCGACCCGCAGGTGCGCGAGGGCCTGGAGCTGGCCATCGCGCACAACCGCGCCGGGCACCAGGCCCAGCTGCCGAGCGACCGGGACACCGAGATCCTGCCCGGCGGCCACGTCCGCCAGCGCTGGCTGCCGGTCGGCCGGGTGGGGCTGTACGTCCCGGGCGGTCTGGCGGTCTACCCCTCCAGCGTCGTCATGAACGTCGTGCCCGCGCAGGTGGCCGGGGTGCGCTCGCTCGCCGTCGCCAGCCCGCCGCAGGCGGAGTTCGGCGGGCTGCCGCACCCGACGATCCTCGCCGCGTGCGCGCTGCTCGGCGTCGAGGAGGTCTACGCCGTCGGCGGTGCGCAGGCGGTGGGGATGTTCGCCTACGGCGCCGCCGGGGAGGAGGGGACGTCCGACGGTGCCGAGCTGTGCGCGCCCGTCGACGTCGTCACCGGTCCCGGCAACATCTACGTCGCGGCCGCCAAGCGGGCGGTCATGGGGCGGGTGGGGATCGACGCCGAGGCCGGGACCACCGAGATCGCCGTGCTCGCCGACGCGAGTGCGGACCCGCGGTTCGTCGCGGCCGACCTCATCTCCCAGGCCGAGCACGACCCGGCGGCCGCCTCGGTGCTCGTCACCGACAGCCCCGAGCTCGCCGACGCCGTCGACGCCGAGATGGAGCGTCAGGTCGCGGCCACGACGCACGCGGAGCGGGTCCGCACGGCACTCACCGGCCCACAGTCCGGCACCGTCCTCGTCACCGACGTCGAGCAGGGGCTGGCCGTGTGCGACGCCTACGGGGCCGAGCACCTCGAGGTGCAGACAGTGGACGCCGCTGCCGTGGCGGCGCGGGTCCGCAACGCCGGGGCGATCTTCGTCGGTCCCTACAGCCCGGTGCCGCTCGGCGACTACCTCGCCGGCTCCAACCACGTCCTGCCCACGGGCGGGACGGCACGGTTCGCCGCCGGCCTGAGCGTCATGGCGTTCCTCAAGCCGGTGCAGGTGGTGGAGTACGACGACGCGGCGCTGCGGAAGGTGGCCGAGCCGCTGCGGGCGCTGGCGGTCTCCGAGGACCTGCCCGCCCACGCCGACGCCGTCGACGTCCGCTTCGGGTAGCCCGGCCGTCGTCCGGCGGGGGCGCGCGTCCACGTCAGGCGGGGGAGAGGATCTCCATACCGGGCAGGTTGCGCAGCACGCCGTAGCCGATGACGAGGGCGGCCAGCGCGTACAGCGTCCACGCGGGGGCGAGCCCGGGACGGGGGCGTCCGGACCACAGCCGCGCCGCCCAGCGGACGAAGCCGACGACGAGCCCGACGAGCGCCCCGGTCGCCAGCGGGTTGCGGTCCAGCGCGGTCGCCACGTCGAGGTGGGTGAGGGCGTGCAGCGCACGGAGGGAGCCGCAGCCGGGGCAGTACCAGCCGGTGAGGTAGAGGAACGGGCAGGTCGGGTAGTTGCCCGAGGCGTTCGGGTCGCGCAGGTGGATGACGACGGCAGCGGCGAGGGTGCCGACGAACACGGCCGCGGGCAGCGCCATGCGGCGTGCCCGCGGCCGGGTGTCGACTGCTGCGGTGGTCACCAGGACGACATGCTCAGGGCGCCGCCGATCACCAGGACGATGTACAGCACGAGGACCGCGGCGCCGACCACGGCGGCCCAGATCGCGAACTGCTTGGCCTTCTCCGAGGACTCGTGCGCCCCGGCGAAGTCACCCATCTGCCACTTGGAGTTGACCTGCGCGGCGAAGACGATCGAGACGATGCCCAGCGGCAGGCAGCAGAAGAGCGTGGTGAGGATCGCCCACACCAGGTGGTTCGGCGGTGGCGGCGTCATGCCTCCCGGAGCCTGGCCCATCGGACCCGGCGGCGGGCCACCGGGACCGCCGGGAGGTGGTGGAGGGTAGCCACCGTCGTATTGCGACACGAGATCTCCTTGTGCTGCTCGGGTGCGGTGTCCCGCCGCGGCGGGACCTCTGGCGACGGACGGGGCCCGCTCGGGCCGCCGTCCGCGGGTGAGCGTATCGTGCTTCCCCGACCCGCCGGCCGTACCGTCGCTCATCCGGGACACGGGGTTGCACGCGGCTGCGGCGACCCGCACGCTGGAGCGGTGCGGTGACGGCGAGCCCGGCCGTGCCTGGGGCCAACCGCCTCGCCCGGTCACGGACCGGGATCACCACCCGAGAGGACCCGTATGCGTTCCACCCCCTGGCTGGCGGCCACCGCCGCCGCCGTGCTCCTCGCCCTCGCCGGCTGCTCCGGCAGTGACGACCCGGCCGAGACGGAGACGCCCACGGCCGAGGAGTCCGCCGCGCAGGACGACGCCGCCCCGCAGGCTCCCGAGCCGGACCTCGACGGTGTCCCGGACGTCGTCGCCGAGGTCGACGGCGTGCCGATCACCCGCGAGGAGTTCGTCCCGGCCTACGAGCGACAGCTCTCGCGGGCCTTCCAGCAGGCGCAGATGACCGGCACCGAGCTCGACCAGGCGACGCTGCGGCAGGAGACCGCCGACGGCCTGGTCGACACCCAGCTGCTCCTCGCCGAGGCCGAGGCGCGGTCGATCGAGGCGACCCCGGAGGACGTCGAGGCCGCCGCCCAGGACATCGCCACGAGCTACGGGATGGCCTCCGCGGAGGAGTTCTACACCGCGCTCGAGGAGGAGGAGGGCATGGCCCGCGAGGAGGCCGAGGCCCAGGTCCAGCGGCAGACCACGCTCGAGCTGCTCTTCACCGACGAGGCGGGAGAGTACACCCCGTCGCAGGAGGAGGTCCAGGAGCTCTACGACACCGCGGTTGCCCAGGCCGAGGGGGCCGAGGGGGGCGGTGCCGGCGAGATCCCGCCGCTGGAGGAGGTGCAGCCGCAGATCGAGGAGCAGCTGCGCCAGCAGCACCGCAACGAGGCCGTGGTCGCGCTCCTCGAGCAGCTGCGCGCCGATGCCGACATCGTCGTCCACCTGGAGAACGTCAGCTGACGACCGCGGCGTACAGCTCGGCGAAGCGGGCCGTCCGCTCGGCGTAGTAGTCCCACCGGCCCGCGACCGGTTCGAGCGTCGGCCCGGTCGTGGGGGCGGCGCGCCGGACGTCCGGGGCGACCGTGTCCAGCGCGAGCAGGGCGGTGCCGTGCAGGGTGGAGCGCTTGATCGTCACCGGGGTCACCGGGGCGCCGGTGAGGTCGGCGAGCAGCTGGAGCAGACCCGGCAGGTCCTGGCTCACCCGTCCGCTCGCCAGCACCTGCTGCGGCCGGCCGGCGACCTCGGTGAGCGCCGCCACCACCCGCCCGTAGGTGAGGAGCACCCCCTCCAGCACACCGCGGGCGAGGGACGCCGGGGTGGTGACCGCCGAGACCCCGGCGAGCACGGCACGGGCGCCCGACGCCCAGCCCGTGCTGCGCTCGCCGCTGAGGAACGGCAGGACCAGCGGGGTCGTGGGGTCCGGGTCGGCGGCGAGCACGGCGTCGAGGTCGACGTCGTCGAGGCGCAGCGTCTCCTCCAGCCAGGTCACCGCGCGGCCGACGTCGTTGAGCGCCCCACCCAGCAGTGCCGAGCTCGCGTCGGCCCGGTAGGCCCACAGCCCGGACGGCACCCGGGGGAAGTCCGCCGGCACCCGCACGCGCACCGCGCCGCTGGTGGCGAAGGAGGCGACGACCGTGCCCTCGGTGCGGGCGCCGGTCCCGACGTTGGCCGCGTACCCGTCCGCGACCACCGGGAACCACACGGCGCCCTCGAGGACGGGGTGCGGCGAACGCTCCCCGGTGAACGGCCGGTCCGGGTGCTGGACGGGGGAGAGGGTGTCGGCGGTGACGCCGGCGACGGCGAGCATCTGCGGGTCCCAGTCGCCGGTGCGGCGGTCGAGCAGCCCGGTCCACGCGGCCGTCGTGGTGCCGACCACCGCGGTGCCGGTGAGCCGCAGCGCGAGCAGCTCCCCGAGGGAGAGCCACCGGGCCACCTCGGCGGTGAGCCCCGGCTCGGTCTCGCGCAGCCAGCGCAGCCGCGCGGGCAGGTAGCTCGTGTGCAGGCGGCAGCCGGTCCGCTCCTGCACGGCCGCCTCGTCGAGCTCGGCACGCAGCGCGGCCACCTGCGGCGCACACCGGGAGTCGGCGTAGGTGTAGCAGGGCGTCAACGGCACACCGGCGGCGTCGACCCCCACGAGCGAGGAGGCGAAGGTGTCGGTCGCCACCGCGGCGACCCGCCCGGCGAGGTCCGGCCGGGCCACCGCGGCGATGATCTCCTCCACCTCGGCGAGCACCTGGAGCGGGTCGATGACCGAGGTCCCGTCGGCAGCCGTGGTGAAGGAGTGCGGCACCTTGTGCCGCAGGCCCGCCACGGGCAGCCCGCGGGCGTCGTACACTCCGCCGCGGCTCCCCGTCGAGCCGACGTCGACGGCGAGGACGAGCGGGTCGACCGCCTCACGAAGCTCGACGCTGAACCTGGCCATGGCACCCCTCCGGTCGGTCCTGTCCGATGGTAGGGCCGCAGACCCCGCTCGTCGCCCGCTGCGGGCGGTGCGGTCAGCGCTGGGCGAGGACGAAGGGATGGACGGCGGCCGCCCCGGCGAGCCGCAGCAGCCGGGCGGCGACCGTCAGCGTCCAGCCGCTGTCGGTGTAGTCGTCGACGAGGAGCACGGTGCGCCCGGGCAGGCCGGCGAGCGCGGCGTCGCCCAGGTCCAGCCGGAGCCGCCGGTGGACGGTGGCCAGCCGGGTGGCGGAGTTGACGTCGTGGCGCCCCGGCGGCAGGTCCGGGTCGGGGGAGACCGCCCCGACGAGCGGCACCCCGGCGAGGTGCGCGACGCCCCGGGCGAGGTGGGTGACCAGCCGCGGACGGGTTGCCGACGCGACGACGACGACGCCGTCGACGCTGCCCCCGGACTCCCGCAGCGCCGCGAGCTGGTCGGCCAGCACCCGCTCCACCGGCCCGCGGAGCGAGGCGGGGAGCTCGCCGTCGTGCCCGCCGCGGGCCTCGCTGCCCGGCTCCCGGCCCGGGCCTGGCTCGAGCATCTCGCGCAGCGCCGCCGACCAGCCGAGCCCGTCGAGGCGGGCCACCGCCCGGCCCGCGGCGGCCTGCTCCTCGGCGGGGATGCGCCCACGCAGCGGGACCCCGACCGTCTCCATCCCGGTGGGCCACTGGCGCCGTGCGGCCACGTCCACCCCGGGGCGGTCGAGTGCGGCGCGGGCGGCCTGGACCCGTCGGCCGTCGACGGTGGTGTCCAGCTCCAGGCCGCCGCACAGGTCGCAGCGGCCGCAGCGCCAACCGTCGGCCAGGTCGGGGTCGGAGAGCTGGGCGCGGAGGAAGGCCATCCGGCACTCGCCCGGACCGAGCCGGACGTAGTCGAGCATCGCCCGCTGCTCCCGCTCGCGGGCGGCATCGACCCGGGCGTACCGCTCGGCGTCGTACTCCCACGGCCGGCCGGTGGCCCGCCAGCCGCCGGGGACCCGCTCCACTGCACCGTCGACGTCGAGCACCTTGAGCATCGTCTCCAGCCGGGTGCGGCGCAGGTCGACGAGCGGTTCGAGCCGGGCGGTGGACAGCGGCTCGTCCCCGAGCGTGGCGAGCACCTCGCGCACGGCGTGCTCGGGCGGGAAGGCGAGGGACCCGAAGTAGGCCCAGATCTCCCGGTCCTCCGGGGCGGGGAGGAGGACGACGTCGGCGCGCTGGACACCGCGGCCGGCGCGTCCCACCTGCTGGTAGTAGGCGATGGGGGAGGACGGGGCACCGAGGTGGACGACGAAGGCGAGGTCGGGCTTGTCGAAGCCCATCCCGAGGGCGGAGGTCGCCACGAGCGCCCGCAGCCGGTTGGTGCGCAGGTCCTCCTCGAGCTGCTCGCGACGGGCCGGCTCGGTGCGCCCGGTGTAGGCGTCCACCGCCAGCCCCGCCGCGCGGAGCTGCTCGGCGACCTGCTCGGCCTGGGCGACGGTCAGGGTGTAGACGATGCCCGACCCCTCCCAGGCCGCGACCCGCTCGGCGAGCCACGCCACCCGGCTCGCCTGGTCGGGCAGCTCCACGACGCCGAGGTGGAGGGACTCGCGGTCCAGCGAGCCCCGCAGCACGAGGACGTCGCCTTCCCCGGTGCCGAGCTGCTCGGCGACGTCGGCGCTGACGCGGTCGTTCGCCGTCGCGGTGGTCGCCAGCACCGGCACCCCGTGGGGCAGGTTCTCCAGCAGGGTGCGGATGCGGCGGTAGTCGGGCCGGAAGTCGTGGCCCCAGTCGGAGATGCAGTGCGCCTCGTCGACGACGACGAGCCCGGCCTCGGCGGCGAGCCCGGGCAGGACGTCGCGGCGGAAGCCGGGGTTGTTCAGCCGCTCCGGTGAGCACAGGACGACGTCCACCGTGCCGGCGGCGATCGCCGCGTGGACCTCGTCCCACTCCGTGACGTTGGCGGAGTTGATGGTGACCGCCCGGATCCCGGCCCGGGCGGCCGCCGCGATCTGGTCGCGCATGAGCGCGAGCAGCGGTGAGACGATGATCGTCGGCCCGGCCGGCGGACGGCCCTCGACCCCGGCGCGCAGGAGCGCGGTGGCGACGAAGTACACCGCCGACTTGCCCCAGCCGGTGCGCTGCACCACGAGCGCCCGCCGGCGGTGGACCACCAGCGCCTCGATCGCCCGCCACTGGTCCTCCCGGAGCCGGGCGTCGGGGCGGCCCACCAGCGCCTGCAGCGCTGCCTGGGCGCGGTCGTGCGCGGTGCGGGCCTGCGTGTCGCTCATGTCGCCTCCTGCCTCCACCCTGGCACGTCCGACCGACACCGGCCGCCGTCCACACCATGGGACGGATCTGTGATGTGGGTCGCATCGGGGCGAATTCCGCAACAGGTGTGTTGCGTTGTGAAACCCAGCAACGGCGCGGAGTCGCCGCCGAAGAGCCACCCGATTTACGCAACGGCGCCGGCGCCTAAATAGGCCGTGAGGCTTGTAGGTAAGCCTTACCTAAGCGTTAGATTGGCCCCACCGGGCCCCGGCACGGCGCCACCGGGCCCGCCCAGGACTCATCCGATCCGAAGGACACCCATGAGCATCGCCTCACTCGTTCGTCGCCCGGCACGACTGGCCGGGGCGGCGGTCGTCGCGGCGCTGGCGCTGACCGCCTGCGGCGGCGCCGACGCAGCCGACACCGACACCGGCACCGGCACCG
>NZ_CALGNQ010000049.1 GCF_937958535.1 uncultured Georgenia sp. | reverse complement strand
ATGCTCGCCCTGCAGTCCGGCAGCAAGCTCACCGAGCCCACCTACGACGAGGGCGGCAGCCGGTTCGCCTTCACCGGCAACACCTACTACCTACGCTCGGCCGCCGAGATGCGCGAGCTGTTCCGCGAGCTGCCGGAGGCGTGCGACAACACCCTGCTCGTGGCCGAGCAGTGCGACGTCCGCTTCCACACCGCCGCCGAGGGCGCGAACTACATGCCGCGCTTCCCCGTGCCCGAGGGGGAGGACGAGCACTCCTGGTTCGTCAAGGAGGTCGAGAAGGGGCTGGCCTACCGCTACCCGGACGGCGTACCCGACCACGTGCGCAAGCAGGCCGAGTACGAGGTCCAGGTCATCACCCAGATGGGCTTCCCCGGCTACTTCCTCGTCGTCGCCGACTTCATCAACTGGGCCAAGGAGCGGGGCATCCGGGTGGGTCCGGGCCGTGGCTCCGGCGCCGGCTCGATGGTCGCCTACGCGCTGCGGATCACCGACCTCGACCCGCTCGAGCACGGGCTGATCTTCGAGCGCTTCCTCAACCCCGACCGCGTGTCGATGCCCGACTTCGACGTCGACTTCGACGAGCGTCGGCGCGGTGAGGTCATCCGGTACGTCACGGAGAAGTACGGCGACGACCGCGTCGCCCAGGTCGTCACGTACGGCACCATCAAGGCCAAGCAGGCGCTGAAGGACTCCGCGCGGGTGCTGGACTACCCCTTCCAGATGGGGGAGAAACTGACCAAGGCGATGCCGCCCACCGTCATGGGCAAGGACATCACCCTGGCCGGCATCTTCGACCCCCGCGACCCGCGGTACGCCGAGGCGGAGGAGTTCCGCCAGCTCCACGCCTCCGACCCGGACGCGCAGGCGGTGGTCGAGACCGCACAGGGGCTGGAGGGCATCAAGCGGCAGTGGGGCGTGCACGCCTGCGCCGTCATCATGTCCAGCAAGCCGCTCCAGGACGTCATCCCCGTCATGCTGCGCCCGCAGGACGGCGCGGTCATCACGCAGTTCGACTACCCGCAGTGCGAGGCGCTCGGGCTGCTGAAGATGGACTTCCTCGGGCTGCGCAACCTCACCGTCATCGACGACGCCCTGGAGAACATCACCCGGAACGGCAAGGAGGCGCCGGACCTCGAACGCCTCCCGCTGGACGACCCGCTCACCTACGCGATGCTCTCCCGCGGCGACACGCTCGGGGTGTTCCAGCTCGACGGCGCCGGCATGCGCACCCTGCTGCGGCTCATGCGCCCCGACAACTTCGAGGACATCTCCGCCGTCGGCGCGCTCTACCGACCCGGCCCGATGGGCGCGAACTCCCACACGAACTACGCGCTGCGCAAGAACGGGCAGCAGAAGATCGACCCCATCCACCCCGAGCTGGAGGAACCGCTCGCCGACATCCTCGGCACCACCTACGGCCTGATCGTCTACCAGGAGCAGGTCATGGCGATCGCGCAGAAGGTCGCCGGGTACACCCTCGGCCAGGCCGACCTGCTGCGCCGGGCGATGGGCAAGAAGAAGAAGGCCGAGCTGGACAAGCAGTTCGAGTCCTTCCAGGCCGGCATGCTCGAGCGGGGCTACTCGCAGGACGCCGTCAAGACCCTGTGGGACATCCTGCTCCCGTTCTCCGACTACGCCTTCAACAAGGCGCACTCGGCCGCCTACGGCCTCATCTCCTACTGGACCGCCTACCTCAAGGCGAACTTCCCCACCGAGTACATGGCGGCCCTGCTCACCTCGACGCAGGGCAACAAGGACCGCCTCGGCCTGTACCTCGGCGAGTGCCGGCACATGGGCATCACGGTGCTGCCGCCGGACGTCAACACCTCGGTGGGGTCGTTCGCCGCCGTCGGGGAGGAGATCCGCTTCGGGCTGGCCGCGGTGCGCAACGTCGGTGCCAACGTCGTCGACGCGATCATCCGCACCCGCGAGGAGAAGGGCCCCTACACCTCCTTCCAGGACTTCCTCGACAAGGTGCCGGCGGTGGTGTGCAACAAGCGCACCATCGAGTCGCTCATCAAGGCCGGGGCCTTCGACTCGCTCGGACACACCCGGCGGGCGCTCCTCGCGCGGCACGAGGAGGCCATCGACATGGTCATCGACGTCAAGCGCAACGAGGCCGTCGGCCAGTTCGACCTCTTCGCCGGGCTGGGCGGTGAGGGCGGGGACGGCGGTGGCAGCGGCTTCACCATCGACATCCCCGACCTCCCGGAGTGGGACAAGCGGGAGAAGCTCACCTTCGAGCGGCAGATGCTCGGCCTGTACGTGTCGGACCACCCGCTCTTCGGGCTGGAGCACGTGCTCCAGCGCTCGGCGGACGTGTCGATCGCCAACCTGCTCACCGACGAGACCCGCGCCGACGGCTCGACGGTGACGATCGCCGGTCTGGTCACCTCGCTGCAGCGGAAGATGACGAAGAACGGCAACCCGTGGGCCATCGCGACGGTCGAGGACCTCGAGGGCTCCATCGAGGTGCTCTTCTTCCCGCAGACCTACTCCACGGTCTCGACGATGCTCGCCGAGGACTCGATCATCACGGTCAAGGGCCGGCTCAACCGGCGCGACGACATCCCCACGATCTACGCCTCGGAGATGACCCTTCCGGACGTCTCGCAGGCCACCGACGGGCCGGTCCAGCTCACCTTGGCCGCCAACCGGTGCACGGCGCCGCTGGTGGAGAAGCTCAAGGCGATCCTCACCGACCACCCGGGCAGCTCGGAGGTGCGGCTGCGGCTCACCAGCCCCGGCCGCTCGACGACCATGCGCCTGGAGGACTCCTTCCGCGTCGAGCCGTCCACCGCGCTCTTCGGCGACCTCAAGGCACTCCTCGGCCCCGGCTGCCTCGTCTAGCGTGCCCCCACCGGCCCGACCCCGGTGATGAGAGAGTGGGACGGAGACGAGACGGTGGGTGGTGACCTTGGCTGAACAGGACCGGCAGAGTGTCCCCGGGCTCGACACGGCGGAGCGGGACCGGGTGGTGACCGCGCTCGAGACCCGCTTCGCACCGCACCTCGACGCGGCCGCAGCCGCCGTCCGGGAGGCGGAGCGGGAGCTCGCCGAGGCCCGGGAGCGGCTGGCGAAGGCCGAGGAGGCGGCGGCCACCGGTGAGTACCGGTCCGACCCGCTCGTCTTCATGCGGGAGACGCTGAACGAGGACGTCGACGCCCTGGAGCGCAGGACCAACCCGAAGAAGGTCAGGGCCGCCTTCCGGTTCCTGCTCGACCGGGCGGTGGACCTCGCCGCCGGCGAGGTCCAGGGATTCCACGACGACCAGGCGGCTGCCGAGCACGAGCGGCTCCACGGGGTGGAGGCGTGCCGGCTCGCCGTGCAGCGGGCCGCGGCGGCGCTGGAGGAGGCCAGAGCCATGGCGGAGCGGGTCCGGTCGGCGGAACGGGCGGCGCGTCGGGGGCTGGACGTCATGCTCGACAAGCTCGCCGCCCCGCGGGAGTAGCCAGGGGGCGCGAGGTGCTCCGGACCGTGACGAGACGGCTGCCCTGGGCTCCGGGCGTGGGAGCGGACACATCGCGGCTCACCCGCCGGCGGTGGTGGATCACGGCGGGCGTCGGCGCACTGGTGGTGGCCGGCACGCTGGCCGGGATCTGGGGGCTCGTCGGTGACGGCCCGGACGGCGGCATCTGCCCGGCGGTCCTCCCCGCCCCGCCCGGATGCGCCGACCGGCTGCCCGCGGCAGTCACCTGGACCGCCGTCCTCCTCGTCGCCTACGGCGCCGTGCTGGTGCTCACCGCCCGGGCCCGGAGGCGCCTGGTGGCCGCCGGCGCAGGGCTGCTGCTGCTCGGCGTGCTCGCCGTGGTCGCATACCGGAGCACGCTGTGGGCCGGCGCGGTCGGCTGACGGCAGGTTCCCCGGGCTCCCGGCGTCCCGACAGCTGCCCGCGCGGACCGCGCCCACGGCGAGCACGAAGCGCCCGGTAGGGACTCACCCCTCGGCGGGAACTGAGCTGTCGGTGGGACGTGAGCTGTCGGTGGGACGTGAGCTGTCGGTGGGA
>NZ_CALGNQ010000048.1 GCF_937958535.1 uncultured Georgenia sp. | reverse complement strand
GCGACGACCGCGGAGGTCACCGCTGCCGTCGACGCCGCCTGGGCCGCCCGTCGGGAGTGGCGCCGCACCGCCCCCACCGAGCGCGCCGCGTGCCTCCGCGCCGCAGCGGCCGCCCACCGGGCAAACGCGGACCGGCTCGGGGACCTGCTCACCGCTACGACGGGCCGGCTCGTCGGTCAGTCGCGTGAGTCGGCGGCCGTCGCCGCCGACCTGCTCGACGAGGCGGCCACGACCGGGCTGGGGAACGCCGGGCGAGTGCTCGCGGGAGCACCGGCCGGCCTCGACGTCGTCCGACGGGAGCCGCGCGGTGTCGTCGCCGTCATCACGCCGTGGAACGACCCCTTCCCGACGGCCGCTGGGCTGCTCGCCGCCGCGCTCGTCACCGGGAACACCGTCGTCCACAAGCCCTCGGAGCGGTCCGCCGTGCCGGGGTGGGAGCTGGCCCGGCTCGTTGCCGAAGCGCTGCCGCCCGGCGTGCTCAACGTCCTCACCGGTGACGGCGAGACCGGTGCCGCACTGGTCGCCGACGAACGGGTCGCGCTCGTCGCCCATGTCGGCTCGACGGCGGCCGGACGACGCATCGCCGCCGTGGCGGGCGCGCGCGGTGCGAAGGTGCTCCGAGAGAACGGCGGCGCCGACGCCGTCGTCGTCGACTCCGGGCTGGACCCGCGTTGGGTCGCGGAGCAGGTCGCGCTCGGGGCCTTCACCAACACGGGGCAGATCTGCACCTCGGTGGAGCGGGTGTACCTTCCCGACGGCGTCGCCGACGCCGTGCTGGCCGAGCTCGTCACGGTCGCCGAGGGCCTCGTCGTCGGGAACCCAGCAGACCCGGCCACGACGCTCGGTCCGCTCGTGGACCGGGACCAGCTCGCCGTCGTCGACAAGCACGTGCGTGCCGCGGTGGCCGGTGGTGCCCGCTGCCTCACCGGAGGTGCACCGCTGGACGGACCCGGCGTCCACTACCCCGCCACGGTGCTCGACCGTTGCCCGCGGGAGACCGCCGCCGTCGCCGAGGAGACCTTCGGGCCGGTCGCCGCCGTCGTGCGTGTGCGGGACTTCGACGAGGCCCTGGCGCTGGCGGGAACAGGCCGCTACGGCCTGTCGGCCACCGTGCTCACGCCGGACCTGGGACGGGCGCTGCGGGCGGCGGAGGAGCTCGAGGTGGGGACCGTCAAGGTCAACGGGGTCTTCGGCGGGGCGCCCGGCGGCTCGGCCGACCCGCGGCGGGACAGCGGCAGCGGCGCTGGCTACGGCCCCGACCTCCTCACCGAGATGACGGTGCTCAAGACGGTCCACCTCGAGGCGCCGCCGGGCTGACGCGGCGACGCCTCGCTCGGCGAAGCGCAATAGGTGACCGCTCGCCATAGGCGGTACGCGGTGTGAGCGCGCACTGGAGCGCCTAATTCGCCTAGTCCCGGCCCCCCGTGCGTAGCACGGCAAAAACCACGTTGACGCAGACGACGAAACATGCTAACCGGCGAGAGTGTCTCATTGCGCGAGATTCTCGCGTTGTTTGATGCTGAACTGTGACGTTCCCTCTCCGGATCCGGCCGACGGAAGCGCTAACCTCCAGTTGGCGGCATCTGTCGCATTTCGGACGGTGTCGTCGTTCCAGATGACCGAGCGGGCGGGCACGGGCGGTGAGTCATGGTGCTGGAAACACGCATTGCTGCTGTGCACGGCTGAGCGGTCTCCGTCGAATTCGAAAGGGGGATCCATGACAGCCGTCATGGCGACCGACCCACCTCGGAGGAGGTGGCGGCGCGGTCTGGCGATCGGCGCAGCAAGTGCACTTGCTGTGGTCGGCGCGACCGTTCCGGCAGTACAGGCACTGCCGGAAGACGACTCCGAGGCGGAGGGTCGTCTTCTGAGTGGTGGAGGCGTTGTCGACCTCAACAGCATTGCTGCGCTCAACCCAGCATACAGCGCTGACCCGAGCGCAACGGGCGTCGCCCAGAACCCGTTGTCACTCGACGTCCTCAACGCCCTGGACATCGATCTCGGAGACGGAGTTCAGCTCTTCGGCGAGAACGGTGTCGTGGGCGTCGGTGCGCTGGCGCAGTATGCGCGAACGAACCCGGGCGAGGCGCCCTTTGCGTCCTCCGGAGCGGTCAATGCCGATGGCACGATCGCATTCGCGCCGACCGACCCGAACCAGAACGCATTCCTCGACCTGGGGCCGCTGCTCGACGCGGCCGGTCTGGCCGAGCTGCTCTCGGTGGCCCGGCTCGAGCTCGGTGCGCTGTCCGCGTCGGCCACTCTCGACGAGGACGGCAACCCGATCGGTGACTACCAGGTCGCGGACGGCACGCTCGTCCTGCAGAGCCCGGCCGTCGCCGCGCTCAGCGATGGCGTCTACGACGTCCTCGGGGACGTCTCCGACCCGCTGAACGACCTGGTCGGGGAGGGTGGCGCCATCGACTCGGCGCTCCAGCCCCTGCTCGGCGGTCTTAGCGAGCTCGTCGACGGTCTGCTCACCGTGGTGGGCGGCTCCCTGAGCCCGCTCAGTGTGAGCGCGACCCTCGACCTCGACCTCCAGGCGGCGGTGGACTCCGTGCTCTCCCAGCCGCTGACGAGCGACGACAGCGCGGTGACGCTCGACCTGAGCACCGGGGAGATCCTCGTCGACCTCTCGATGCTCGTGCGCGACTCCCAGGGCGGTCCCTTCGAGGGGACGCTCAACGGGCTCGACCCGAACACCGAGGTGCTCGGGCCGCACGTCGTCCAGGCGGCGCTCGACGGTGCGATCGGCTCGATCTTCGACCAGATCCCGGCGCTGCTCGTCAACGCGGTCACCGACGCGCTGCACGCCGCCGACCTGGAGATCGGGATCTCCGGTGCGGTCACCGGTCCGCTGGGTGTGCCGATCGGCGCGCTCCAGGTGAACATCGGCGGCACGCTCGGTGACTTCCTGGGCGTCGAAGGCTCCACGCCGCCCACCGTCGACCTCGACGGGACGTCGGTCGCGGGCCTGCCGTTGGGGACCCTCCTGACGCCCGTGGTCAACCTCGTGGTCGGGGACCTGCTGCCGGCCCTGGTGACACCCGTCAGTGAGGCCATCACGGACGTGGGAACGCTCGACACGATCTTCCGGCCTGCGGTGGAGCTCACGGCAGCTCTCCTCGACCCCCTCGCGGAGCTCATCACCGAGAACCTCGTCTCCGTGACGGTCAACGTCCAGGAGCTGCCGGGTGAGTTCACCACCCCGACGGCAGGTACGGAGGACGTCTTCACCCAGCGTGCCGTCCAGGTCTCGCTGCTCCCGGGTGACACCCCGCTCGCCGAGGTGAGCATCGCCTCCGCCGCCGTCCGGGCCGTCCCGGAGCAGGAGACGGAGCCGGCGATCGAGGTCACGCCCGCGGAGGTCGCGATCGGCGACACCATCACCACCGACGGAACCGGCTTCGACCCGGACAGCGACCTCACCGTCACGTACGAGGACAGCGCTGGGGACGAGGTCGGGCAGAGCACTGCCACCACGGATGGCGACGGGGGCTTCACCGTCGACTTCGTCGTCCCGGAGGGGACCGCACCCGGGACGCTGACGGTGGAGGCGACCCAGGGCGACAACGTCGCCACGGCAACGACGGAGGTCATCGAAGGCGACCCGGGTACGGACCCGGATGCTGGGACTGACCCCGATGCGGGTACGGACCCCGACGCGGGTACGGACCCGGATGCTGGGACTGACCCCGACGCGGGTACGGACCCGGATGCGGGGACCGACCCGGATGCTGGGACCGACCCCGACGCGGGCACGGACCCGGACGCCGGCACGGACCCCGACGCGGGCACGGACCCGGATGCTGGGACTGACCCCGACGCGGGCACGGACCCGGATGCGGGGACCGACCCCGACGCGGGTACGGACCCGGATGCTGGGACTGACCCCGACGCGGGTACGGACCCGGATGCGGGGACCGACCCGGATGCTGGGACCGACCCCGACGCGGGCACGGACCCGGACGCCGGCACGGACCCCGACGCGGGCACGGACCCGGATGC
>NZ_CALGNQ010000047.1 GCF_937958535.1 uncultured Georgenia sp. | reverse complement strand
GTCGAGCAGGGGGCACCGCGCGACCGGGCGTCCTCGTCACATGACGCTGGCGTTCTCCGCGTCCGACGCACCCAGCCGCGCCTTGGCCTCCTCGCGGGAGCGGGCGCGCTCCCCCGGGCCGACCATCGTCAGCCGCGGCCGGTGCCGCAGCCGGTAGTGCACCTCGACGTCCCAGTGCCGCTTGGCCCACAGGGCCGCCGCCACCGCGACGAGGATCGCGGCGACCGAGCCGATCCCCACGGACCAGCGGGCACCGAAGGTCTCGGCGATCCACCCGACGATGGGCGCACCGATGGGCGTGGTGCCGAGGAAGACCATCATGTACAGGCTCATCACCCGGCCCCGGAAGACCGGGTCGGTGGACATCTGCACGGTGGCGTTCGCGGCCGTCATCATCGTCAGCGAGGAGAAGCCGACGGGGATCGTCATGAGCGCGTACAGCTCGTAGGACGGCATGAGCGCCATGAGGCCGGAGGAGACTCCGAAGGCGAAGGCCGCAGCGAGCACGAGACGCACCCGCGGCCGCTTCCGACGCGCCGCCAGCAGCGCCCCGCCGAGCGAGCCGATCGCCATGATCGAGCCCAGCACGCCGTACTCGCCCGCCTGGCGGTCGAAGACCTCGCGCACCATGACGGCGCTGGTCATCTGGAAGTTCAGCCCGAGGGCTCCGACGACCCCGACGACGACGAGGATCGTGACGATGTCGCTGCGGCCCCGCACGTAGGCCAGCCCCTCCCGGATCTGCCCCTTCCCACGGGAGGTGTGCGGCAGCTCGTGCAGCTCGTCCTTCCGCATGAGGGTGAGGGACAGGATCGTGGCGGCGAAGCTCAGCGCGTTGATGATGAAGACCCATCCCGGGCCGACGACGGCGATGAGCAGGCCGGAGACGCCGGGCCCGATGAGCCGGGCGGCGTTGAAGGAGGCGCTGTTGAGCCCGACGGCGTTGGGCAGGCTCGCGGGCGGCACCATCTCGGCGACGAACGTCTGGCGGACCGGGTTGTCCAGGGCTGTCACGATGCCGAGGAGCAGGGCGAAGACGTACACGTGCCACAGCTCGGCGTACCCGCTGAGTACGAGCACACCCAGGGCGGCGGCGAGGATGCCGAGCGCGGACTGGGTGGCGATGAGCAGCTTGCGCCGCGGCAGCCGGTCGGCGAGGAGGCCGGCGTACGGGCTGAGCAGGAGCATCGGGACGAACTGCAGCCCGGTGACGATGCCGATCGCCAGCCCGGAGTCGTCGGACAGGACGGTGAGCACGAGCCAGTCCTGGGCGATGCGCTGCATCCAGGTGCCGACGTTGGCGACGAGGGCACCGGCGAACCAGAGGCGGTAGTTGAAGAACTTCAGTGAGGCGAAGGTCGATCTCATCCGTCCGCCACCTGCCGAAGGATGGCGACAGCCTCCGCGAGGGTGGCGCGCTCCTCGGCACTGAGGCTACGCAGACGGTGGTCGATCCAGGCGTTGCGGCGGCGTCGGGTCTCCTCGATCTCCGCGGCTCCCTTCTCGGTCAGCTCGATGTGTACCTGTCTCCCGTCGGTCGGGTGTGCGCTCCTCGTCACCAGACCGGCGCTCTCGAGCGCGGCGATGGTGCGGGTCATGGTCGGCGGTTGCACGCCCTCGCGGTCGGCGAGTGCGCGCGGCGTCGACGGTCCGTGGCGGTTCAGTCCGGCGAGCACGCAGTACTGGGTTTCGCTGAGGTCTCCCGGCCCGGCCTCGGACTTCATCCTGCGGGACAGGCGCAGGACGGTCACGCGCAGGTCGGATGCCAGGTCGATGGCCTGGCTGCGGCTCGCCGTCGTCGAGGGCGAGGTTGTCGGCATGGCATCCAGTCTAGATCGTTAGTTGATCGAACGAAATAGCCTGCCCGGTGAGGTCCGACACCCACGCCGGCCGCGCGGTCAGACCGCCGACCGGTCGGTCCGCCCACCACCCTGGCGCATCCTCTCCCCGGGAGTCGTGTCCGATACAGCGCTGGTCCGCGGCGGGAAGCCCCCGACCGCGGTGACCTGCTCCCACGCCAGCTCCCACCCGTCGGCGCCCCGCTCGTAGCGGTAGGTGCTCCAGGCGTCGTGCTCGAGCTCACCCATCCCTTCGGCGGCAACGTGGATGAAGGACCGGTAGGTGACCACCGCGACGTCACCACTGACGACCACGTCCATGTCCGAGACCGGCTCGAAGGCGAGGAAGTCGAGGTCACCGGAGGCGACGGCGTCCAGGTACTGGTCCCGGCTCATGCCGTCACCGGGCGGCGGCACGAGTCGGTAGTCCTGCGCGTGCAGCGCCTCGAGGACCTTCATGTCGGCGTCGACCAGGGCAGCGAGGCGCGTCAGGTCGGCGTCGCGCAGCTCCTCGAGGTCGGCGGGTTCCCGGCCTGTCTCGGCGCCGTCGGCGGCCTCGGGGTCGTCGCACCCGGCGAGCAGCAGGGACATCCCGACGAGTGCGGGCACGGCCGCCCGGGCACCGGTCCGCCCACGGCCCCGGCGGTTCGGTTGTGGACACATGGGACTGCTCCTCGTCCGGTGCGGCACTCGCACACCCATGTGTCCCAGGGTCGGCCGCGGAGCCGCTCGGGCCTATCCCAGATCCATGGGGTTCCCGTACGATGTGTGGGTGGCGACCGTCTGGGCACGGACGCGGAGCCGCGAGCGGCTCGAACGCCTGACCGCCTCGACGACGGGCAGCGAGGAGCTCCAGCGCGAGGTCGTCGCCGACCTCAGGCGCACCATCGGGTTCGACCGTTGGTGCTGGCCCTCCGCCGACCCGACCACGCTGCTGCCGGGCCCGGGCCTGGCCGAGCACGACGACGGCCCGCTGCTGC
>NZ_CALGNQ010000046.1 GCF_937958535.1 uncultured Georgenia sp. | reverse complement strand
GCCGTCATCGCCGAGCTGACACCGCGCGTCGAGGCCGCCGAGCGCACCGCCAACAGCAGCTGACCGCCCGCCTCCTCATCGACCCCTCACCTCCTCAGCGACAGCTCCCTTCTCGGCGGCACCTCACGTCGTCACGAGCCGGCGCCGGCTCGACGGCAAGCGGACGCCCGAAGTCGGGACGTCGGTCCCGCAGCTCTCCGGCTGCGAGTTGCTTGGCTTTGTGGTGAACCTGGTGCCGAGCATCAGGTGCACCCGACCGGACCACCCGGCGGGTCGGAGAAGCGAGGAGGTCCATCCATGGCCGAGAAGATGCGCGCCGCCGTCGTCCCCGAGCTCGGGAGCCCGCTGGAGATCAGGGAGCTCGACATCCCCCAGCCGGGCCCCTACGAGGCGCTGGTGAAGGTGGCGTACACCGGTGTCTGCCACACCGACCTGCACGCCGCACAGGGTGACTGGCCGGTCAAGCCCACGCCGCCCTTCATCCCCGGCCACGAGGGCGTGGGCACGGTCGTCGCCGTCGGTGACCGGGTGGAGCGGGTCAAGGTGGGGGACACGGTCGGCAACGCCTGGCTCGCCTCGGCCTGCGGCGACTGCGAGTACTGCCAGACCGGCTGGGAGACGCTGTGCGAGAACCAGCAGAACAGCGGCTACTCCGTGGATGGCTCGTTCGGTGAGTACATGCTCACCGACGCCCGCTACTGCGCCAAGATTCCCGACGGCGTAGACCTGGCCGCCGCGGCCCCCATCCTGTGCGCCGGCGTCACCGTCTACAAGGGGCTGAAGGTCACCGACACCGTGCCTGGGCAGTGGGTGCTCATCTCCGGGATCGGCGGACTG
Source organism: uncultured Georgenia sp. (assembly GCF_937958535.1). GTDB lineage: Bacteria > Actinomycetota > Actinomycetes > Actinomycetales > Actinomycetaceae > Oceanitalea. The sequence goes on along the minus strand of NZ_CALGNQ010000046.1, from coordinate 29,621 downwards.
GGGCACATCGCCGTGCAGTACGCGGTCGCGATGGGACTGCGGGTGGCTGCGGTCGACGTGGACGACAGCAAGCTCGACCTTGCACGGAGGCACGGCGCCGAGGTCGCGGTGAACGCCCGCACCAGCCAGGACCCGGCCGCGGAGATCAAGGAGGCCACCCAGGGCGGGGTGCACGGCGCGCTCGTCACCGCGGTCAACGCTCAGGCGTTCCCACAGGCCGTCGGAGCGCTGCGCCGCGGCGGGACGGTATCGCTCGTCGGCCTGCCGCCCGAGCAGTTCCCGCTCGACATCTTCACCACGGTGCTGTTCGGCCTGACCGTGCGCGGGTCGATCGTCGGGACCCGCAAGGACATGACCGAGGCGCTGGACTTCTTCGCCCGCGGCAAGATCGAGCCCACCTACTCGGTGCGCCCGATGGACGACATCAACGAGATCTTCGCCGAGATGCAGGCCGGGCAGATCGACGGCCGCGTTGTCATGGACATGGCGAGGTAGCCGCCGTCCGCTTGTCTGCCACGACGCGCAGAAAGCCGACGGGGCACGACTGCACTGGCGGTCGTGCCCCGTCGGCGTCTGGTCGGCCGGCCGGCTACCGGGCGGTCAGGAGTCCCCGCCCGCGGTGCCGGAGACCCCGGCGTTGACGTCCCACAGGCGGTACTTCTCGACGGCCTGCCGCGGCACGTCGGCGTCCACCGCGCCGCGCGCAGCCAGGGCCTGCAGCGCCTTGACCACCATCGAGTGGGAGTCGATGAGGAACTGGCGACGGGCCGCGGGCCGGGTGTCGGAATACCCGAAGCCGTCCGCGCCGAGCACGTGGTAGTCACCGGGCACCCACGGGCGGATGAGGTCGGGCACCATGTGGTCCCAGTCGCTCGAGGCGATGTAGGGGCCGCCCGCGTCGCGCAGCTTGCGGGTGACGTAGGGCTCGCCGTGGTCGGCGGAGGGCTCGAGCATCCGCTTGCGCTCGATCTCCAGCGCCTCGCGGCGCAACTCGCCCCAGCTCGTCACCGACCACACACCGGCCCGCACTCCCCAGTCCTCGGCGAGGATCTCGCGGGCGTGCAGCGCCCACGGCACCCCGACACCGGAGGCGAGGAGCTGCACCCACGGGCCGTCGCCCTCGGACGGGGCGATGCGGTGGATGCCCTTGAGGATGCCCTCGACGTCCACGTCCTCCGGCTCGGCCGGCTGGTGCATCGGCTCGTTGTACACCGTGAGGTAGTACATGACGTTCGGGTCGCGCGGGTCGTCCGCCCCGTACATCCGCTGCAGGCCGTCACGCACGATGTGGCGGATCTCGTAGGCGTAGGCCGGGTCGTAGGGCACGAACGCCGGGTTGGTCTGGGCCAGGACGAGGGAGTGCCCGTCCATGTGCTGCAGCCCCTCACCGGCCAGCGTGGTGCGGCCGGCGGTGGCGCCGATGACGAACCCGCGGGCCAGCTGGTCGCCGGCTGCCCAGAACTGGTCACCGGTCCGCTGGAACCCGAACATCGAGTAGAAGATGTACACCGGGATGAGCGGCTCGCCCAGGGTGGCGTAGGACGTGCCGACGCACTGGAGCGCGGCCGCCGAGCCGGCCTCGTTGATCCCCATGTGCATGATCTGGCCGGTCTCGGACTCCTTGTAGGAGAGCATGAGGTCGGCGTCCACCGAGGTGTACTTCTGGCCGTGGGTGTTGAAGATCTTCGCCGTCGGGAAGATCGAGTCCAGGCCGAAGGTGCGCGCCTCGTCGGGGATGATCGGCACGATCCGCTTGCCGATGTTCTTGTCCTTCATCAGCTCCTTGAGGAGCCGGACGAAGGCCATCGTCGTGGCGACCTCCTGCTTGCCCGAGCCGCCCTTGAGGATCTCGTAGGGCTTCTCGTCCGGCAGCGGCAGGGTGCCCTTGTCACCGCGCCGCTCGGGCAGGAACCCACCGAGGGCCTTGCGGCGCTCGAGCATGTACCGGAGGGTCGGGTCGTCCTCCGGCGGCTTGTAGTACGGCGCGTTGTACGGGTCCTCGAGCTGCTCGTCGGGGATCGGGATGCGAAGAGCGTCACGGAGCATCTTCAGGTCCGTGGTCTTCATCTTCTTCATCTGGTGGGTCGCGTTGCGACCGGCGAAGCTCGGGCCCAGGCCGTAGCCCTTGACCGTCTGGGCGAGGATCACCGTGGGCTGGCCGGTGTGCTCCATCGCGGCCTTGTAGGCGGCGTAAATCTTGCGGTAGTCGTGACCGCCGCGCTTGAGCGCCCAGATGTCCTCGTCGGTCAGGTCCTTGACGAGCTCCTTGGTGCGCGGGTCACGCCCGAAGAAGTGCTCGCGGACGTAGGCGCCGTCGTTGGCCTTGTAGGTCTGGTAGTCGCCGTCGAGCGTCTCGTTCATGAGGTTGACGAGCGCGCGGTCCTTGTCGGCCTCGAGCAGCGGGTCCCACTCCCGGCCCCACAGCACCTTGATGACGTTCCACCCGGCGCCGCGGAAGAAGGCCTCCAGCTCCTGGATGATCTTGCCGTTGCCGCGGACCGGGCCGTCGAGCCGCTGCAGGTTGCAGTTCACGACGAAGGTGAGGTTGTCCAGGCCCTGCTGGGCGGCGAGCTGGAGCATGCCGCGCGACTCCGGCTCGTCCATCTCGCCGTCGCCGAGGAAGGCCCACACGTGCTGCTGGGAGGTGTCCTTGATGCCCCGCTCGTGCACGTAGCGGTTGGTGAAGGCCTGGAGGATGGCCTGCGCGGGGCCCAGCCCCATCGAGACGGTGGGGAACTCCCAGAAGTCGGGCATGAGGCGGGGGTGCGGGTAGGAGGGCAGGCCCCCACCGGGGTGGGAGTACTCCTGCCGGAAGCCGTCGAGGTCCTCCTCCGTCAGCCGGCCCTCGAGGAAGGCGCGGGCGTAGTTGCCGGGCGAGGAGTGCCCCTGGAAGAACACCTGGTCGCCGCCGCCCGGGTGGTCCTTGCCCCGGAAGAAGTGGTTCATCCCCACCTCGTAGAGGGTGGCGATCGACGCGTAGGAGGAGATGTGCCCCCCGACCGCGACGCCGGGCCGCTGGGCCCGGGTGACCATGACGGCGGCGTTCCAGCGGATCCACCCGCGGTACTTGCGCTCGGTCACCTCGTCGCCCGGGAAGTAGGGCTCGTCGTGCACACCGATGGTGTTGACGTAGGGCGTCGTCAGCGGCGCCGGCACGGTCACACCCAGCTGCTTCGCACGACGCAGCAGGTTGAGCAGGATGTAGCGCGCCCGAGGGCCACCACGGTCGTCGATGAGGCCCTCGAGGGACTCGAGCCACTCCTGGGTCTCAGCAGAGTCGATGTCCCCGACCTGGCTCAGCAGGCCGTCGATGAGCGGTCCAGATCCGTCCTGTGGACTCACACGTCCTCTTTCCCTCAGGCGTCGGGGCGCCCCGACGCGCGTGGCTGGTGCTCGGTCAGACCAGATTAGGCCCATTGTCTCGCCGCCCGACAGTGCAAGCCATGCTCACGGTCACGGCGCGGCTATGACCTTGACAACAGCCGACCGTGCAACGCTGCATAGATCATCTGGGAATGGCATCGTCCCCGCAGTAAGTTGTGCTCAGCCCTACGCTGGATGGGGTGGAGAGGCGCGCAGCGCCCTGACGAGAAAGTGGGAGAACACACGTGGCAGCGACCGCTGGCCCTGGCGCCGGCAGCCGGTTCGGCTTCACCACCGGGCAGCAGATCCAGGAGTTCGGTTACGACGACGACGTCGACCAGGCCGTGCGAGCGGCCGTCGAGGAGATCACCGGCACCGAGCTCGTCGACACGGACTACGGGGACGTCGTCGACGGCGCCATCATCTGGTGGCGCGACGACGACGGCGACGAGAGCGACCTCACCGACCTCCTCGTCGACGCGCTGGACAACCTGGACGACGGTGGCACCATCCTCGTCCTGACCCCCAAGCCGGGACGCGGGGGGCACGTGGGCCCCGCCGTCGTGGAGGAGGCGGCACGTACCGCCGGCATGCAGCCCTCGGGCTCCGTCAGCGCCGCCGCGGACTGGAACGGGCAGCGGCTCCTCGCGCGTGGTCGCGGTCGCTGACCGCGCGCCGGTCCTCGACCTGCCCGACACCCACGGCACGCCCGTCCGCCTGGGCGGGCCACGGGAACGGCCCCAGCTCGTCGTCTTCCTGCCCTTCGCGTTCTCGCGGGTGTGCGGGGGCGAGGTCCGCGAGCTGGTGACGCACCCTGTCGCGGGGACGGACGTCGTCGCGGTCACCTGTGACCCGGTGTTCACGCTGCGCGCCTGGGCCGAGCAGGAGGGGGTACCCTTCCCGCTGCTGTCCGACTTCTGGCCGCACGGCGCGGCGGCTCGTGCCTACGGTGTCTTCGACGAGCGCTCGGGCGCGCCCACGCGCGGCACCTTCCTCCTCGACGGCGACGGTGTGGTGGCCTGGTCCACCCACAGCCCGGCGGGGGTGGCCCGGTCGGTGGAGGCCTACCGGGAGGCCGTGGCGCGCCTGACGTAGGACGGTGACCGGTGCCCCGGCGGGTGTACCGGAGCACCGGCCGCCGGCCAGTACCCTTGTCGCTTGGCAGCCGGGCCGCGCCCGCCGTGCCAGGGGCCTGTAGCTCAGTTGGTCAGAGCGCCGCGCTTACACCGCGGAGGTCGTCGGTTCGAGACCGGCCGGGCCCACCGAGAGGGGACTGGTTCCTCACCTGCCCGCCGGTGCCGGCGGCGACGGGCGCCACAGGAGCACGACCGCGACGACGCCTGCCACGACCGGGAGCAGCCCGGTCAGCCCGAGAAGTGGCGGCAGCCCGGTGTCCCCGGAGGTGTCCCGCACCAGGAGGTTGAACAGGGCGACACCTCCGCCCGCCAGCAACAGCACGGGGGCGGCCCGGCGTGCCCACGGCCGGCCTCGCCGGGTGGCCCGGGCGAGGACCAGCCAGGTGACGGCGCCCAGCACGCCGAGCACGGTCAGGTAGGTCAGCCACAGGGTCACGGCCTCCGCGACGCGTGCGGCGCCGTAGTCGGGGTAGCCGGACCGGATGTGGGCGGCCAGCACGTTCGTCGTCGCCCGGTCGACGTACGGGACGGCAAGGGTGAGGACGGTGAGTGCAAGGCCGCCGTACATGACGGCGACGGCGGAGCGCGGGTAGGTCGTCGGAGTGGGTGTGCTTGACTTAGCGAACATGTTCCGAAAGTAGTGGTGTGCCCTGTGCCGGTGTCCACACCTTTTTCGACGGGAAGGGATCGACCGTGACCCGAACGCCCGCCGGACGCGGCCGGACCGGACGACCGCCGGTCACCTCCCGCGCCGAGATCCTCGCGGCCGCGCGACGGATCATCGACCGGGACGGCGCCACCGGCCTGACGCTGCGCGGGCTCGCCGCCGAGCTCGGTATCGGCACCGCGACGCTCTACCGCCACGTCCGCGACCGCGAGGACCTCCTCGTCCAGCTGCTCGACGAGCTCGCCGGGCAGATCGACCTCCCGGCGGCGGCCGACAGTCCCCGCGACCGGATCCTCGCCGCGGCCACTGCTGTCCACGACGCTCTCGCGTCCTGGCCCTGGGCCGCAGAGGTGCTCACCGTCGACGGCTTCCTCGGCCGGCTCGGGCTCTGCGCGCTGCGGCCGGTCGAGACGATCGTCGCCGCCGCCGTGGCGGCGGGCCGCTCGGAGCAGCAGGCCGTCGAGCTCTTCCGGCACGTCTGGTACTACACGGTCGGGGAGATCCTCGTCCGGGCCTGCTCGCGGCAGCGTCCGCTCGGCGCCGCGCCGGGCCCGTTCCTCGCCGTCGGGGAGGAGGCCCTGTCCCAGGTGCCCACCCTCGCGGCTGTCGGTGACCGCTGGCTCGAGTACGAGGCCCGGGACACCTACCGCGAGGGGCTGGCCGCGCTCGTCGACGGGCTGCTCGCCGCCGGCGGCGGCCGTCGTGGCGTCGGGTGAGGTCCCCGCGCGTCCCGGTGCACGAGGGGCTGCGGCTGCACGAGCCCACCGACCGCGGGTACGGACGAGGCCGCCCGCCGACGCGGCCAGGCGGCGACCCGCCCGCTCACCAGCGGGGGTGGACCGCCTCACGGAGCTCGCGGTCGTAGATCGCGCGGACGGCGTCGTCGAGGTCGGCCGGGAGCTCGAGCGTGCCCGCCGCGGCGTTGGCGCGTGCCTGCTCGGGGGAGCGGGCCCCCGGGATCACCGTGGAGACGCCGTCCTGCGCGGCGACCCAGGCGAGGGCGACCTGCGCCGTCGTCGCGGTGGGGACGAGACGGCGGGCGACCGAGGCGAACTCGGCAGCGGCCCGGATCCCGGTCTCGAAGTCGACGCCCGAGAACGTCTCGCCGACGTCGAAGGCGGCGCCGTCGCGGTTGAAGCTGCGGTGGTCGTCCGGGGCGAAGGTCGTGTTCGGGGTGTAGCGACCCGAGAGCAGTCCGCTGGCCAGCGGGACCCGGGCGATGATGCCGACTCCGGCCTCCTGCGCGGCCGGCAGCACCCGCTCCAGCGGTTTGAGCCGGAAGGCGTTGAGGATGATCTGGACGGTGGCGACGTGCGGGCGGGCGATCGCCGCCAGCGCCTCCTCCTCCCGCTCCACGCTCACGCCGTAGGACGCGGTGACGCCCTGGGTGACGAGCGTGTCCAGGTCGTCGAAGACGCGGTCGACGCCGTACACCTCGGTCGGTGGGCAGTGCAGCTGGACGAGGTCGAGGGTGTCGACCCCGAGGTTGCGCCGTGAGCGGTCGGTCCAGGCGCGGAAGTTCTCCATCGAGTAGTTCGCCGTCTCCTGCGGGAGCCGGCGGCCCATCTTGGTGGCGACGGTGACGCCGCTGCCGGGGTTGTCGCGGAGCCACTGCCCGATGATCCGCTCGCTGCGTCCGTCGCCGTAGACGTCGGCGGTGTCGAAGAAGGTCACCCCGCCCTCCACCGAGGCGTCCAGGACGGCGCGGGCGTCGGCCTCGGACACGTCGCCCCAGTCGGCGCCGAGCTGCCAGGTCCCCAGCCCGATGACGGACACGGTGCGGCCGGTGCGGCCCAGGGTGCGTGACTGCATCCTTCTCCTTCGCTGGTGGGAGCGCTCACGGTACCGCGGTGCGACCGCCCGGTGTGCTCCGGGACACGGTGTGGTGGGATGAGCAGGACGGCGCTGTCCGGGGCGCCGCCGGCCCGTCGGGCCGACACTGCCTGCGAAGAAGGAGACACCATGCCCAACCCCGTGGTCAACAAGGCGAGCACCGAGTGGAACGGAGACCTGTTCACCGGCTCCGGCACGACGACGCTGGAGACCTCCGGCAAGGCGACGTTCGACGTCGCGTGGAAGTCGCGCGGTGAGGAGCAGGCCGGCACGACGACCCCGGAGGAGCTCATCGCCGCCGCGCACGCCACCTGCTACGCCATGCAGTTCTCCAACATGCTCAAGCAGAACGGGACGCCGCCCACCCAGCTCAACACCAGCGCCGCCGTGACCTTCGTCGCCGGCACCGGCATCACCGGGATCGAGCTCACCGTGCGCGGCACGGTCGAGGGCCTCGACGCCGAGACGTTCGAGCGGCTGGCCCGCGAGGCCAAGGAGAGCTGCCCGGTGAGCAAGGCCCTGGCCGCCACCGAGATCACGCTGGCCGACGTCCAGCTCGCCTGAGACGCACCGGCCGCACCGGCGGCCGGCCCGGCAGCGACGGGCCGGCCGCCGCGGCCCTCCCCGCGGGCTGCGCACCGGGGCACCGGCGCACCGGGCTAGCCTGGGCGGATGGCCAGCATCCTGACCGTCGCCGACGTCGTCGGCCTCCTGGAACAGCGCTACCCGCCAGGCACCGCCGAGGGGTGGGACGCCGTGGGTCTCGTGGCGGGTGACCCCGCGGCGCCCGTGCGCAAGGTCGTGTTCGCCGTGGACCCGGTGCGGGCCGTGGCCGACGAGGCGATCGCCGCCGGCGCCGACCTCCTCGTCACCCACCACCCGCTCTACCTGCGCGGCACCACCACGGTGGCCGCCGACACCCCCAAGGGCCGGGTCGTCCACGACCTCATCCGCGCCGGCTGCGCGCTCTACACCGCCCACACCAACGCCGACTCCGCGCGGGGGGGAGTGGCCGACGCGCTCGCCGACCTGCTCGACCTGCGCGACCGGCGGCCGCTGACCCCGCACGACGCCGACGCGCTCGACACGCTGACCGTCTTCGTCCCGCAGGACCACACCACGCGCGTCCTCGACGCCCTCGCCGCGGCGGGTGCCGGTGCCATCGGCGAGTACGACCGGTGCGCCTTCACCGTCACCGGTCAGGGCACCTTCCGGGCCGGCGCCGCGGCCAACCCGACCATCGGCGAGCGCGGTGAGATCACCGAGGTGGTCGAGGACCGCCTGGAGATGACGCTGCCCCGCCACCGCCGCGCCGCCGTCGTCGCCGCGCTGCGCGCCGCGCACCCCTACGAGGAGCCCGCGTTCTCGGTCGTCGAGCACGCCGCTCAGCCCGCGGGGACCGGGATCGGCCGTGTCGGCACCCTGCCCGCCCCGACCACCCTGCGCGCGCTCGCCGAGCACGTCGCCGCGGTGCTGCCCGCCACGGCCCAGGGCATCCGCGTGGCCGGCGACCTCGACGCCGAGGTGCGCACGGTCGCCGTGTGCGGTGGGTCGGGTGACTCGCTCCTCGGCACCGTCCGCGCGATCGGCGCGGACGTCTACCTCACCGCCGACCTGCGCCACCACCCCGCCTCCGAGGCCCTCGAGGCCGGGCCGCCCTACCTCATCGACGCCACGCACTGGGCCAGCGAGTGGCCCTGGCTGCCCGTCGCGGCCGCACGGCTCGAGGAGGACGCCCGCGCCGCCGGCGCCGTACTCCGGACCGTCGTGAGCAGGACGGTCACCGACCCGTGGACGCTGCGCCTCGGCGCCCCCGACAATGGCCGTACCGACGACACCGAGGGAGCCGCCCAGTGACCACCGCCCCCGTGGCCGACCAGCGCCGTCTGCTCGACGTGCAGGCGCTCGACACCCGTGCCGCCAAGCTCAACCACCAGCGCCGCAGCCTGCCCGTGCTCGAGACGCTCGCCGAGCTCGAGGCCCGCCTGGAGGACCTGCGGCGGGCCCAGGTCGAGGAACGCACCACCATCTCCGACACCCGGCGGGAGCTGACCAAGGCCGAGGGCGACGTCGAACAGGTGCGTCAACGCGCCGCCCGCCACCAGTCGCGCCTCGACTCGGGCGCCGTCACCGCGAAGGACGCCCAGGCGCTCCAGGCCGAGCTGGAGCAGCTCGCCCGGCGCCAGGCCGACCTGGAGGAGGTCGAGCTCGAGGTCATGGAGCGCCTGGAGGAGGCCGAGGGCCGGCTCGCCGAGCTCGAGCGGCAGGAGGCCGCCATCGCCGCCGACATCGCCCGGCACACCGAGGCGCGCGACGCCGAGTGGTCCACCATCGACGCCGAGCTCGCCTCCATCGCCGCCGAGCGCAGCTCGATCGTCGAGGAGATCGACCCCGGCCTCATGGCGCTCTACGACCGGGTCCGCGAGCGGACCGGCGGGCTGGCCGCCATCGCCCTGTACGGCTCGCGCACGGAGGGCACTCAGCTCGACTTCTCGCTCACCGAGCTCGACGCGATCCACTCCGCCCCGCCCGAGCAGGTCGTCCAGCACGAGGACTACGGCTACATCATCGTCCGGATGGACCCGAAGTGAGCCAGGCCAGCCTCTTCGACACCGAGCCCGGCGAGGCCGAGCGTCCGCAGCAACGGGCAGGGCGCAGCGGCCGGGTGCTCGTCGTCGAGGCGGACGGCGGCTCGCGGGGCAACCCGGGGCCGGCCGGGTACGGGGCGGTGGTCCGCGAGGGCGACACGGTGCTCGCCGAGCGCGCGGAGTTCCTCGGTGTGTGCTCGAACAACGTCGCCGAGTACAGCGGGCTCATCGCCGGGCTGCGGGCGGCGGCCGAGATCGACCCGACGGCGCAGGTGGAGGTCCGGATGGACTCCCGGCTCGTCGTCGAGCAAATGTCGGGGAACTGGAAGATCAAGCACGCCGACATGCGCCGCCTCGCCCTCGAGGCGCGGGAGATCTTCCCGCCGGGCCAGGTCCGGTACACCTGGGTGCCTCGCGCCGAGAACGGTGCGGCGGACGCCCTGGCGAACGCCGTCATGGACAGTGGCGGACGGATCGAGCGGGACTACACCGCCGAGCCGGCCGAGCCGGCAGACGCGCCTGTGGACGCGGAGGACGACGCGGACGACGTCCCCCCGATCCCGGACGTCGACACCAACGCACCGTCACTGTCCGACCCGGACGCCGTCACCCTCGTCCTCGTCAGCCCGGGCGTGGCACCGCGGGAGCGGGGCGGGGACCCCGAGCTCACCGAGCAGGGGGTGGAGCTCGCCGGCGCGGCGGCCGCGGTGGTCGACCAGATCGGCGACGGTCTGTGGCCCCACCTGGCGCCGCCCAGCCTGCTGCTGGCCTCGCCGCTCGTGCGGGCGCAGCAGACGGCCGAGCTCATCAGCGAGGTCGCCGGCCTCGGCGTGCCCACCGTCGACGACGACTTCGCCCCGGCACAGCCGGGGGAGGAGCGGGCCCACCTCGCGGCGCGGGTGGAGCGGGCGCTCTCCCGCCTGGACGAGAGCTGCCGCGGCTGCACCGTCGTCGTGGCGGCCCACGCCGACGTCATCGCGGCGATCATCGGCACCGTCGTCGAGGCCCCGCCCGAGGCGTGGGACGTCTTCCGCATCGCGCCGGGCACGGTGAGCGTCGTGCGACGCTGGCGCGGCCGGGGGGAGGTCCACGCGATGGGGTGCCCCGCCCAGCTCGGCCGCGAGTGACCGGACGAGTTGCACGCTCCCGGCGTCCGTGTCGGCCGGTCGCGGCACGCCGGTAGACTGGAGGTGCGGATGAGTCGGCCAGGCGGTCGCGGCGCCCCTTCGGGGCGACGAGGAACGTCCGGGCTCCGCAGAGCAGGGTGGTGGGTAACGCCCACCCGGGGTGACCCGCGGGAAAGTGCCACAGAAAGCAGACCGCCGCCGCAGTCCCCGGACCGCGGCGGTAAGGGTGAAAGGGTGGTGTAAGAGACCACCAGCGCGTCGGGTGACCGGCGCGGCTCGGTAAACCCCACCCGGAGCAAGACCAGACAGCAGGCGCTCGAGGGCTGCTCGCCCGATGCCTGCGGGTAGGTCGCTCGAGGCGCACGGCAACGTGCGTCCTAGATGGATGGCCGCCACCGCGGCCCCGGTGACGGGGCCGTGGGACAGAACCCGGCGTACCGGCCGACTCATCCGCCTATAAGCCTCTGACCTGCAGAAACGTCCCACGGAGGAAGGGCCGCGACCCGCCGTGGACCATCCTTGGACCACGGCCACGCGAACGCGGCGTACCGGCCGACTCATCCCCCCACCGGCCGGCGCAGGAACTCCGCCAGCAGGCGCTGGAACTCGCGCGGGTGCTCGACCGGTGGCGCGTGCCCGCAACGCCCGAGGACGTACAGGCGGACGTCGGCGAGGTGGTCGAGCAGCGGCAGCGCCGCCTCGCGCAGCGGAGTGACGCCGTCCTGGGCGCCGTGGACCAGCAGCACCGGTGCGCGCACAGCCGCCAACGTCTGCGCGGGCAGGGTGAGGTCCTGCACCCACCGTGCCCGGGGCGGCTGGAAGAGGTCGGCGAACGCGGCCGCGCCGGCCTGCATCGCCGCGGTCCGGGCGGCGACGGCCGACTCGGTGACGAGCGACCGGTCCAGCACGAGGCGGCTGAGCATGTCCCGCGCGCCCTCCTCGGTGGCGGGGGCCGCCCACACGGCGTCGAGCGCCGGCGACAGCGGCGCTCCGGGGGCGCCCATCGTCGAGACGGGCACGACGTGGGTGACCTGTCCGGGGCGCGCAGCCGCCAGCGCCAGGGCGACCGCCCCGCCCATGGAGTGGCCGACGACGGCGTAGGAGCTGTGCCCGAGGGCGTCCATCAGGGCAGCGGCCCGCTCCGTCCACGTCCGCAGCCCGCCGCGCGAGCCCGGCGGGAGGGGGGTGCCGCCGAAGCCGGCCTGGTCGGGCGCCACCAGATGCCACGACCCCGCGAGCGCCTCGATGGTGGTCGCCCAGGCTCCGGACCCGGTGGTTCCGGGTCCGGAGCCGTGGAGCAGCAGCACCGCGGGGCCGGTGCCGCCCTCGACCACCCGGACCGGCGAGCCGTCGACGACGACGGTGCGTGCTGCCCTCACCGGGGGATCGGGCACGTCAGGCGTTGACGAGCGACGTGGAGAAGACCTCCATCATCACCCGACCGAACTGCGGCATGTCCGGCCAGCCGCGGCAGGAGACGAGGTTGCCGTCCACGACGTCCGGGGCGTCGATGACCGTGGCGCCCGCGTTCTCCATGTCGCCGGTGATCGGTGGGAAGCATGCCGTCTTGCGACCCTTGAGCAGCCCGTACACCGCCGGTACCTGCGCGCCGTGGCAGATCAGGGCGATCGGCAGGTTCCGGGCGAAGAAGTGCTCGGTGATGCGGCGTACGTGGTCGTCCGTGCGGATCCACTCCGGGGCGCGGCCCCCGGGGATGATGAGCGCGTCGTAGAGCTCGACGTCGACGTCCTCCCAGGGCACGTCGACCGGGAGCTTGCGGCCGAGCTTCTCGACGTACGCGTCGCAGTCGGGGTCGAACTCGTGGATGACGAGCTGCACGTCGCGCATCGTCTTCGACGAGACGTCGACGTCCCACCCGCCCTCCTGCACGCGGTAGTAGGGGTACATGGTGTCAAGCTCCTCGGCAGCATCGCCGGTCAGGAGCAACGCTCTGGGCACCTCGATCTCCTCGCACTCGTCGTTGGGGCGGTTCGCGACCCGCAGGACCGGGCCGAGACCTGATCCGATCCGATCCGATTCAGGTCGGTCAGGTAAGGATTGCGCCCCTCGGTCCTTGCCGTCAAGCCCCGGAGCGTTCGGCCTGCGGAGCCTTGTCGAACAGCGGGCGGAACCGCTCACCCGAGAGCAGGATGTGCCGGCGCATGGCGTAGGCGGCCATGTCGGGGTCGCGCGCCGCGATACCGGCGAGGATCTCGGCGTGCTCGCCCATCGCCAGGTTGGTGACCTGGGTGTCGTAGACCAGCCGGAACAGGTGGACGTGCGTGTGCAGCCGGGCGAGCGCCTCGCGGATGAGCTCGTTGCCCGCGCTCTTCGCGACGAGGTCGTGGAAGGCGGCGTCGCGCAGGCCGAACGCGCCGTAGGTCGTGGGCCCGGGGCCTTCCTCCAGCGCGGCCATCTCGTCGAGCAGCCGTCGCAGCTCGTCGACCTGCGACAACGTGGCGCGTTCGGCTGCGCGACGGGCGGCTGCCGGCTCCAGGAGCAGGCGGATCTCGACCATGTCCTCGAACCGCTCGCGGGTGATCTGGGGCGGGATCCGGTACCCCGCGTTCGGCACGCGGACCACCAGCCCGTCGGCCTCCATCCGGTTCAGCGCGTCGCGGATCGGCGTCTGGGAGACCCCGAGCTCCCGCGCCAGGGCGTCGATGGTGACGCGGGAGTCGGGCACGATGTGCGACGACATGAGCTGACGGAGCAGCGTGTCGTACACCTCGTCGGCGAGCCGTCGGTGGGGTCTCCCGTTCGGATGCGTGCGGCGGGTCCCACGGTCGATCATCGCGTCGTCCACAGACTGGTCCTTCTTCCTTCTCGTGCTTGGTGATGGTTGACAGGGGCTGCCCGTCTACTCCATGATCACCCGAAATCGGATCGTATCGGAAAGAGCCGCCTCACCTCCTCCGCATTGTCGCGTACCTGTCCGCCGGCCCCGCCCAACCGCCTACCCCAGGAGAACCCATGAACATGCTCGGCGTCCTGCGTGGACCTCGGCAGGTCGTGTTCGGCACCGGTCAGCGACACGCCCTGGGCACGCTGACCGCGTCCCTCGGCTCCCGCGCCCTGGTCTGTACCGACGCCCGCTTCGGAGCGACGGCCGAGTTCACCGAGCTCGTCACGCTGCTCGAGGGAGAGGGTGTGGAGGTGACGGTCTACGCCGAGGCGCTGCCGGACGTCCCGGCGCACCAGGTCACCCGGTGCGCCGCGCTCGCCGCGGACGCTGCGCCGGACGTCGTCATCGGCATGGGCGGCGGCAGCTGCCTCGACCTCGCCAAGGCGGTGGCGGTGCTCCTCACGCACGGCGGTGAGCCGTCGGACTACTACGGCGAGTCGCGCGTCCCCGGGCCGGTCCTGCCGGTCGTGGCGCTGCCGACCACCGCCGGGACCGGGTCGGAGGTCACGCCCGTGGCCGTCCTCACCGATCCCGAGCGGGTGAGCAAGGTGGGCATCTCCAGCCCCTACCTCATCCCGCACACGGCCGTCTGCGACCCGGAGCTCACCACCGGGTGCCCACCGGCCCTCACGGCCAGCGCGGGCGCCGACGCCCTGTCGCACGGCATCGAGGCCTTCACCGCCATCCGCCGCCCGACCGCCACCGACCTGGCGACGGAGCGGGTCTTCGTCGGCAAGAACGAGCTCACGGACACCTACGCCCTCATGGCCGTCCGGCGCATCGCGGGCAGCCTGCGACGTGCCTGGTCGGACCCGGAGGACATGGATGCCCGCGAGTCGATGATGCTCGGGGCCACCGCCGGCGGGTTCGCCCTCGGCACGGCCGGCACGGCGGCGGCGCACGCCATCCAGTACCCGGTCGGCGCCCTGACGAGCACCCCCCACGGGCTCGGGGTGGGGGTCCTGCTGCCCTACGTCATGGAGTTCAACCGGCCGGTGCGCATCCCGGAGCTGGCCACCATCGCCCGGGCGATGGGGGCCTCGGCGGAGGCGTCCGAGGAGGAGCTGGCCGACGAGGCCATAGACCGCGTCGCGGAGCTGTTCGCCGCGGTGGGGATCCCACGCACCCTCGCGGATCTCGGGCTGCCCGCGGACCGGCTGCGCTGGACGGCCGAACGGGCCCTCGAGGCCGGGCGGCTCATCGCGAACAACCCGCGTCCGCTCGACGTCGACGCCGTGGAGCAGATCGTCCACGCGGCGTACACCGGCGACCGGGCCGCCCTGCACCAGACCCTGCCCGGGCCGACGGACCTCACCCCGAGAGCAGGTGCCCGATGACCGTCACGATGCACGAGTCCATGCGAGCGGTCCTCGCCGGCCTCGACGTACCCACCGACCTCCTCGTGGCCGGGGAGTGGCGCGGCAGCCGGCACGGGGGACGGATCGACGTCCGCGACCCCTCGACGGGGGAGGTGCTGACCTCGGTCGCCGACGCCGGCGTCGGCGACGCCGAGGCGGCGGTGGACGCGGCAGCCGCCGCGGCGGCCGGATGGGCGGCCACCGCGCCCCGCGAGCGGGCCGAGCTGCTGCTGCGCGTCTTCGACCTCATGCACGAGCGCAGCGAGGAGCTCGCCCTGCTCATCAGCCTCGAGAACGGCAAGTCGCCGGCCGACGCCCGGTCCGAGGTGACCTACGCCGCCGAGTTCTTCCGCTGGTACGCCGAGGAGGGGGTGCGCCTGCACGGGCAGCTGGGCCGCTCCCCGAGCGGGGCCAACCGGCTGCTCGTCACCCACCGGCCGGTCGGCGTCAGCGTGCTCATCACCCCGTGGAACTTCCCGGCCGCGATGGCGACCCGCAAGATCGCCCCGGCCCTGGCGGCCGGGTGCACCGCGATCCTCAAGCCGGCCACCGCGACCCCGCTCACCGCCTTCGCGGTGGCATCCCTCCTCCTCGAGGCCGGACTGCCCCCCGGCGTGCTCAACGTGATCACGACCACCGAGCCCGGCCCCGTCGTGGGGACGATGCTCAGCGACCCCCGGACCCGCATGCTCTCGTTCACCGGGTCGACCGAGGTCGGGCGCCGCCTGCTGCGCAGCGCCGCGGACCAGGTGCTCAAGTGCGGCATGGAGCTCGGTGGCAACGCCCCCTTCGTCGTCCTCGCCGACGCCGACGTCGACGCGGCGGTCGAGGGCGCGATGGTGGCCAAGATGCGCAACGGCGGGCAGGCGTGCACCGCCGCCAACAGGTTCTTCGTCCAGGAGCCGGTGCACGACGCCTTCGTCGAGGGCCTCGTCGCCCGGATGGCTGCGCTGCGGGTCGGCCCGGGCTCCGACGAGCGCACCCAGTGCGGCCCGCTCATCGACGAGGGAGCCGTGCGCAAGGTCGACGAGCTCGTCCAGGACGCCCTCGAGCGCGGCGCCCGCGCCGCCCTGGGGGGCGCGCGTCCCAGCTCGGGGCCGGGCTCCTTCTATCCCCCGACGGTGCTCGTCGACGTGCCGCCGGACGCCCGCCTGCTCCACGAGGAGATCTTCGGACCGGTGGCCCCCGTGGTCCGCTTCGAACGAGAGGAGGACGTGACGGCGATGGTCAACGACACCGAGTACGGCCTGGTCAGTTACCTCTACACCGGTGACCTCGCGCGCGGGCTGCGGCTCGCGGAGAGCATCGACAGCGGCATGGTCGGCCTGAACCGAGGTCTCGTCTCGGACCCGGCCGCACCCTTCGGCGGCACCAAGCAGAGCGGGCTGGGCCGCGAGGGGAGCACGGAGGGACTGCTCGAGTTCATGGAGACCCAGTACATCGCGACGTCCTGGTGACGTCGGCCGGCAAGTCAGCACGAGGTTCAGCCCACCCCCCACCTAGGAAGCAGGAGAACAGATGAGGAACACGACGCGAGACCGACGGAGCTCTCGCCACGGCCGCAGGGTGAGGACGGCGGCCACGGCCACGCTCGTCGCCATGACCCTGGCGGCCTGCAGCGGCGGCGCCGAAGGTGACGACGACAACGGGGAGGCACAGGGTCCTGCGGCCCCCGCGACCATCCCCGAGCTCACCGACGAGCCCCTGGAGCTCAGCTTCATCTGGTTCGAGTGGCCGCCCGCCCAGCTCCTCGAGGACTTCGCCAACGAGGAGTACACCAAGGAGCGGCCGAACGTGACCATCAAGGTCAACACCGTGCCGAACGCGAACTGGCACGACGCGATGTTCACCCAGTTCGCCGCCCGGCAGACGGACTTCGACATCGCCGTCCTCGACTCCCAGCACATCGGCGAGGCCGTGACGAACGGCAACATCCTCGACATCACCGACTTCATCAACGAGAACATCGAGACCGACGCCTACGACCCGTACCTCCTCGCCGCCTACGGCCAGTACCCCCAGGCCGAGACGGGCCAGCGGGACGAGAACGCCCGCCTGTACGGCCTGCCGCTGCTCGGCGACACGTGGACGATGATCTACCGCAAGGACCTCATCGGTGAGGAGCCCCCCGAGACCTGGGACGACATGATCGAGGCCGCCCGCCAGTGCCAGGAGGAGAACCCCGGCGTCTACGGGCTGGCCTTCCACCAGGCCAACGGCTCCGACGCCGCGGCGGTCACCTACAACACCGTCAACGCCCTGTACGGCGGCAACCTCTGGATCCAGGAGGAGCGCAAGATCGAGGGCGTCATCAACGACGAGGCCGGGCGCAAGGCGATGGACGTCCTCGTCAACGAGATGAAGCCGCTCACCGCCCCGGGTTCCGGCAACTGGTTCCTCGACGAGGTCAACGCCGCCGTCTCCCAGGGCACCGCGTGCATCGCGTTCAACTGGATCGCAGCGAGCGGTGGCCTGCTGGACCCGACGCAGTCGTCGCTCGGCGACACCCGCGAGGAGATCCTCGACAAGCTCGGCTTCGCCACCCTGCCGACGCAGGAGACGGACCTCGTGCCGCTCGGCGGCATGGGGATGCACATCTCCGCCTACGCCCCGGAGGACCGGGTGGCGGAAGCGCTGAACTTCATGCGCTGGTTCGAGCAGGAGGAGATCCAGAAGAAGTGGGCCGCGGCCGGCGGCGTGCCGTCCCGCACCGACGCCCTGAACTCCCCCGAGTTCCTCGAGGCCGGACCGTTCAACCAGGTCTACACCGACTCCGTCTCACGTCAGCGGGACATGTGGAACGTCCCGGAGTACGCGCGCCTCATCGACATCGAGAACACCAATGTCAACGCGGCCCTCAACGGGGCCAAGGACCCGCAGACGGCGCTCGACGACATCGCCAGGGAGCAGCAGGCCGTCCTCGACGGCAGCGGCGGGCTGTGAGATGAGCATGACGAAGTCGATCGACACCCCGGTGCAGGTGGCAGCCCCCCGGCCGCCTGCACCGGGGCGGTCCCCCCGCCTGCGTGACCGCGGACTCGCCCTGGCCTTCATCTCCCCGGCGATGCTCCTGCTGCTCGGCATGTCGGTCTTCCCGCTGCTGTGGGCCCTGTACCTGTCGTTCACCGACTACTCGGCGACGAGCAGCGTGCCCGGCAGCTTCGTCGGGCTGCAGAACTACGCCGACGTCCTGACCTCGGCGGAGGTGCGGACACGAGCACTCACCACGACGGTGTTCGTGGCCGGGGCGGTGCTCCTGCAGACCGTCCTGGGCTTCGCCATCGCCTACCTCATCTCCCGGCGCACGCGCGGGCGCGGCCTGCTGACCACGCTGTTCCTCGTCCCGATGATGCTGTCGCCGGTCGTCGTGGGGCTGTTCTGGCGGTTCATGCTCGACGCGCAGTTCGGCGTGGTCAACAGCCTGCTGGTCTCGCTCGGTCTCGAGCCGGTGGAGTGGCTCACCCGGCAGCGGACGGCGCTGTTCTCCCTCATCCTCGTCGACACCTGGCAGTGGACACCGTTCATCATGCTCATCGCGCTCGCCGGGCTGACCGCGGTACCGAAGTACCTCTACGAGGCGGCGTCCATCGACCGGGCCTCGGAGTGGTTCAGGTTCCGCCACATCACCCTGCCGATGGTGTGGCCGCTGTTGCTCATCGCGGTGCTCTTCCGGGCCATCGAGGCCTTCCGCCAGTTCGACCTCGTCTACGTCCTGACGAACGGCGGACCGGGCGTGTCCACCGAGACCCTGTCGTTCCACGTCTACAAGGTCGCGTTCCTCGGCTTCCGCACCGGGACCGCCTCCGCGTACGGGATCCTCATGGTCATCGTCGTCATCGTCCTGACGCAGTTCTACCTGCGCTACCTCAACAAGCTGAAGGAGGGCTGATGGCGCTCACCGTCGACGACGCCGTCCCCGGCCCCACCACCCCGGACGCCTCCCGCGCCCGCCGCGTGCCCGGCGGCAAGGTCCGGTCCGCGGTCGAGCTGGGGGTGCTGGCCGTGCTCCTGGGCGGCTCGCTCTTCACCGTCATGTGGATCCTCCAGACCTCCATCAAGACCGGCGAGGACATCTACGCCGTCCCGGCGAAGTTCTTCGGGTTCGACGTCACCCTGCAGCACTACAAGGACGTCTTCGTCGCCCCCGGCGGGGGACGCTCCGAGCTGTCCGGCTCGTTCCTCAACTCGGTGGTGGTCGCCGGGTCCTCCACCGCGCTGGCCACCCTGCTCGGGGTGCCCGCGGCGTGGGCCTACTCCCGCTTCAACGTCAAGGGCAAGCGGGACCAGCTGTTCTTCATCCTCTCCACCCGCTTCATGCCACCCGTGGTGGTCGTCATCCCGATCTTCCTCATGTACCGCCAGCTCGGGCTCATCGATACCAGGCTCGGCCTCATCCTCGTCTACACCGCGTTCAACCTGCCGTTCACGATCTGGATGATGAAGGGCTTCGTCGACGAGGTGCCCTCGGAGTACGAGGACGCCGCGATGCTCGACGGCTACACCCGGCTGCAGGCGTTCTGGAAGTTCACCCTGCCCCTGCTCGTCCCCGGCATCGCCGCGACGGCCGTGTTCGCGCTCATCTTCTCGTGGAACGAGTTCGTCTATGCCATCTTCCTCACCTCCAGCGCGGAGGTCCGGACCGCACCACCCGCCATCGCCGGCCTCATCGGCGGCACCACGGTGAACTGGGGACTGGTCGCCGCCTCCGCGGTGGTGTTCGCCCTGCCGGTGCTCGTCTTCGCCTACCTCGTGCGCAAGCACCTGGTCGCCGGCGTGACACTCGGGGCGGTGCGACGCTGATGGCCGGTATCGAGGTCACCGCCCTGCACAAGCGGTACCCGGACGGGACGGTCGCCGTCGAGCACGTCGACCTGTCCATCGCCGACGGCGAGCTCTTCGTCATGCTCGGGCCGTCCGGCTGCGGCAAGACGACGACGCTGCGGGCCATGGCGGGGCTGGAGCGCCAGACGTCCGGCGACATCCGCATCGGGGACACCCTGGTCAACGACCTGCCGCCCGCCGAGCGGGACATCGCCATGGTGTTCCAGTTCTACGCCCTCTACCCCCACCTGAAGGTCCGGGACAACCTGGCCTTCCCGCTGCGTGCCGAGGGGCGGCCCAAGGCGGAGATCCGCGAACGGGTCGAGGAGGCCGCCCGGATGATGCGGCTCGGCCCGCTCCTGGACCGCAAACCCAACCGGCTGTCCGGCGGGGAGCAGCAGCGGGTCGCGCTCGCCCGGGCGTTGGTCCGGCGGCCGCAGGCCTTCCTCATGGACGAGCCGCTCACCAACCTCGACGCCGAGCTCCGGGCGGACACCCGCACGGAGATCAAGCACATGCAGGCCGAGCTCGGCACGACGATGGTGTACGTCACCCACGACCAGGTGGAGGCGATGTCCCTCGGGCACCGCATCGCCATCCTCAACAAGGGCCGGGTGGAACAGGTCGGCACGCCCCTGGAGGTCTACGAACGCCCGGCCAGCCTGTTCTGCGCGGGCTTCATCGGCTCCCCGCCGATGAACCTGGTCGAGGTCGAGGTGGCCGAGGGACGGCTGCGCGCCCCCGGCGGGCTCGCCCTCGCCCCGCCACCGGGGCTCCGGCGCGACCGCCCGCTGGTCGCGGGGGTGCGCCCCGAGGCGCTGGAGGTCACGCCGGCGGGGGAGGGCGGGACGGTCCCCGGGCGCGTGGTGTCCGCAGAGATCCTGGGGGACGAGATCATCTACGTCGTGGCCAGCGGGGAGGGAGACGTCCGCGTGCGGATGCCTCCGACCATCCGGTTCGAGCCCGATGCGCCGGTGGGTCTACGGCACATCGGCAGCACCCCGCCGGTCTACGACCCGAGCACGGGAGAGCTGGTGGCCTGATGGGAACGGTGGCTGCCTACGGGCTGCGCAAGTCCTTCGGTGAGGTGCAGGCGCTCGACGGGGTGACCCTGGAGGTGCCCGACGGCTCCTTCTTCGTGGTGCTGGGGCCGTCCGGTGCGGGCAAGACGACGACACTGCGGGCGATCGCCGGGCTGGAGCAGCTGGACGCCGGCTCGGTGCACCTCGACGGCCGTGACGCAACGGGGGACAGCCCGGCCGCGCGCGACCTCGCGATGGTGTTCCAGAACTACGCCCTCTACCCGCGCAAGACGGTCTTCGAGAACATCGCCTCGCCGCTGCGCGCCCGCAACGCCTCGGCCGAGGAGATCACCGCCGCCGTCACGAAGGTCGCGGGCCTGCTGCACATCGAGCGGTTGCTCGAGCGCCGTCCCGCCCAGCTGTCGGGCGGTGAGATGCAGCGCGTGGCGCTGGCGCGGGCGCTGGTCCGCACGCCGCGGGCGTTCCTCATGGACGAGCCGCTGACGAACCTCGACCTCAAGCTCCGGGTCGAGATGCGCACCGAGCTCACCCGGATCCACCGCAGCCTCGGCGCGACCTTCATCTACGTGACGAACGACCAGGTCGAGGCGCTGTCCATGGCGGACCAGGTGGCGGTGCTCCGGGAGGGCACGGTGCAGCAGGTCGGGACCCCGACAGAGGTGTACGACCGCCCGGCCAACCAGTGGGTCGCCGGCTTCGTCGGGAGTCCGCGGATCAGCCTACTCGCCTGCCACGCCGAGGGGGACCGGCTCGTCGGGGCGGAGGGCTGGACGCTCCCGCGGCCACGGTGGGCCACGGCCGAGGACCGCCGTCCGCTGCTGCTCGGGGTGCGCGCCGAGGACCTGTCCGTGGAGGCACGCGGCGACACGGTGCTCACCGGGGAGCTCTACGGGCTCGAACCGCTCGGTGACCGCACCGTGGTCGACGTCAAGATGGGCAGGGAGATGCTCAAGGTCAAGGCACGCCCGACCGTCACCGGCACACCGGGGCAGCGCATCGCCGTCACCGTCGACCTGGACCGGGTGCACCTGTTCGACGCGGACACCGGGCTGACGCTGTCTGCCGTGCGCTAGGAGGAGGTCTGGCCCGACCCCCGTGGGGGAGGGGTGCGCAGGGAGGCCGGACGGCCGGCCGGGAAGGACGGCCGCCCGGCCAGGGGCTTGCGGCTCCGCCCGGCCCGGTCCGGGCTCAGTGGTCCTTCACCGCGGTGATGCTGTAGGTGGTGGGCACCCACTGGCGCATCGGCTCGGGGAACGCCCAGCTCTCACCGACCGGCTCCATGAGCGGGTGGGCCTGCCACGGCACCGTCTGCTGCTCCCCGACGCTCGTCACCCGCAGTCCGGCACCGAGCAGCGCCCCGAGGATCTCGGCGAGCGAGTGCGGCCACTCGTACGTGCGCGGGTGGGCGAGCCGCCGGTCCTCGCCGGTGTAGCTCGTGGGGTCCTGCCACATCTCCGCCTCACCGGTGGGGAAGTAGCGGTAGCGGACGGCCAGGACGTCGGAGCGCATGTCGTCGAGCGTGTAGAGCATCGGGTGGCCGTCGCGGATGTAGAAGGTGCCACCCGGTCGCAGCAGCCGCGCGATGCTGCCGGCCCAGGCCGTGAGGTCGGGCAGCCAGGTGACCACCCCGATGCTCGTGTACACGAGGTCGACGTCGCCGGCGACGGCGTCGGCGGCATGCTGCGCGTCCGCCTCGACGAACGTCGCCTCCAGCCTGCACCGGCGGGCGAGGTCGCGGGCGATCTCCAGGCTGCGTGGGGACAGGTCCACCCCGGTGACGCGGGCACCGAGCCTGGCCAGCGACAGGGTGTCCGTGCCGATGTGGCACTGGAGGTGGACCACGTCCAGCCCGGCGACGGTGCCGCCGGGCAGATGCGGCCCCAGGAGGGTGAGGTCCTCACGGACGACGCTGCTCAGCGCCTCGGGGTCGGCGACGAAGCCCGCGAGGTCGTACATCGCCGACTCCGCGTGGATGTCGGCGCGGTCGTCCCAGTTGGCGCGGTTGGCGCGCAGCGCCTCGTGGGGGTCGACGACGACGTCGGTGCCGGGCTCGATCCGGTCCGGTGGTGTGGGGCTCACCCGCCGGAGACTACGGCCCGGCCCCGCCCGGGGGCGAGGTCATTGCCCCGGCCCAGCCCTCGGGGACGCCTACCCCTCGGACCCGTTCCAGCCGAGCGTGTCGAAGAGCAGGTTGAGACCCTCGCCCATCGTCGGGTGGGTGATGACGGCGTCGCGGACCTCCGGCCAGGTCAGCCCGCCGAGCATCGCCAGCTGGACGGCGGTGACCACCTCCCCGGAGCCGAGACCGAGCAGCGCGACCCCGAGGATGCGGTCGGTAGCGCGGTCGACCACCGCCTTCCACGTGCCGACGGTGTCGTGCACGGTCTTCGCCCGCGGGATGGCGGCCACCGGGAGCCGCGCCACGGCGACGTCGAGGCCCCGCTCGCGGGCCTGTGTCTCGGTGAGCCCGACGCGGGCGAGCTCGGGGGTGACGAACACGGTGTAGGGCACGAGCCGGCCGGTGGTCGTGGCCTCTCCGCCGGTGAGGTTGGCCCGCAGGATGCGGAAGTCGTGCCAGGAGGCGTGCGTGAACTGCGGGCTGCCGGCCACGTCGCCCGCCGCCCACACGTGCTCGGCGCTCGTGCGCAGGTGGTCGTCGACGACGACGAAGCCCCGGTCGTCGAGCCGCACCCCGGCGGCGTCGGCGGCCAGGTCGTCGGTGACCGGGACCCGGCCGGTGGCCACGAGGAGGTCGTCGCCGCGGACCTCGGTGCCGTCGGCGAGCGTGAGGACGACCTCCGGCCCGTCCCGCCGCACCGCCTCCGCACGCGACCCGAGCCGGACGTCGACCCCCTGGTCGGTGAGCACCCGGGCGACGTCCGCCGCGACGTCCGGGTCCTCGCGCGCGAGCAGCTGCGGGCCGCCCTGGAGCAGCGTCACCCGGGTGCCGAACGCCGTGAACATGGCGGCGAACTCGCAGCCGACGTAGCCGCCGCCGAGCACGAGCAGGGACCCCGGCACACGGGCGAGGCGGAG
This sequence comes from uncultured Georgenia sp., assembly GCF_937958535.1. Lineage (GTDB taxonomy): Bacteria > Actinomycetota > Actinomycetes > Actinomycetales > Actinomycetaceae > Oceanitalea. The sequence continues at coordinate 5,744 of NZ_CALGNQ010000046.1, read as the reverse complement.
GATCGACTCGGAGGTCAGCACTCCCGCCTCCGTGATACCGGGCAGGTCCGGCAGGGCCGGTGCGGTGCCGGTGTTGACGACGACGTCCCGGGCGCGCACCGTCCGGCGACCGCCGTCCCGGGCGGTGACCTCCACCGTCCGGGGCGCGACGAACCGGGCGGTGCCGAGGACGAAGTCCATCCCGGCGTCGGCGAACATCCGGGTGTGGGCGTCGACCATGCCGGCCACCACGCCCTCCTTGTGCGCCCGCAGCCGGTCCAGGTCCACCTCCGGCCGGCGCACCACCGCCACGCCCAGGTCGCCCGCCTGCCGGGCGGAGAGCAGCGCCCGCGCCGACTCCACGAGCGACTTCGTCGGGATGCAGGCGACGTTGATGCACGTGCCCCCGATCTTGTCCCGCTCCACCATGACGACGTCCCAGCCCGCCCTGGCGCGGTCCATCGCCAGCGACTTGCCGGCCTTGCCCCCACCGATGACGAGCAGGTCGACCTCCTCGACCTCCACGGTGCTCTCCTTCCGCCACGCCGGCCCCACCGTCGTCAGCGTGCGCCACGCGGCCGACGGACGCATCCGCGGCGGCGGAGACGGAAAGCCCTCCCGTCCGCTCACCGTCCTGTGCCACGATGTCTCGCACAACCCTCCCGACGTCAGGAGCCGAGGTGACGAGCGGCAGCGCCGGCATCCGCACCGCAGACCGTCCCAGCACGAACGCCGTCCTGGAGGTGGCCGGACTCGTCAGACGCTTCGGCGACCTCACCGCCGTCGACGGCGTGTCCTTCCACATCGCCCCGGGTGAGACCTACGGGCTCCTCGGCCCCAACGGCGCGGGCAAGACGACGACGATCTCCATGGTGGCCGGGCTGCTCGCCCCGGACGCGGGGGAGGTGCGTGTGGCCGGGCAGCGGATGGGGCCGCGGGAGGTCGCGCCGAAGCGGCGGCTCGGGCTCGTCCCGCAGGACCTGGCCATCTACCCCGAGCTCAGCGCCCGGGAGAACCTGCTGTTCTTCGGCCGGCTGCACGGGCTGCGGGGCGCCGAGCTGCGGCAGCGCACCGCCGAGGTCCTCGAGCTCATCGGGCTGGCCGACCGCGCCAAGGACCCGACCAAGGAGTTCTCCGGCGGGATGAAGCGCCGTCTCAACATCGGCATCGGGCTGCTCCACCGGCCCGAGCTGCTCATCCTCGACGAGCCCACCGTCGGCGTCGACCCGCAGTCGCGCAACGCCATCCTCGAGTCGGTCGAGGCGCTGTCCGTCGAGGGCATGGCGGTGCTCTACACCACCCACTACATGGAGGAGGCCGAGCGGCTCTGCGACCGCATCGGCATCATCGACGCCGGCCGGATCCAGGCCGAGGGCAGCCGCGAGGAGCTCATCCGGATCGTCGGCGAGCTCGACGAGATCCGCCTGCGTGGCACCGGTGACCTCCCGGCCGCTGCGTCGATGCTCCAGACCCTGCCCGTCGTCGAGCGTGCCGTCGTCGAGGGCAGCGAGCTCCTGCTCCACGTCCGGGAGGCCCCCACCGCCGTGGCCGCCGTGGTCACGACGGCGGGGCGGGCCGGCATGGAGCTCGCCGACGTCGAGATCTCCCGACCCGACCTGGAGTCGGTCTTCCTCCACCTCACCGGCAAGGCGCTGCGGGACTGACATGCGCCAGCTCCTCACCATGGCGGCCGCCGACGTGCGCCAGCGGGTGCGCGACCGGTCGGTCCTCGTCTTCGGCATCGTCGTGCCCATCGCGCTCATGTTCGTCCTCGACCTCGTCTTCGGGGACATGGAGCAGGTCGACCTCGGTGAGGTCACCGTGGCCGCCGCCGTCGCCGGCGACGACGAGCTGGGCCAGGCCCTCGTCGGGGTGCTCACCGAGGTGGAGGGGCTCGACGTCACCGTCGAGCGCGTGGCCGCCGAGGAGGTCCGGCCCCGCGCGGAGGCGGGCGAGGCACAGCTCGGCATCGTCGTCCCACCGGGCTTCGGGGCCGCTGTCACCTCCGGCCAGGGCGCGACCGTCGACATCGTCGAGGGCGACGGCGCGGGCCTGGAGACCGACATCCTCATCTCGGTGGTCCGCGGGGTCACCGACCGCATGACCGCCGGGACGGTCGCCGCGACGGCGGGCGCCGAGCTCGGCCTCGACCCGGCAGCGCTCGGGCGCCTCGCCCAGGAGGTCGCCCAGGCGCCGCCGGTCGTCACCACCGTCGAGGGCCGCACCGCCTCCGAGCAGCTCGACCCCGGTGCCACCATGGTCGCCGGCCAGGCCGGCCTGTTCCTCCTGTTCACCGTCGGCTTCGGGGTGCTCGCGATCATCAACGAACGGGAGCAGGGCACCCTCGCCCGGCTGCAGTCGATGCCGATGCGGCCGGGGCTCATCGTCGCCGCCAAGGCGGTGTCGAGCTACGTCCTGGGTGTGCTCGCCACCGTCGTCCTCCTCGTCGCCGGCTCGGTGTTCTTCGACGTCGACTTCGGTTCCCCGCTCACCGTCGCCGCACTCGTCCTCGTCGTCGTCGCGGCCGCCACGTCGCTGAGCTTCATCGTCGTCCGGGTCGCCCGGACCTCCGAGCAGGCCGGCGTGGCGCAGGCGATCCTCGCCATCGTCCTCGGTGTCGCCGGCGGCGCCTTCTTCCCGGTCGCGGCGACCGGCGTGGCCGGCACCCTGCTCGACATCAACCCCACCGCCGCCTTCAGCCGCGGCCTGGGGATCAGCTCCGGCGGCGGGGGGCCGGCCGACGTCGCGGCACCGCTCGGCATGATGCTCGCCTTCACCGTCGTGTGCACCGTCGTGTCCCGGCTCGTCCCCGACCGGGGGGTGGCGGCATGACGGCGGTGGCGGCGATCGCCGGGACCGAGCTGCGTCGCTTCCTGCGCGACCGGTCGAACATCTTCTTCGTCCTCATCTTCCCGCTCCTGCTCGTCGTCGTCATCGGCCTGCAGTTCGGCGGCGGGGGCAGCTCGGGCCGGGTGGTGCTCAGCGGTACCGACGGTGAGCTGCGCACCGCGCTGTCCGCCGAGCTCGACGAGCTCGGCGCCGCCGTGAGCGCCGCCGACGCCGAGGCGATGCGCCAGCAGGTCGCCCGCGGCCGGGCGGACGTCGGGCTCGTCGTGAGCGAGGCGGCCGAGCAGGCCTACGCGGCCGGCGAGCCCGCGGAGGTGGAGATGATCACCGCCTCCGGGGCCGCCTCCCAGGCCGCGAGCCAGGTGGTGCGGACGGCACTGCAGACCCTGTCGCTCGACCAGGCCCAGCTCACCGCCCTCACCGGGCTCGGCGTGCCGGAGGGTGAGGCCGCCGCCGCGCTGGCGGCCGCGGACGCCTCCGTCGCACCGGTCGAGCTCGACGTCGTCGACGTCGACGAGGTGGCCCAGGAGCTCTCCGGGCTGGGCCGGTTCGACCTCAGCGCCGCGACGATGCTCCTGCTGTTCACCTTCCTGTCCACCCTGGGCAGCGCGGTCACCCTCATCCAGTCCCGGCGTCTGGGCGTCCAGGGACGGGTGCTCGCCGCCCCCGTGTCCGGTGCCCAGGCGATCCTCGGCCAGGTGCTCGGCCGGTGGGTCATCGCCTGCTTCCAGGGTGCCTACATCATGGTCGCCAGCGTCCTGCTCTTCGACGTCGACTTCGGCAGCGTCGGACCGGCGCTGCTCGTCCTCGCCGTCTTCGCGCTCGTCGCCACCGGCGCGGCGATGCTGCTCGGGTCGGTCATGGACCACGAGGGGGCCGCCAACGGCGTCGCGGTCGGGGTCGGTCTCGTGCTCGGCGCACTCGGCGGCTGCATGTTCCCCCTCGAGCTCTTCCCCGACACCCTGCGCACCGTCGCCAACGTCATCCCGCACTCCTGGGGGTACCGCGCCTTCGCCGAGATCCAGCGGCACGCCGGCGGCGTGGTCGACATCGCCCCACACCTCGGGGTGCTCGCCGGCATGGCGCTCGTCCTCGTCCTCGCCGGCGCCTGGGCGCTGCGCCGCAGCGTCGCCCGGGCGATATAGGAGGGCGGCACGGGGCCGTGCCCGAGGACGCCGCGGCCGGTGGCTCGCCCTTCGGGCTCGGCCGGGTGTGGGCGGAGGGGCGACCCGTGACCGCACCGGGCGACCCACCGGAGGACGGAGGCGTAGCATCCCACCATGGCCGAGGACACCGTGCGCGTGGACAGCTGGCTGTGGGCGGTGCGCCTGTTCAAGACCCGCACCCAGGCCCAGGCCGCCTGCCGTGGCGGGCACGTCAAGGTCGACGGCGAGCGCGCCAAGCCGGCGACCCTCGTCGGCCCCGGCTCCCGGATCGTCGTCACGGGCGGCCCGCGGGAACGGATCGTCGTCGTGCGCCAGGCGCTGCGCAAGCGGGTCGGGGCGGCCGTCGCCGCCCAGGCGATGATCGACGAGACCCCACCGCCACCCCCGACGGTCGAGCAGCCGACCGTGCCGCAGCGGCCGCGCGGCAGCGGCCGGCCCACGAAGCGGGAACGGCGCCAGCTCACCCGCCTGCGCGGGTACTGACGCTTCACCCGCCCGGAGGTCCGCGGGTCACCCAGCGGCGCGGGGACCGGCCCCCGACACCATGGGGAGTTCTCCCCAGGGTGGACGTTCGTCCCGCGTCACCGAGGTGGGGTAGAAAGGACGACGACCGCCGCCGACCGCACGGAAGGGTGACCATGGGACAGCTCGTGGTGGACACCGAACTGCTCGTCGAGGCGGGTGGGCAGCTGGGAGCGATCGTCGACACCTTCATGTACGCCGACCACGACGCAGAGGCGCTGGCCGAGCACGTGGGCCACCCCGGCCTCGCCCGGAAGGTCACCGACTTCGCACTCACCTGGCAGAGCCGCCGCCAGGAGATGCTCGAGACGATCGGCAGCCTCGCCGACGTCGCCGCCGGTGTGGGGCTCGCCTTCGAGGAGCTGGACCAGCTGCTCGCCGACAAGCTGACGCTCGACCCGGAGGTCCAGGCCACCATCTCGGGTGGGGCGGTGCCCCAGTGAGCCGCCCGAGCGACTGGTCCGCGCTGGACTGGTCCGTCGACCCCGTCCCGGGCTCGCCGGACGAGATCCAGGACGGCGCCGTGCACATGGCCCAGGTCGCCACCGTCATCGCCGACGCCGCCCGCAACCTGCGTGAGATCGCCTCCTCCGACGGGCAGCAGAGCCAGGCCGTCGACGCCTTCCGTGAGCGGGCCCGGCTGGTCGCGGACGAGATCGCCCTCGTCGAGGAGCGTTACGCGCAGACCGCCGAGGCGCTCGCCGGGTACGTCGAGCCGCTGCGCGAGGCGCAGGCGATGTCGCTGTCCGCACTCGAGGCCGCGGTCGCTGCCCGGGAGCGGGTGTGGGCGGCCGAGGCGGACGTCGCCAGTGCCTCGCTCGACCTCCAGTACGCGGTCGAGGACAGTGACCGGACCACCGCGCAGGCGCGCCTCGAGGACGCCCTCGGGCGCCTGTCCTCGGCCCAGGGCGACCTCTCCGACGCCCGCAGTGCGCTCACCGCCGCCATCAGCCACCGCGACGGTGCCGCCGAGTCGACGATGGCGCTGATCGACGCCGCGCTGGAGGTCAACGACCTCAACGACTCCGCGTGGCGACAGTTCCTCAACCGCCACGCCGACCTCCTCGACGGCATCGCCAAGGTGCTGGCGATCGCCGGTGCCGTCGTGGCCGTCGTCGCACTGTTCATCCCCGGTGTCAACGTCCTCGTCGGGCTGGGCATCGGGCTGGGTGCGGCCGCGATCAACTTCGCGCTCGCCGAGAACGGCAACAAGGACTGGACGGACTTCGC